>CAVHYZ010000082.1:0-7392 GCA_963640495.1 Acutalibacteraceae bacterium
AAAAACATACTGTATAATTATATAATAGAATCTTTTCTAATTCAAGAATTTTATTAATTAAATTAGGGAAATCAAAAAATTAATCGTAGGCACTCAATTTGCAGCGAATGAAAAGTCGTATTTTCAATATATTAAGCATGAATAAAAGGAGATAGGAAAAATTTCCGGCAGTATATTCGCACTTTGAATATCTGCCGGAAACGATTTTATTTGTTGAGAAATTCTTGTATAACCTTAATAGTTTTTTCACCCTCATCGAAGACAAAATTGTGGCCTGAATTTTCAAAGGTAACAAATTCAACTTGTGGACAAGTTTCAATCAATTTTTCATGCTGATAATAAGGCATGGTTTTATCAATGGTTCCCCACACTAAGAGTAAAGGAATTTTTTGCTCTGCAACAGCTCTGTAACCTTTCATTGAAACATTTGTTTTAAGAATAGTATTTCTAAGGGACGAGAGAGTACTTTTAAGAAATCCTTTATATTTGCACCCTTCCGCAAAGCTACGGGTATAGTAATCTTTATCTTCCTGTGAGCAATAATAAAGCTCCTTTTGAGTGTTTCCTATAAGAATTTTATCACCTATAAGAGGGAAAAGTATATCCCCGAGAATCGGAGCACCGCAAAGATGCATATAAAAGGGCGGTTTAAAGGAATCCATACCTGCAGGAGCAAGTAAAATAAGCTTTTTAATTTTTCCCGGATAGTGTAAACAATAAGCAGTTGTAATTGCTCCACCCATTGATGTGCCCACAAGTATAAACTTTTCTTCTCCTAATAGAGCTTTTGTAACTTCATCAAGCTGTTTTGCAAAAAAAGCTTGATCATTTTTACCTTTAAGTCTATCAGAAAATCCCCTACCGAAAAGGTCATAACGAAGGACTTTATAGCCGAGACTTACAAGGCCGTCCGATAGTTTATTGTAAATAAAATACGGTGTTGAATAACCATGAACAAGCACAATAGGTTCGCCGTCGCCTTTAAGCTCATAATGAGTTATGCCCATAGAGGTTTTTATATAGCTTCCACTGTATTTTGCTCTGTTTTCATCATTCAGTACTTCTGATTCACCCATTGCAATTAAAGCTTTAAGCTCAGAATCCGTCATTTTACCTCTCCTAACCTAAAAATCTTTTAAGATTATCATATCCTATTCTTATACCCTTTAAGCAATTTTCCATTCCCTCAAATTCAATACTGATAAAGCCGTTATATCCAATGCTTTTGATATTTTGAAGGCATTGATAAACAGGCACATTGCCCTGGCCTATAATCGCTCCTCTTAAATAATTACCGGCTCTTGAGCGGAAGAAACCTTCACCTGGATTTATACCGTTACCGCTTTTAATATAAAAATCCTTTGCGTGAATATGTTTAGCATAAGGCAATAGCCTGCCGACTGCATTGGCATTATCTTCATCTACGCAGCTGAAATTACCTATATCAAGAAGCACGCCGAAATTTTTATCAGAAACGCCGGTAATAATTTTTTCGACTCGATCACTTTGCTGACAAAAAGTCCCGTGATTTTCAATCATTGTGGCTATGCCTTTTTCTTTGGCGTATTCGGTTATTTCTTTACAACCTTCAACTATAAAGGGCAACACATTATCAAAGCCGGTAAAGCCTTTCATATTTTCGGGCACACCGCTTGCGGCATCATGGCGAAGGGTGGGAGCCCCGAGGATTGAAGCAATATTAATTTTGTGGCAAATTCTTTCAATTTCTTTTTTATTTCTTAAATTTTCATCAAATTCAAGAAGATTCGCCCCTACTGTGTAACTGATAACAGGAAGGTTGTATTTATCGCATTCGCTGCGAATTTCACAGGCATACTCAGTCTCTGTCATATTTTGGGGAACAATCAAATCTGTAAATTCAATACCATCAAAACCCATTTCAGAAGCGATTTTTATAATACTTAGCTGAGTTTCTTTTTTTGATGATATAAGCTGATCAAAGCTGTAACTACTGACTCCGATTTTCATTTTACAATCCTCTTAAATGCGTTCCCTAAGAAATGAAACAGCGGCTTTAATATCTCTTTCAGGATCATCGCCAACCTCGCGCTCAATGGTAAGGAAGCCTTTATACCCTATGCTTTCAAGGGCCTCAAGATATCTATCCCATGGCACACTGCCCTCACCGAGAGGAACTTCAAGAAAACTACGACCTGTAACAAGGGGATCCTTAACTAGGCCGTAAACAATTTCGGGATCTCTGTAAAAAAGTTGTTTGCCGTCTTTTGCGTGGGTATGAACTATATATTTTTGTAGATTGATTACAGCGCCGGCAGGATCATCCCCCGTTACCATAACAAGGTTTGCAGGGTCAAGGTTTACTGATACACCTGTTGAGTCAAGAGAATCAAGGAATTCTTTAAGCACAGCAGAAGTTTCGGGGCCTGTTTCAACGGCAAAATGAGCATCAATAGTATCCGCATAATGAGCAAGCTCATAGCAAGCCTCTTGCATAATTTTATATCTGTCATGATTTTTATCTGTAGGAACAACACCTATATGAGTTGTAACAATATCCGTGCCTATTTCTTTTGCAAGATCAAGAATTCTTTTTGATTTTTCAATTCTTGCAGGGTTTTCCTCCTGATTTGTGAATCCACCGCCAAGGTCGCCGCAAAGGGCAGAAACAACAAGGCCATTAGATGCTACAAGGTCTTTAAATTCGGCTATTTTTTTTGAATTCATATTTTCGGGTGCCATTTCACCGGTAGTTGCATAAACTTGAATTCCCTGTGCACCGCAAGCTGCTGCCTTTTTAACTGCAGTAACTGTATCTGTGCGGAAAGAATCAATGATAACGCCAATTGAAAATTTTGCCATAATATCACTCCCAATAATTAAGATGATACTATATTATCAAACAGCTGTTGTTAATTCAAGGATTTTTAAAAGTTTTAAAAGATTTTTTGATAATCCTTTACTTTTTAAAGTATATGGTTTATTATTATACAGAATATAAATTTATCAAGTGAGGTAAAAAGAATGAATATCAAAATTCTGAAAAATGCAGATGAAATCGGTAGAGAATGTTCAAAGCTTTATGTTGATTTTATCAATTCAAAGCCCGATTGTGTTTTGGGGTTCGCAACGGGAGCAACCCCCGTTCCAACATATAATTGTCTTGTTGATGCCTATAACTCCGGTAAAGTTTCATTTAACAATGTTAAAACTTTTAACCTTGATGAATATTGCGATCTTCCTAAAAATCACAAAAACAGCTACTATACATTCATGTGCGAAAATCTTTTTTCAAGAGTGGATATCAACATGAATAACGTTGACTTTCTTGATGGTAATGCAGATCCCGAAAAAGAAAGTGCAAGATATGCAGAAGCCATCAAAGCAAAAGGCGGAATTGATATTCAGCTTCTCGGTATAGGCAGAAACGGTCACATTGCATTTAATGAGCCTTCAAACGAATTTACCGATGAAGCTTGGAAAGTTACACTTACCCAATCTACAATAGATGCAAACTCAATATATTTTGATGATATTCCGATGCCACACCACGCACTTACAATGGGTATAGGTTCAATTATGAGGTCAAAGAAAATTATTCTTATTGCTACCGGTTCATCGAAGGCCGAAGCAATTAAAGCTATGATTAAGGGTCCTGTAACTCCACAATGCCCGGCATCAATTTTACAGCAGCATAATGACGCAATAATATTCCTTGATGAAGATGCTGCCGCATTACTTTAATCCCGGAGGAAAAGAAATGAGCGACAAGAAATTTTATATTACAACACCTATTTATTATCCATCGGATAAGCTTCACATAGGCCACACCTATTCAACAGTACAGGCTGATGCTATTTCAAGATATAAAAGAATGCGCGGATATGACACATTCTTTTTAACCGGTACTGATGAACACGGCCAAAAAATTGAAGATAAAGCAAAAGAGTCAGGCGTTACTCCAAAAGAGTATGTTGACAATATAGTTTCCGGAATCAAAGATTTATGGAAGCTAATGAATATAAGCAACGACAAATTCATTCGTACCACAGATGAATATCACGAAAAAGCCGTACAAAAGATTTTTCAAAAAATGTATGATAAAGGCGATATTTACCTTGGAAGCTATGAAGGCCTTTATTGCAAGCCCTGTGAATCATTCTGGACCGAAACTCAGGCTGTTGACGGCAAATGCCCCGACTGCGGCAGACCGGTTATAAAAGCAAGCGAACAAGCATATTTCTTCAAGCTTTCAAAATATGCAGATAGACTGCTTGATTATTATGATAAGCATCCGGACTTCTTTGCGCCTAAAATGAGACAGGCTGAAATGGTTAACAACTTCATTAAGCCCGGACTTCAGGATTTGTGTATTTCTCGTTCAACATTTAAATGGGGCATTCAAGTGCCAATAAACCCGGAACATGTTATTTACGTTTGGCTTGATGCTCTTACAAACTACATCACCGCCTTAGGCTATGGTAGTGATGATGACTCACTTTTCAAAAAGTACTGGCCTGCAGACGTTCATCTTATCGGTAAAGACATTACAAGATTTCACACTATTTACTGGCCGGCATTTCTTATGAGTCTCGATCTTCCCCTTCCCGAAAAAGTATATTGCCACGGCTGGGTACTTCTTGAAGGCGGAAAAATGAGCAAATCAAAAGGTAATGTTGTTGATCCTGTTAAGCTTGCGGAAAGATACGGTGTTGACGCCCTCAGATATTACCTTCTTCGTGAGGTAGGCTACGGAGCAGACGGCGTATTTTCCAATGAAAATCTCATTAACAGAATCAACTCCGACCTTGCAAATGACCTTGGTAACCTTGTTTCAAGAACTGTTGCCATGGTTCAAAAATATTTCAACGGCACAATTCCCGCAGAGCGTGAAAGCAATGAGCTTGATTCTCAGCTTAAAGCCCTTGCAGCCGAAACAAAAGTTAAAGCCGAAGAATGTCTTGATAATCTCTATTTCAGTGATTCATTAACAAATATTTGGAAATTCATTTCAAGAACAAATAAATACATTGACGAAACTTCTCCTTGGGCACTCGCAAAGGATGAAAATTCAAAAGCACGTCTTGCAGAAGTTATGTATAATCTTTGCGAAAGTATAAGAATTATATCTGTATTTATTGCGCCCTTTATGCCAAGTACTTCTGTTAAAATTCGCAATCAACTCGGTCTTGATGATATAATTTCTTGGGATGAATGCGGTAAATTCGGCAAAGAAGAAACCTACACAGTTGTAAAAGGTGATATTATTTTCCCAAGAATCGACCTTGAAAAAGAGCTTGAAGAACTTGCCGCAGCCACGCCCGCAAAGGAAGAAAATCCTCTTAAAGAAGAAATCCTTGGAGTTGCAAAAATCGGAATTGATGACTTTGCAAAAGTTGATTTAAGAGCGGCAAAAATCGTTCAATGCGAGCCGATTAAAAAAGCTAAAAAACTTCTTAAGCTCACCCTTGATGACGGCACAGGTGAAAATAGAACCGTTGCAAGCGGCATAGCAAATTATTATAAACCCGATGAACTTATCGGCAAAACCGTTGTGCTTGTTTCAAATCTTAAGCCTGCCACCCTTTGCGGTGTTGAAAGCTGTGGTATGATCCTTGCTGCAACAGCCGGAGAAAATGATGTAAAGGTAATCTTCCTTGACGGTGTGCCCGCAGGAAGTAAAATAAGCTGAAATTATGAATAATATCTTTGACAGTCACGCTCACTACGACAGTGAAGATTTTAATGGGGACCGCAAAGAGCTGTTAAATGCCCTGCCTCAGCGGGGCATTTGCGGCGTAGTTAACTGTGCAAGTGATCTTGCAACATCTTTAATGTGTCTTGAGATTGCAGACGAATATGATTATATATATGCGGCCTGCGGAGTGCATCCACACGAAGCAAGCAAATGCAAAGACGGCTATATTTCCGTACTGGAAAAGTTATGTACAAGCAAAAAATGCGTTGCGATTGGAGAAATAGGCCTTGATTACCACTATGATTTTTCCCCTCGTGATATTCAATTAAAATTTTTTGAAGAACAAATAATTCTTGCTAATGAACTTAATCTTCCCATAATAGTTCACGACAGGGAAGCACACGAAGATACAATGAACTTATTAAAAAAATACAAACCAAAAGGTGTTGTTCATTGTTTTTCCGGTTCTATCGAAATGGCAAAGGAAGTTATAAAGCTGGGTATGTATATCGGTCTTGGAGGTGCTGTTACTTTCAAAAATGCCAGAAAGCCCATTGAGGTAGCGGCATATGTGCCGGATGACAAGCTTGTAATTGAAACAGACTGTCCGTATATGACACCTGTTCCTTTTAGGGGGCAAAGAAACGATTCCTCTTATATTCCATATTCAGCCAAAGTAATTGCCGATGTCAGAAACACAACAGCAGAGGATATTCTCAACCTCACTCGCAAAAATGCAAACACTCTTTTCGGATTGGAGCTTTAATAAATGTTTTTATATGAGAAAACATATAATCTTGATGATTTAACAATTTATAACACTCATACACATTCCAACTTCTCACATTGTGCAAAAAAAGAAATGGTAGCAATAGATATGATAAAAGCTGCAGAAAAAGTCGGAATTAAAGTGCTTGCAATTACGGACCATAATTACCCGGAGCAAAAGAATTTGGTTGCACAGCAAAGATATGAATTGTTAAGACAAATTAAAGATTATAAGACAGATGTTAAAGTACTTATCGGTGCCGAGCTCTCTTCCTATGATGTAGGAAAATTTGCAGATGACATAAGCTGTGATATGTCCCTTGATTGGAGACTATATACAACAAATCACTTTCATCAAAAATACTGGGCACATCCTAAGGAAAAGACTCCAAGAGCGTACTGTGAACTTATGCTTTCAATTATGGATAAAGTAATAGACAGTGGCAGAGCAGATGCTTTTGCTCATCCATTTATGGCAAAGTATATAAACTGTTTTAAGGATTTTAGAATTATTACCGCCTCATTCAAAGATAATGAAATATGCGATATAATGGAAAAAGCTACAAGGAATGAAATTACATGGGAGCTTAATGTTCCCGCTGTTTTAGAAGACCCTGTATTTTATAAAAGGTATTTTCAAATCGGTAAAGAGGTCGGTGTTGTTTTTAACATTGGAACTGATGCACATGAGCTTAAAAATATTGACGTAAAACAATTCATTCCGGAATTAAAACTGATTTTATATTAAATATGTAATATATGAAGAATCAACTACTTCCCCATTTCAACGCTTTCAGTACAGTTTTAATGATATATCAGCATTAAGTTTTTTCAAAAGTCTACTTACAATCACATAATTCTTAATATAAATTCGTTTACAATGAAAATATCGGCAGTAACCGTTCATTTTAGGCTACTGCCGATTTAAATTTATATTTATAATTGAT
>CAVHYZ010000083.1:0-7388 GCA_963640495.1 Acutalibacteraceae bacterium
GAAAGCATCATAAAACAAAAGAGCAGGATCCGCACCCGCTCTGACATAAAACCGTCTCATATAGAAAAATCGAGTATTCATAGGTCAAATCCCTTATGAATACTCGATATGGTGCGGATAACAGGACTTGAACCTGCACAGTCTTGCAACCATTAGAACCTGAATCTAACGCGTCTGCCAATTCCGCCATATCCGCATAAAATTATATAAAAAAAGAGGACTCCGTTTGGAATCCTCCCTATGGTGCGAGAGACGGGACTTGAACCCGTACGTCGTAAACACACGCCCCTCAAACGTGCGCGTCTGCCGATTCCGCCACTCTCGCATCTCGCTGTCCTGCTCGGAACGATGATTATTATATCAAACACTTACACTAATGTCAAGAATTTTTTTCAAAAAATTGAAATTTTTTATCATATATTCATATTGGAAATTTATCATTAGTTTTTGTTGAAAAGTTAATAAAGCAAAAAGATCGTCAAATCCTGCTATTTCAAGGGGTTTGACGATAATCATATATAATTATTTTCGGTTGCGTACTATCAACATAGCATCACCGAGAGAAAAAAATCTGTATTTTTCTTTAACCGCGAGTTTGTATGCATTCATAGTGTTTTCATATCCGCAAAAAGCACTTACAAGCATTATTAAAGTGCTTTCAGGCAAATGGAAATTGGTGATTAAACAATCTATGCACTTAAATTCATAACCCGGGTAGATAAAAATACTTGTCCAGCCTTCGTCGGCACAAATTTTTCCTCTGTATGTAGCAACTGATTCAAGAGTTCTTGTGCAAGTTGTACCTACAGCAAACACTCTGCCACCATTTTCTTTTGTTCTGTTGATTATATCGGCAGTTTCCTGCGGAAGAAAATAATGCTCAGAGTGCATGTGGTGTTCTTCGATATTATCAGCTTTAACCGGTCTAAAAGTTCCGAGACCTACATGTAAGGTTACAAAGCCTATTTCTACGCCCATATCTTTAATTTTTTTCAGTAATTCAGGCGTGAAATGAAGCCCTGCTGTTGGTGCCGCTGCACTCCCCTCCTCTTTGGCGTATACAGTTTGATACCTGTTTTTATCCTCTAATTTTTGTGTTATATAGTGAGGCAAAGGCATTTCTCCGATTTTATCAATAACCTCAAAGAAGTTGCCTTCAAATTCAAATTTTGCAACACGATTTCCATCTGGCAAAACCTCTATAACTTCCGCTTTCAAAGAGCCATCACCAAACGTAAATTTATGACCGACTCTTGCTTTTTTACCCGGACCCGTAATAACTTCCCAAGTATCAATAGATTTTTGATTTAAGAGCAGAAATTCAACCACTGCTCCCGTGTCCTCCCTTTTACCGTACATTCTTGCGGGCATAACCTTAGTATTGTTTAGAATTAAGCAATCACCGGGCTTAAAATACTCGGTAATATCTTTAAAAATTTTGTGAGTACATTCACCACTGTCTCTGTCAAGCACAAGGAGCCTTGAGCTATCTCTGGGCTCAACAGGTGTTTGCGCTATCAGTTCCTGTGGTAAATCATAGAAAAATTCACTGCGTTTCATCAAAAAACCTCTAATCAAAAATGTCATTATATCTTACAAAAAATAATTGACTATTATGTGCAATTGTGCTAGTATTTTATTATTATTATCCTAAAATGTCAAGCTATTGTTTTAACCTAAAATAGTTGCCCTGACGGAAACGAGGTTTTAGTTATGAAAAATTACAAAGTCGGTGTTATCGGCGCAACCGGTATGGTAGGTCAGAGATTTGTTACTCTTTTAGCAAATCATCCCTGGTTCCACCTTGAAGTCCTTGCAGCAAGTCCTCGCTCAGCAGGCAAGCCTTATGCTGAAGCGGTTGGTAAAAAATGGGCTATGACAACCGATATTCCCGAAAAAGCCGCAAATATTATTGTTATGGACGCAACTGCAGATATTAAAAAGATAGCTTCTATGGTAGATTTTGTATTCTGTGCAGTAGATATGAAAAAAGACGAAATTAAGGCACTTGAAGAAGCATATGCTAAAGAAGAATGCCCTGTAATTTCAAATAACAGCGCAAACAGACACACTCCCGATGTACCTATGATGGTGCCGGAACTTAACCCTGAGCACTCAAAAATTATTGAAGCTCAGAGAAAACGCCTTGGTACCGAAAGAGGATTCATTGCAGTTAAATCGAACTGCTCACTTCAAAGCTATGTTCCGGCAATTTTCCCCCTTGACAAAAAATTTGGTGTTGAAGATGTACTTGTTTGCACATATCAGGCAATTTCCGGTGCGGGAAAGACTTTTGAAACTTGGCCGGATATGCTTGACAATGTAATTCCTTACATTGGCGGTGAAGAAGAAAAGAGCGAGCTTGAGCCTCTTAAAATTTGGGGTAAAATTGAGGGCAATGCAATTGTTCCGGCAACAGAACCTCATTTTACAGCTCAATGCCTTAGAGTTCCCGTTTCAGACGGCCACATGGCAGCAGTATTTGTCAGATTCAAAAACAAGCCTTCAATTGAAGAAATTAAAAAAGTTTGGAAAGAGTTCAAAGGATATGCACAGGAAGTTTCACTTCCTTCAGCTCCTAAACAGTTCCTTAACTATTTTGAAGAAGATAATCTTCCCCAAACCAAGCTTCAAAGAGGCCTTGAAAACGGTATGGCTATTTCAATCGGAAGGCTCAGAGAAGACACTCAATATGATTATAAATTTGTATGTCTTTCACATAACACACTCAGAGGTGCTGCAGGCGGCGGCGTACTTATGGCAGAACAGCTTTGCGAGCAAGGCTATATAACTACAAAATTTAATTGGTAATTACATAAAGGAGAAATCGATATGAAGCCGGTAATTTTTTCAGGAGCAGGTGTAGCAATCATCACTCCGTTCAACGAAGACCAATCAGTTAACTATGACCGTTTTTGCGAAATAGTTGAATACCAGTTAAAAAAAGGTACAGATGCTATTGTTGTTTGCGGTACATCAGGTGAAGCAAAAACCCTTTCAACAGAAGAACATGTAAGACTTATTAAACTCTGCGTTGAAGTTGTAAATCACAAAGTGCCCGTTATTGCGGGTGCAGGCAGTAATGACACGCACTATGCCGTTACTCTTTCAAACGAAGCTGAAAAATGCGGTGTTGATGCACTTCTTTCAGTTACACCTTATTACAATAAGACATCTCAAAGAGGACTTATTACTCACTACAATTTCATTGCAGACAGAGTTTCAACTCCTATCATACTTTACAACGTTCCTTCAAGAACAGGTGTAAATATTAAGCCCGAAACATATGCAGAGCTTGCAAAGCATCCGAGAATTGTTGCTACAAAAGAAGCTAACGGAGATATTTCCGAAATTGCACAAACAGCCGCTCTTTGCGGTGACAGCCTTGCTATTTACTCCGGTAATGATGACCAAGCAACGGCTATTATGTCTCTTGGAGGTAAAGGTGTTATTTCCGTGCTTTCAAATGTTGTACCCGGAATTGCCCACCAAATCGTTAAAAAATATCTTGATGGCGATTACATCGGCAGCCGCGACCTTCAGCTTGAATGGCTTGACCTTTGCAACGCATTGTTCTGTGATGTTAACCCAATTCCCGTTAAGGAAGCTATGAATATGATGGGCCTCAATGTTGGCCCCGTTCGTCTTCCTCTTGTTGAAATGGATGATGCAGGCAAAGCAAAGCTCCGTGCAAGCCTTATCAGACATGGTCTTATTGAGGGCTAATAAATGATTAAAATCATTCTAAACGGTTGCAACGGCAAAATGGGCCGTGCCGTAACTCAAATAGTTTCATCCAGAGATGACATGGAAATCGTTGCAGGTGTTGATATTTTTCAGGGAATAGATAACCCCTATCCCGTATATTCTTCATTCTCTGAAATTAACGAAGAAGCCGATGCCGTAATAGATTTTTCAAATCCTTCTGCTCTTTCCTCGATGCTTGATTATTGCAAAGCAAGCAAGATAGGCGTTGTAGTTTGCACTACAGGTTTAAGTGAAAAACAAAAAGAAGAATTAAAATTTGCAGCAGAAACAATTCCCGTGTTTTTCTCGGCAAATATGTCACTTGGTGTAAATCTTCTTTGCGAGCTTGCAAAAAAAGCAGCTAAAGTGCTCGGTGACTCTTTTGACATAGAAATTGTTGAGGCACACCATAACCAAAAGCTTGACGCTCCCTCCGGAACGGCTTTAATGATTGCCGACGCCATTAAATCCGAGCTTAATTATGATGCTGAATACGAATATGATCGCCACTCTAAGAGAGAGAAGAGAAAATCAACAGAAATCGGTATACATGCAATCAGAGGCGGCACAATAGTCGGTGAGCATGAAGTTATATTTGCAGGCAACGATGAAATTGTAAAAATTTCTCATTCAGCAAGAAGCAAAGCGCTTTTTGCAACAGGTGCAGTAAATGCAGCAGCATTTATTCATGATAAAAATCCCGGCGAGTACAATATGTCAGATTTATTAAAGTGAGGGAATTTAAATGAAAAAATCAACTAAAGCAATTGTAAGTTCACTTTCAATCGCAGCAGGTGCAGTTGCTGCTTCAGCAGCAGTTGGTTATACCGCATTTAATGAGGTTATGAATCGCAACGCTAAAATTTATCCTGCAGTAGCAGAATTGTTTGCTAAAAAGGTATTTTTAGTAAACAAAAACAACGAAGACGAAAGAATTCTCTGGTTTAATGAACAAAAACCTATTTTCTATGAAATGATAGACTCAAGAGGATTTCGTCTTAAAGCAAGAATGATTCCTGCCGAAAAAGAAAGTAATGTCTATGTTTTCTGCTCACATGGTTATAGAAGCAGCGGCGTTGGTGAATTTGGAATTATCACTAAGTTCTATCACGATTTAGGATATAACGTTTTCCTTATCGACCATGCAGCACATGGCGAAAGTGATGGTAAATATATCGGATTCGGTTATCACGAATACAAAGATTGCCTTGAATGGCTTAATTGGATGCTTGAAAAATTCGGAGATGACATTCAACTTGTTCTTCATGGCATTTCAATGGGCTGCGCTACCGTCACAATGATGTCCGGAGATGAAAAATTACCCAAAAATGTTAAATTTATTGTGGCTGACTGCGGTTACACCTCAACAAAAGATGAATTTAATCACGATTTAAAATCACTGTTGCACCTTTACGGCGCACCGATAATAAATTCCGCTAACTTTTTCAATAAAACTATTAACGGATTTGATTTTGACGATGCAAGTCCTATAAAAGCTGTTGCAAAAGCAAAAGTACCAATGCTTTTTATTCATGGTGATTCTGACACATTTGTCCCAACCTATATGGTACACCAGCTTTATGCTGCCTGCACAAGTGAACATAAAGATCTGCTGCTTGTTAAAGGTGCAGGTCACGCTGAAAGCTACAGAACCGATTCAGCATCCTACGAGTCAAAGGTTAAAGAGTTTGCCGATAAATTTATTAATTAGAATTTTGAGGAGTATTTACAATGAAATGCCCATTTTGTTCATGTGAAGACAGTAAAGTTATAGATTCAAGGCCGACTGATGAAGGCGAAAGAATTCGCAGAAGAAGAGAGTGTACTTCCTGTGGCAAAAGATTTACAACTTACGAGGTAATTGAAAGTGTACCCGTAATTGTTGTTAAGAAAGACCATTCTCGTGAAGTTTTTGACAGAAACAAGCTATTCAGAGGTATGCTCAGAGCGTGTGAAAAAAGACCGGTATCTCTTGAACAGCTTGAAAATGCTGTTGACAGCATAGAAGCTCAGCTTCAAAACGGTTTTGAAAGAGAAGTAACATCTGAAAGCATCGGTGAGCTCGCCATGGAAAAGCTCAGAAATCTTGATGAGGTTGCTTATGTTAGGTTTGCTTCTGTTTACAGGCAATTTAAGGATATAAATACATTCATGGAAGAACTCGCTAAAATTCTCAGCGATTCAGATAAGAAATAATATGAAGAAGTTTTCTGCATTATTCTTAATTTTTACTCTCCTGCTTCTTTGCTCTTGCACAAAAAAGCAGGAGGATATTGTTATTACAAGCAATATGCTTGAATTCAGCAATAATGAAAAATCATATCTTGGTATCAGAGCAAGATACCAAGATATTATAGGCGTTATAAAAACTGAAGTAACAACACTCAAGCAGTGCCATAATGACGACATTAAGCACAATTTCCCTGATGATTACTTTTTGAATGATGATTATTTTCTTGCATCTTTTGACCCATTTAATACTGCTTCATTAAGTTATACAGACAATTTCAACGACATAATCAATGAAGATAACGCTTCTCAATATTATGAGCTTGAAGCTGCTGACAGAGATACAATATTTTCAAAAGCAGATTCGTCCTACATTCTTAAATTTTCCTCTGAAGAATCAAGCGATATTTATTCTGTTAATTATGATGTTTCTACCGATTCGTTTAATTACAACCACACAATCGATACTCCACAAGGAGAATCAACAGAAGAATTTGTTGAATTTGTAAATATAAGTACCAACACTTATGCAATACAGAGTCTTAAAGAAAGATGTTATATTTCTTTTGATGAAAGCGGACATATCATTGAATTTTATTATTCAAAGCTAAAAAATAACAATACTTATAAGTTATCATTATACGAAAGCGGTTACTCCTCCGTTTCTCCCGAAAAATGGGTATGTAAAAGCTCAAATGATAATTATATAAGCATTATTAAATTCAATGATGGAGTTTTAACACATATAGATTTCAGCAGTGGAGAAGAAAAACAGATTACTATCAACGAAAGCGATTATGCCGTTGCATTTTACAACTAATATGATAATAAATGAAGTAATTAATTATTTGGATAATTTAAACATTTCGTATGAATTATTCAATCATAAACCTGTTTCTTCAATTGAAGAATGTAAGCAAATTGAAGATTTTATAGGAGGAAGGATTTGCAAGAATCTATTTCTTAAAACAACAAACGGAAAAATAAAAATTCTGCTTATAATTGATGCTGATAAAAAATTTATAACAAAAGACATTTCAAAAAAATTAGAAACATCAAGACTGTCTTTTTGTTCCTCAGATGAGATGATAAAACATCTTAATACAGCCCCCGGTTCATTGAGCATTATGAGCCTAATCTTTGACAAATGTAACTCAATAGGTCTTGCAATTGACAAAGATGTGATTCAAGATGAATTTATTTATTGCCACCCTTGTAAAAACAACGCTACGCTCAAAATAAAGACAAAAGATGTTCTTGATATATTGATACCATCGTTTAATAAAGAGTACAAGATAATACAAATATGAAAACGGACTGTGCTATTAGGGGGTTCGTCATAGGGATTTTTAGAAAGCAAGAAAATTTCATAGGCTGACACGCCTCAAGCGGAGAAAACGCAGTCATGTAGT
>CAVHYZ010000084.1:0-7386 GCA_963640495.1 Acutalibacteraceae bacterium
ATTCAGAATTTTATTATGCAAAAAAGAACACCGCTTTAGATCTAATAAAACAGTGTTCAAAATATATATTCAGTTTTTAGTGTTGCCGAAATGTAATTCTCTCAAACCTTCAACCTCATCGCAAACAGGCTTAAGTGCACAGGAATTACAATCCAGTGTTACATCTTTCATAATATGATTTAAGGTGTCAAGAATATCCTTTGACTTATGGGCAAGAGTATCTGCCGATTTATAATCATAGGTTTGATCTGTTATGTAATAAACGGCAACTGCTTTTACAGACGGATTTTCTTTATACTTTTTTATGAGTAAAGCGCCCGTATTTTCAAAACTCAAACCATCTTTTACAGACTTTTTTGAAACTCTGACGCTCTCATTACAAGTATCCGCCTGTGCTCTTGTCATAAAGCCTTCAGGGAAGCAATGATATTTGGAAAATTCAATTTTTCTGATGGTATTATATGCCTTTTGTTCATCGGAAATATCATCAATTTGAATTACTGAAACTCTTGCATAAGATACTTCACCTTTAAGCTCATTTAGATCTTTACCGACAAGGACAATCTTGTCGTTACCAATATCGGAAGAAGTGACAATATTAAAGCCTGTGCCTTTTAATTCAATGGCGCAATCCCTTTGCATTATAAATTCACTTCTGCCTGCATCTTTCCACGGCTTAAACGTTTGATTTTCTTTTATATTAAAAGAGCTGATTGAATTAAGAAATTCATTTAAAACAGAATCAAAGAATTTCATTAAAGTCTTCTGTCCTTTTCCTGCTTGTCATAATGCTTACCGAGGGCATCGTAAATAACACGCACAAGCTTCATATCAAGATTGAAGAAATAAATTATAAATGTAAGCACAAACAGTGCCACAAGAACAATCGCAATAATTAATAGCGCTTTCATTTTGCCAACCCCTTTTGTCTTGCATATTCGGCTGCACCGAGTGCGCCCATAAGCTGTGGGTCTATTGCAAGGTCAACAACCTTTATTTTGAGAACCTTCTCAATAGCTTGCTTCAAGCCTTCATTCTTAGCACAACCGCCTGTTAAGGTGATACTTGTGGTTGCACCTGCTTTTTTAGCCATAACAAAACATCTTTTTGCAACAGCAAGTTCAATTCCTGCGGCAATTTCATCCATAGGCTTGCCCTCGCCTACAAGTGAAATAACTTCACTTTCAGCAAAAACAGTGCACTGAGCCGTGATGGGAATAGTATTTTTAGCTGTAAGGCTGAGCTTTGAAAATTCAGGAAGAGACATTTCAAAAGCATTTGCCATAGCTTCAAAAAATCTACCTGTGCCTGCAGCACATTTATCATTCATGGCAAAATTTTTAACAGTGCCGTCTGTATCTATGGCAATACCCTTAACATCCTGTCCGCCGATATCAATTATTGCTTTAACATCGGGATTTGTAACATGAACGCCCATAGCGTGGCAACTGATTTCGCTGATATTTTCATCTGCCTGAGGCACTTTGTTTCTGCCGTAGCCTGTACCGATAAGGTAAGATAAATCAGAGGCTGAATTAAGCTCCGGCACTTGACTTATTGCATCACCGAGAGCAATCTCCGCAGACTGAACAGGGTTGATTTTACTGCGGTTTGTAACATTTGCAACCATTTTGCCGTTTTCGTCAAGAATAACGCACTTTGTATAGGTTGAACCTACATCACATCCACCAAAAAATTTCATAGTATTTTACTCCTTTACCAAGCTAATGTATCATCAAATTCAACAAGAGTGGGATCAACAGGTTCTTCCTGAAGAACGGTTTGCATGTATTTATTAACATGATCACGCATATCTCTTCTGGAAATTGTTCTCGGATCCATGAGGTCTTGAGGAACCCAAATAAAGTTAACGCCTCTTTCTCTTGCCTGCTCATCAAATATACCCACAAGGCCGTCCATACCTTTACAGGATATTTGGTCATACATAATAACGGTATCTGCATTATATTCTTCAACTATTCTCCAAAGTTCATCAACAACATTGGCATAACCACCTTTGGTGTGCTTTCTCATGGTAGTTCTTTGAAGAGTTTTTGCAAAAGTTGCAAGGGCTTCCTCTTTATCTGTTGTGCTATATCTGATATATGAAATCATAGTTTCCATATCCATAATAACATTTATGCCCCAACAGTTTTCAAGCCAGTTTGCAAAAGAAGTATAATAGTTTGCCGGGCAAGACCACACAATAGCTCTGTGTCGCATTTCTTTTGAGCATTTCGTCTTTTTAGCGTATGCATCAAGCATAAGTTTATTGACTTTTTTATCAATTTTAAGGAAGCGGTCATCCATACCACCGGAAATGTGGAAATAAAAAAGCCTGTAAAGCCAGAAAGTTGCACCGGTCATTTGAGGATAGTCAGATTTATTTATATCCCACTTTTGAACCTCATAATCAAGCTGTTTATTGTATTTTTTCATTGCGGCAAAGAAAGCATCCCAATTGAATGTGGTATTCATTTCTTTTTCAATAAATTTAATACATTCTTTTACTTCTTCAACAGCATACTCTTGAGGGAGTTCTTCGTTATAACGAAGAGGAACATTTATAACATACGTAGGAAGATTGAAACGCCTGTCAATATAGGCAGAGTTCATAATTGATCCGTCGCAAGGCATATTGCAGGTGACAGAACATTTACCTACAAGAGGATAATCGTCGTTAATTGCAACACCTGCCTCAGCGGAAGGAAGAGGGCAAACATCGGCGGGAACGCCATAACTCTCTGTAATATCAAGGTAAGGTGGAGTTATATTTTGATCTACCATTGAGGTTAAGAAGATAGGAATGGTAGTAACATGATTATCTTTGAATCCGGGAAAGCCCGCAATAATTTCGGAAGAAAAAATTTCATCAACATTGATGGTTTTATCTGCCCATTTTGAGTTAGGATGATAATGCCTATCGTTAGCAAGAAGGAAATTTATCATATCCGTTGTAGGCTTTACAAGGCCATTCATATGAAGATGTGTGATTTTAAGCTGTGGGCCTCTGAGGCCTTCGGTGTGGCGGTCTACCCAGCTGGGGGCAGAAAGATAGCTTGCCATCCATCTGTAATTCCATATACCTCTAACAGTAGAAACGGGAGCTTTGAGAGTCATTTTAATAATATCTTTCCATGTGACAAGCCAGCGGTAATAATCATACATGGTGTCTGCAATTCCACGCCACTCTCTGTGCTTTAGAAGGCCTGTTTTATCCTTATGGAGTTTACCTAAATCATGAGGCTCATTTCTCCATAAATTTTTAAGTTTACTCATTATTTTTAGCCTCCTTATCCTTTTGAATTTTCTTTATTTCAAGGCTTTCGACAAAAGCCTGAATACGAGTCCTGAGCTGACCGGACGCATTGGCGGTATACTGTCTGTCAACCGAAACGGATGGAATACCGAAATCGTTAGTAATAATGTGAGATGCAAGCGCTCTTTCATATCCCCAATATTCACAGAACTTAAGCTGCTCATAAATAACACCGTCTGCGTGGTACTCTTCAACAAGCTGTTTAACATAAGTTTTACGGCCGTCAACCTTATCTTTGCTCATATATCTTGGGCATTGAGAGGTGTGCATATAGTGAAGAAGAATTTGCTCCAGCACATCTCCGTCATCGGTAAGTTTTATTTCTTCTCTACCGGGAAGGGAACCGAAACAATATCTATCTGCAACAACAAGAGCACCGGATTCCTCAAAAATCTTTGTAAAATCGGGGTCATCAAGCTCTGAGCCAACAACAACAACCTTTGCTCTGAAATTCTTTTTTGTATCGGGTTCTCTTGTCTTTAACTCTTCTGCAGTTTCTCTAAGCATATCAATGATAAGATACTTGGGGCAAACATAAGAAACAAGATTAATTACATGATATTCATAACCTGTGATACGGGGATTATCTTCTTTTCTGTATTTGCCTATTTCGGTAATAAGCCTACAAACTTCATTATGCTCTTCAACAGCCTTACGCATGGCATCTTCGCTTATGTCAACGCCGTAAACCTCATGAAGTCTATCAAGCACTTTAACTTGAATTTGAGTTTTATAATGTTTAACTGTATGAGGAGCAATTTTAAGAGGAACATCGGGAAGAGCAACAAAAAACTTATCATTCGGAACAAGTTTTAAGAGTTCAAAATGCTCATAAGCTCTGTTCATTTCCGAGCAGGTTTCAGCGCCAATAAGAGCGTCAAGGTGATTATATCCACCCTCAATGCCTCTTTCTACAAGAGCCTTACTAAATCCACAAAGATAGGAGCTCATATAGTATGTGGCAATATCCAAAGAGCCTGTTCTCGGTGCTCTGAGCCTTGTACTAAAACACCCCGGAAGATTAAGCAGCACCTCCGGAATATGATAGCAAGTGTAACCAAGAGCAAGTTTACCATCTTTTTTTGCTTGCTGAACAAGCTCATTATTGGCCTCTTGAAGGAGATTTTCAAATTCAATTAAATGCTTTAGATCTCTCATACTTTTTCCTCACTGTAAATACCAATTTTCTCCAATGCCTCATCAACGCCCTTAACAACTATAGAATCATCAGGCAAGTTAAAAATATTTTTGCCTTCAATATCATAATCTGCAAGGCTTGAATCTGACAAAATATATGATAAAACGGGAATACCGTTTGTATCTATACGAGGGATGACACTTTCATCGGGAATACGGTTTATAATCGCACCTATTTTTTCATACATAACAAGCTCATCTGCAACACTCTTAATTGTGCTGATAACCTGTGTTCCCTTTTTGCTTGCATCGCTGATAAGGAGAAGATGAGAAACCTTTTCCATAACACGGCGGTTAATCTGCTCAATCCCCGCTTCACCGTCAATAACTACAAAATCAAAATCTTTTGAAAGCAAGCTGATAACTTCTTTAAGGTAAGAATTAACTTTGCAATAGCAGCCGGCACTTTCTGGTCTGCCTACAGCTATAAATGCAAAGCCGTTATTTTCAACTACTGCATCGTAAATTTTATACCGTGCATCGCCAATCATTTCAACAGCAGCCTTGGCTGTGCCCGTAGCAATGGTTTCCATAATTTCTTTTCTTATATCGTCAACAGTGAGTTTAACATCAATATTTAGAGCGGTTGAAAGACCAACTGCAGGGTCAGCATCAATGGCAAGAATTTTTTTGTTTGGAAATTTCTTTACAAGCAATTTAACAATAATGGCTGATATGGAAGTTTTGCCCACTCCGCCTTTACCTGAAACTGCAATAATTTTAGTTTTACTGTCCAAATGTAATCCCTCAATCATAATTATGTGTTACAACTTGATTATTATAACATACAAAAACATATATTTTCAACAAATTAATAAAGATTTGTTCAAATATTATTCAAATTTTTTGTAAAAAAATTGTTGATTTTTTCGGAATAGTGTGGTAATATATCTTGGCAATCGGGAAACCGGTAAGCAAATGCGCTGCTAGCTCAGCTGGATAGAGTGTTTGGCTACGAACCAAAAGGTCAGGGGTTCGAGTCCCTTGCAGCGCGCCATTAAGCCTTAATGTTTGACTGAAAGGTTAAGTGTTAAGGCTTTTATTTTTTTGCAAAAATTGCTTTATTTTGCTTTACAATAGTCGCATATATGTTATAATATTAACAAAATATTACAATACTATTACATAAACTCAGGAGGTTGCCATGCGTGAGCCGTTGATTCTCGACATTAAAGGCAATTCTTTAGATGATGGCCCGGGTATTCGTTCAGCTGTATTTTTTAAAGGCTGTCCCCTAAGCTGTGTATGGTGCCATAATCCCGAAAGCAAAAGAATTGAATCAGAGCTATCCTTTGACGCCTCCGTTTGTATAGGGTGCGGCAGTTGCCGCGAAGTTTGTGAGTTTAATGCTCTCAGCTTGAATAATCCCTATTATGTGGAAAGAAATAGTTGTACGCTTTGCTACAAGTGCGTAGATATATGCCCGGCTAAAGCTCTTACTAAAGTTGGTAAAACGATGAATCAAGATGAGCTGATAAAAAAAACTTGTATCTGATAAGCCCTTTTATGATGTATCTAACGGTGGTGTTACATTGACAGGCGGCGAGGCGACATTGTGCACCAAATGGGTCGGAGAGCTTGCCCACAAGTTATATGATAAAGGTGTAAATGTATTGCTTGAAACCTGCGGTCAATTTGACTATGAAAAAGTTGCACAGCACATTCTTCCGTACATTAGAGATATATATTGTGATATTAAAATTTTCAATCGTGAGAATCATAAAAAATATTGCGGAGTTTACAATGACAGAATTATTGAAAACATCCGTAAAATGTGGAATGACAAAAATAAGTACGGCTATGATTTTTTGCCTCGTACCCCTTTGATTCCCGGTATAACGGATACCAAAGAAAACTTGACGGAAATTGCGAGCTTTCTTTCGGAGCTTGGCATTTCAAAAGCTCAACTACTCCCCTACAATCCCATATGGTATCCAAAAAACGATAAGTTGGGAATAGCTCTTTGTGATGAATTAAAAAATATTACCGGATTTCAGACTAAAGACGAAATCAACGTTATGAAAAAAATTTTTTTAAGTAAAAATATAAGCTTTTAAGGAGAGTGCTCAGATGACCGAAAAAGCAACAGGAAAAATTGCAAATTCTCTTGCTCATGTGGTGCTTCAGTTCATGGCAAAAGCATTCACATACGATAAGTCTAAGAGAGAGTATCTAAAAACCGTTGACGGATGGATGGATTTCTCAATAGGACTTACAACAGAAGACGGCAACGTTTGCCAAAGTATTCGTTTTAAGAACGGTAAGGGCAGCGTAAAAAGTAATATTGACGGCGTAGACACACTTTTGATTTTACAAGATACAAGTGTGCTTGTACAGCTTGCAACTTTACCTCCTAATGAAGTTCTTAACCTTATGCTGAAAAACAAGATGGCAAGCAGTGGCAATATGGCATATCTTGAATTTTTCAATTTGCTTATTTCCGTTATGATGAAGGATAAGCAAATTAAACAGATGAACGAGCAAAAGAAAGAGCGTGAGGAATTCGGAAAAACCATGTCCGACGTAAAAGTTTCCTCTTCTCCGAGACCTCGTAAGGAATTTATGGCTTGTGACAGCGTTGATGCCGGAGTGCACTGCTTACAGGATGACCCTTATTTAACTTCCTACGCAATAGAGGATTTCCCTCGCCTTCAAAAATATTTAAAAATTCACCATACAGGTACGCCACAAGTTTGTACCGAGCGTGCCGGACTGCTTACAGATTTTTTTCGTGAAAACGGATTCGAAAAGAAAAAAGACCGCACTCCTGAACTGCCCCAAGTTGTGCAGACAGTACAAAAAAAGGCTACCTAAAGTAGAAAATTAAATTTTAAGCAACAAACTGATTTCGTTTTTCAAGCGGAGTCAGT
>CAVHYZ010000085.1:0-7364 GCA_963640495.1 Acutalibacteraceae bacterium
ACTGACTCCGCTTGAAAAACGAAATCAGTTTGTTGCTTAAAATTTAATTTTCTACATCAAGTAGGCTTTTTTGTACTGTCTGCACAATCTGGGACAGTCCATATGTTATAGGAGGACTTATTATGTTATTGGAAGGTAAAAAAGCCATTGTAACAGGTGGCACAAGAGGCATAGGCTTAGCGGTTGTTGAAACTTTTTTGAAAAACGGTGCATCCGTTGCTCTTTTCGGTTCCCGTCAGGAAACAGTAGATAACGCACTTGCTAAGTTGCGTGCCGAAAATCCCGACTGGAATGTTATAGGCCTTGTGCCGAATTTAAGTGACTATGCATCTGTTGAAGAAGCAATTAACAAAGTTAAAGAAGCTTTCGGCAAGATTGATATTTTAGTAAATAATGCCGGCATTTCCGCCCGTGAGCCTTTATATCAATATGAACCTGAAGCATTCAAGAGCATTATGGACTTAAATGTTACGGCTGTATTCAACGGCTGCCGTGCAGTTGCTCCCATTATGAAAGCACAGGGTGGCGGCTCAATTATAAACACCAGCTCTATGGTAAGCCTTTACGGTCAGCCCGCAGGTGTAGGTTACCCGACAAGTAAATTTGCCGTAAACGGTATGACTAAGAGCTTAGCCCGTGAGCTTGGCCGTGATAACATTCGTGTTAATGCAGTTGCACCCGGTGTAACCCGCACAGATATGGTTGCAAACCTTCCCGAAGAAATAGTTAAAAGAGTTTGCGCTCCTATTCCCCTCGGCAGAATGGGCGAGCCTGAAGAAATTGCAAATGCATTCCTTTTCCTTGCCAGTGATTTGGCAAGCTACATTACCGGCGAAATTCTTTCAGTAGACGGTGCGGCACAGACCTAATGTCAGCATTAAAGCCTTGTGGTAAATTTCCACAAGGCTTTTTGTTTAATAAAATTTTATTTTTTATGAATCCTTCCGATGTATGCAAAGGCAAGGAATACTGCCGCAACGCTGAAAAATCCGCAAGCAAGAATCGGTGACCAGCGTAGCACATCAAATCCGCCTTTGTATGTTGCTTCTACACACATAAGGTAAACTGCCGTTTCAAAGCTCATAATTGAAAATACTGTAAGCCAATTAACTTTCTTATAGCTAACAAGCATTATATCAATTGAAACAAACACAACAAACAGAATTGTTAAAGGCAACGCTTTGTGGAACAGCCATTCAAAACGACCCATCCTATACATTATGTAAAAAATATAGCCCATCATTGTTACAAAGCAGATTATGGCGGTAATAGGCGGTGGTGTTATTTTAAGAGCAGGAAGCACAAGGCAAACCCACGCAACAAGCAATGCTCCGACTACATAACCAAACCAAAAATCATAACTGTGAAAACTTAAATCGATTGCAATACTGAGAGAAGCGGGAAAAACCAAAAACGCACTTACAAGAGCTGCAAAGGTTCTTGAACCTTTTGAAATTTTTTCAGGCTTATTGTTTTCTGATTGAGTATCCTGTACTACATTGGATTCAGCCGAACATTTTGGGCAAGTGCCGTTTTCGTCAAGCTGAGTTCCGCATTTGGAACAATACATATTATATCCTCCCGAAAAATTTTATTTTCTGTTATTATACATTTTGCAATAATAAAAATCAATAAATAATTGAAAAATACATTCCTGCGTTATATAATGAGATATATTCTAATAAAGGAAGTGTTTTTATGGCAGTTTTCAGACCATTCAAGGCAGTAAGGCCAAAGCCCGAATATGCCTCAAAAGTAGCAGCCCTCCCTTATGATGTTATGAACAGCGCCGAAGCAGCAGAAATGGTTAAGGGCAACCCTTATTCTTTTCTTCATGTTGACAAGGCAGAAATAGATTTACCTGCCGGCACGGATTTATATTCCCAGCAGGTTTATAACAAGGCAGCAGAAAATCTCAAAAAGCTCGAAAGTGACGGCATTTGTATTCAAGACGAAAAGCCTCGCTTCTATATTTACCGTCAAATTATGAACGGCCGAGCACAAACAGGTCTTACAGGCTGCGTTTCCATTGACGATTACATAAATAATATTATCAAAAAGCACGAGCTTACGAGAGCTGATAAAGAGGCGGACAGAATTAATCATGTTGATTACTGTGATGCCAACACAGGCCCAATTTTCCTTGCATACAGACCGAATAACAATATAGCATCAATAATTAAAAATTGGCAAGCGCAGCATGAGCCGTCATACGATTTTGTAACAGATGACGGAATCGGCAACACAGTTTGGGTAATTGATGATGACAGTATCAATGCTCAAATTTCAGAGCTTTTTGCAGGTGTTGATTATCTTTACATTGCAGATGGCCATCACAGAGCCGCATCCGCTGTTAAAGTGGGGCTTAAGCGCCGTGAAGCAAATCCAAATTATACGGGAAATGAAGAATTTAATTTCTTCCTTGCAGTCCTTTTCAGCTGTGACGAGCTTGAAATTATGGATTATAACCGTGTTATTAAAGACCTTAACGGTTACACAGAAGAAGAATTTAAGGCTGAAATCAGCAAAAAATTTGATATTGAAAAAATCGGCAAAACAGCTTATAAACCTGAAAAAATTCACACCTTCGGTATGTTCCTCGGCGGTGAATGGTATAAGCTCAGTGCAAAGGAAGGCACCTACGATTCAAATGATGTGGTAGCTGCTCTTGATGTTTCAATTCTTCAAAATAATCTTATATCTCCCGTTCTCAAAATTGATGATCCAAGAACAGATAAAAGAATTGACTTTGTCGGTGGTATAAGAGGACTTAATGAGCTTAAAAAAAGAGCAACAAGCGATATGTGCCTTGCTTTTTCAATGTATCCCACATCTCTTGAAGAACTTATGAATATTGCCGATGCAGGTAAAATTATGCCGCCAAAATCCACATGGTTTGAGCCGAAACTCCTCAGCGGATTGTTTATCCATAAGCTTAAATAAGTCAGATAATATCAAAAAGAGGGCGTTTGCCCTCTTTCGTTTTTTATTCTATTTCACCCACGCAGAAATCACCTTCTGTGTGAGTTATTTTTATTTTAATTATTTTTCCGTACTCGGCTATCCCGTTAGCTCTAACGGGAGTATAATTTGCAGTGTAGCCTTGAATTTGGCCGTTATGATTCTCTTCGGGAATAATCTCGAGAATTTTTCCGATTTGATTTTTCAGGAAATCTTGACGGATTTTTTCACATTCGTCAATCATAATCTCTGCACGGTGTTGCTTAACGGAATTTTCGACTTGGTCTTCCATTTTTGCGGCAGGTGTGTCCGGACGCCTTGAATATGGGAAAACATGCACTTTTTCAAATCTTATCTTTTTGGCAAAATCAAGAGAAATATCAAAATCGCTTTGAGTTTCACCCGGGAATCCTACCATAATATCTGTAGTGATAGAGCAATCCGGGAAAGTATTTCTCAGCTTTAAGCACAAATCTTCATACTCAACGGTATTATAGTGACGATTCATCTTTTTAAGGGTTTTATCACATCCGCTTTGAAGAGAAATATGAAACTGTGGACAAAATTTTTCTATTTTAGCAAGTCCTTTTATAACATCTTCGGTTATGTGGTCAGGCTCAAGAGAACCGAGCCTTACCCTTTTTATACCATCAAAAGATGCTGCGGCCTCAACCGCTTCCACAAGGCTTGAAGATATATCTGAGCCATAGGCAGAAAGATTTATGCCAACAAGCACAACCTCTTTAAAACCGTTTTTTTCTATCTCCGAAATCTCATTTTTCAGCACATCAAGAGGCTTTGAACGGACTCTGCCCCTTGCATAAGGAATAATGCAATATGAACAAAATCTATTACATCCATCTTCAATTTTAATACTTGCTCGTGTTCTTTCAAAAAAAGTTGTAATAGTATCCCCCGTGAACCTATCCCCTGTTTTATGGGCATCTATGGCAACAACCCTGTTGCCGGTATTGATAAACTGCATCACATAAGCAAAAAGCTTGCTGTTATTATGGTTGCCAATTACTATATCAGCTTCAGGCAATAGATCTGCAGCATTAGGTGTGGCCTGAGTCATACATCCGGTAAGCACTATAATGCTTTGCGGGTGATTTTTCCTGAACCTTCTAACAGCTTGCCTCGTTTTACGGTCACTCTCGGCAGTAACGGTGCAGGAATTTATAACGTACACATCTGCTTCTTCACCTGGGTCAACACAAGTAAAACCATACTTTTCGAGATTTTGGCTCATAGCCTGAGATTCATATTGATTAACTTTACAACCGAGTGTAAAAAAAGCGCATTTCATTTAGTATACCTGTTTTCTTAATTTTTATGGCATATAAGGGCTTTCATCAAATCTATAATCATCAGGCATTATATAAGGACGAATGTATTGAATGGTAAAATCTATACCCCACTGTCCCTTTTTACCCTGCCAATAACCTGAATGAGGTTCAATTGAAAGCATTCCGTTGTAGTCTTTAGTATAGAGAACATCCATAATGCCACCCCAATTTATACTATCAAGTCCGGCGGGGGCATCATCATATCTTTCACCGTCAATATAAAGAGTTCCCTTTATATGAAAATGGAAAACTCTTTCGCCCCAATCACGAAGCTCTTTAAGGTAATCATCGCCTCTGTTAAGGCAATGTGAAGGGTCATATTTAATACCAAGTTCAGGAAGTGCGGTGTGAATAACACTCCATGCCTTATCATTATAAACGAAGTTAGACCAATCGCAGTTGTAGGTGGCAATTTTAACATTCTTTCCCTTTGCATAATCAAGAAGGGCAGAAAGATATTTAATTGCGTTTTGGCAATTATCGTAATAACTCATATCGTCAATATAGTTAACACCTACATTGTAAACGGGGCAACCGATAATTGATGCAGAATCAACAAGAACCTTATCACTGTGCATAGCCGATTCAATGATATTACCTTTTTCGTCTATGCGTTCCATACCCCAGCGGCCCATTGAGCCAACTGCAACATTATATTTTTCGCTATATTCTTTAATTGCTTCAGCTTTTGAGCGAAATTCATCTGCATCATATTTGCCATTAACACAAAATTCTACAGCTTCAAGCCCCTTATCTCTTACGTACTTGAAATTTCCTTCGTCCCATCCATTGATAATACCGAGTTTCATTCTAAAATCCTCCCTTAAAGTAATTCTATGCCATTGGCTTTACATTCTTCAATCATGTCCTTCGGCCAAACAGATGCCTGGACCTCACCGATGTGGGCTTTATGAAGAAAATACATGCAAATACGGCTTTGACCTATGCCACCGCCTATGGAATAAGGAAGCTCACCATTAAGGAGTGCCTTATGGAAGGGCAAATTCTTACGCTCAGGGCAGCCTCTGACATCAAGCTGACGCACAAGAGAATCTTCATCAACTCTTATACCCATTGATGAAAGTTCAAAAGCTATATCAAGCACAGGATAATAAACAACTATATCACCGTTAAGTTCCCAATCATCATAATCCGGTGCTCTGCCATCATGAATTTCACCGCTCTTTAATGCTCCGCCGATTTTCATAATAAAAACAGCTTTCTTTTCACGGGCAATTTTGTTTTCTCTCTCTTTGGGAGTTAAATCAGGCCATCTATCCTCAAGCTCCTGAGTGGTAATAAAAGTAATTTTCTCAGGAAGAAAGTTTTTTTCGGCAAATGCATAATCATCCGCAATATACTTTTCGGTATGGCGAAGAGCTCTGTAAATTGCCTTTACATTTTCTTTAAGAGTTTCTTCGGTTCTGTCTTCTTTGCGAATGCGCTTTTCCCAATCCCACTGGTCAACAAAGATAGAGTGAATATTATCTGTATCTTCATCACGACGAATTGCATTCATATCAGTATAAAGGCCTTCACCCGGCTCGAAATCATACTGCTTAAGGGCAAGCCTTTTCCATTTTGCAAGGGAATGAACAATCTCCATTTTTCCATCATCTATATCCTTAACATCAAAAGCAACAGGTCTTTCAACGCCGTTAAGGTTATCATTAAGGCCTGAATTTTTGTTAACGAAAAGAGGTGCGGAAACGCGAACAAGAGAAAGCTCAACGGCAAGGTCTCTTTCAAAAAAGTCTTTTACTTTCTTAATTGCCAATTGAGTCTGACGAGGTGTAAGAATGGATTTGTAGCCTTCTGGAATTTTTAAATTATACATAATAAAACCTCTATACAGTAAAAATGATTACATTCCGGGAAATTATAACATTTATTAAAATTCAATGCAATAAAAATATACAGATTTATAGATAAAATTAAGATTTATTAAGCATTTTGCCGAAAATAAGCCATTTTTTTCTACAGGGTTCACTATTGAACACTTATTTTCACTGTGATATAATGTTATGAGAAAATAAAAATGGAGGCATAGATTTTATGGCAAAATGTCCTAAGTGCGGCGGCCACCTCAGAATAATTGACTGGAAGCCCAACTGTCCTCATTGCGGAATAAACCTTACATACTACGGCCTGGAAGAAGAGCTCCAAAAAGAAGCAGATGCAGCAGAGGTTGAGCATGCAAAAGTTCAAAAAAAGATTGACAGGCTCAAAGCTTCCTTTGTAGGCTCACCCCTAACGATAGTCAGAATTTTTCTTTCTGTAATTCCACTCGGTATGCTTATGTTACCACTTGCAAGTGTTAATTACTGTGGACCGTTTATTGAGCAAACCTCATCAAATATAAATGCGATTACCCTTTATAATCTAGTGTTATCTATGGATTTTGATTCATTATTCACTATGATAAATTCATCAGTCCTCGGTAAAGGATTTACAGGGTATCTTGTTTCACTCGGATGTACTTTGCTTTCAGCTGTTATGGTGCTTATAAGCCTTATTGCTTTAATGGGCGCCATGGGCAAACTCGGAAACATAAGAAACATTACAAATAACTGCATTGCAATCGGCCTCGCAGTTGTCGCAGTTGTGGGCTTTAACATGTTTGCCGGTAATATCAATTCCGTATTTCCGGAGTATTTCAGCGGTTCCGTAATGTATGGAGCTTATGCTTATATTGCATCTCTTGTTGCCTTGCTTGCGCTTAACATTCTGATTACCGTAAAGAAAGTTGAAGTTAAATATAAGCAATGCTATGTTGGCGGTATTCCCGTAGAAGAATATGAAGAAGAGCTTGCAAAAGGCACTCCCATTGAAGAGCTCCACGCAAGAATGGATGCAATCCTTGCAGAGAAAACAAGAATCAGGCAAGAAGAAGCAGCCAAGAAAGCAGCAGAAAAAGAAGCCGAAAAAGAAAAAGAAATGGCAAGAAAAGCCGGTAAGCTTAAATAATATCAAATAATTTTAAGCCTTGCAATCAATTATGAACAAGTCCGTAAAAAATGGACAATAGAAAAAACACCCTCTTGATGTAGAATA
>CAVHYZ010000086.1:0-7167 GCA_963640495.1 Acutalibacteraceae bacterium
CCTCCGCTACGCTCCGTCGCTTACTCTCTCTGTCCCGAAAAAACATTCTAATTAGTTTTTTTCTCTCAATTTTCTTAGTCTCACATCATTGACAAATGCACAAATCTATATAAGCGCTCTAAAAAGCCACCGGAAAAACCGATGGCTTTTTAAAATAGTTAATTAGCCTTTAGGTAAGCTTCTAAACTCGTAATCATTCTTATCTGCAAATTTTTCAACAGTAGTCGCATCATCATTTGCCCAAATTGTAAATCTGTTGGAGCCCTCAAACATATTTTTATTAAGTTCAGTGTCTCCGCGTAATGTAAATACCATAAGAGCAGCATCGTTAGCAAAAGCATTTTTCCCAATTGTAGTCACACTACTTGATATATCAACTTGAACAAGGTTAGCACAGTCTGAAAATGCTTCTTCACCGATTATAACAAGTTCTCTACAAGAATTCATCATTGCATATTTTATAGATGAACCTTTAAAGGCAGAATTTTCAATAGTTGTAAGGTATCTGGGAAATGTTACTTTTAAAAGTGTAGAAGCGCCGGCAAAAGCATTTTTGCTGATAACTGTAACATTTACACCACCGAGTGTATCGGGTATTTCCAATTCATCATAAGTTTCAGAAGCTATATAAGCGGTAATTGCAGCAGTACCATCTTCAAGAAGCTCATACGTATAATTGCCCTCTGTAAGTGCACCATCATTATCGCTATTTGAACCTGAATTAATTTTTGAGCATGAAGCAAACACAAAGGTTAAAGTTAAAACAGCGAGAAAAACTGAAAAAAATCTTTTCATATATATACCCTCCAATAGTATTATAAACCTACATTTTTAATATTTTCTTGATGTTCATCCCAAGTTGAAGCATAGTAATATCGACCGTCATCATCTGAAACAAAAAAATAATAATTCGTATCATCAGGATAAAGGGCCGCATTGATAGAATCGAGGCCCGGGTTTGTAATAGGGCCTTCAGGCAATCCATAGCAATTATAAGTACTGTATGTCTGCAGCAATTCCTCATATTTTTCTTCGGAAACATAAGGTTTTACACTATCCCTCAAATAGAAGGTACAAGCATCACATTGCAGTTTAGGAAAATCGTTACTATTCAGTCTGTTGTGTATTACAGAAGAAACTTTTTTATCCTCAGAGTTCTTACCGGCTTCTTCTTGAACAATAGAGGCGATAGTTAATATTTCATCTAAAGTGTAGCCAAGATCTTCGGCTCGCTTTAGCATTTCATCAGTGATCTTACTATTGAAGTTTCTTATGAATCTTTTTATGACCGATGAAGGATTTTCATTGCGATAAAACTCATAAGTATCCGGGAAAAGATAGCCTTCTAAAGCAAAAGCTCTTTTATCAGGCTCAGATAACTCAATATTAAACTCATCAAGATATTGTAGATTGTTTGCTTCAGACATAAAATCATCAGCTGAACAAACTCCGTTTTCTTCAAGCTTCAAAGCAATATCAGCAACCGTATACCCCTCCGGAAAGGTAACTTTTACTGTATTAGAGGTAGATTCGATAACCGATTCATTATTTGTTACATCAATTGAATTGCTAATACTGCAAGAGCTTAATGAAAACAATAAAAGAAAGTTTAAAATTAAAAATTTTTGTAATTTATTCATACAGTATATATATCACAATTTATCAATAAATTCAAGATAAATATAATAAAAAAGCTGCATTGCAGAATAACAATGCAGCAGCAAAGCTAAGACAGCACATAAATTTTTACATTTCTATTGCCCCAGTCAAGACACATCTGTTCATTATTCATAAACAGATCAATATCTGTATTACCCATTTTAACAAATCCACCTGTATCTGCAGCAATGCAATACCCATAAACATAAGTCCCATCAGCCGAAACAACATAAAGTTCCGAGCCGTATGGTATTTCTTTAGGATTTACAGCAATATATCCGGGCTTAGGTGTAATTCCAGTTGCCGTAGTGGTATCCCCTGTGTAAGCGGTTGCTTTACCGGAAATACATTTTTTGTAACTTGTCGGTATACCCTTTTCATTAAGTTTTAGCGATGACGGAACTTTAAGTTCGGAAATTGAGGTATTGGAATTTGCATAAGCAGAAAGGTTATTAACCTTTTTTGTGCCAACTTTCACGACCTTATTTACAGATTCTGTAATTATTTTTTCGGATTTAATCTCAGAACTTTGAAATTCACCATCAACATACTTATCGATATAAGTTACCTTTTTTTCTCCGTTTTTACCTTTAGTAACAATCCTTGTTTCCCCAACATTCATTGTAGAATCCTTAACAGTGGTTGTCTTATACTTGATAGATTCCGTTTCTGTCCTGAATTTGTAACTTACTCTTTTAATATTAATACTTATAAATCCAAATAACGGAGTGTCAAGGGAAGGCGAAACAATATCTTCATTGCCAAGTTTTATACCGGATTTTTCTATTGCATCTCTAACAGTTCCGGATGCAACACTTAATTTTTGCTTTTTACCATCGCAATTTATGCTTACAGTAAAAGCACGCTTAATAAAAAGCCTCATTCCATCATAGATATCAGTAGAATAATCATATTCATCTCCGTCGTTAAGAACGATTCCACTGTAATCAAGCAATTCCTTAATAGAATTATTACAGCTTATTATGTATTCTACTATTCCGTTGTCTTCAATTCTAACAAGCTTAGCACGATTGATAATAATTGTGCCACCCTTAGAATCAGAAAAGCTTTCCAGATTCAGTTCATCATTTGAATCAAGATTAAAGCCTGCCGCAGCGACGATTTGCTTAGGGTCCTTTAAATCCGTTTTAACTGTTACACTGTTATCTTTATCCGTGACGGTAACTTCAATTTTATCCGCAACAGCAAATACTGTGAAACTTGAAGAAACTATAACAACAATGCAAAGGAAAAAAGCAAGTAACCTAAAACTTGTTTTTCCGGATTTGTTTGGCCCCGATAAAATCTTTATCGGCATATAATTCTCCTTTAGTTTAGTGCACTATTATAGAACAATTTATATATGTCCAAAACATCGTGCACATTATTTTCTTCAGGACGCGGCGTATTATATTCATAATTTTGTAGCTTGTCAAATTTTTTTAAGATGGATTTTTGTATATTTTGCACAAAGCATCTCAAACTTTTTTCCAGAATTGAAATAATTAAATTAAAATAAGCAGAACTTTATTCGTACTTTTTTGTATAATTTTGCAAAAATTGCAAAATCTCCAAATACGGTCATTATTATTCTGATTTGGCATTATTTTAACTATATTAGCATATTTCATCAAAAATAAAAGGATAGCAGGTATCATTTCGCTGCATCAAAGTGTAAATCATAAGTTCTTAAATTTCACAATCATCCACAACGTAAAAATTCACTTGTATCCTTGTTTTATTATTCTAACAATACTTTTAACATGTAAGCCGCAATAACTTTTCATTGTAAAGAATTTGTAAAACATATTACTTTTTTCTTAATGAAAGCTCAGCAACCATCACTCCCATTATCGGCTCAGTGATTTCCAGCTTAACTTTACCTTCTTTGATATACTTTGCAGGCAAAATATATTTTGCAGTTACGAAATCTTTACCACAATATTTTTCAGAGTACTCTTTGTCGATATTTCCAAATTGTTTGCCACTATAAATTACATTATCATTAGCAATTATTTTTAATTCAGTTACATTATCGTCTTTTTTATTAAGATAAGTTATTCTGAGCACATAATTGCAGAAAAAATCAAGGCTATCTATATTGACTGCAAAAGAATAATTATCATAAATATTAAACAAAGCAGTGGGAATACTACCGTTATTTATATTCGGATTATCTCCTTTGAAATTATAATAAGGCTCCCCTATTTGCTTTTCTTTAATGCCGTTAAAGGCTACAGAAAGATAAAATTCGCCATCATTTATATTGTTACGATTATAGAAATCCAATATATTATCATTCCAATTTGCAAGCAAATAATTTCTATCTGTGATAGACAAGTCTATAGTATCTAAAATCGCACCTCTTTCATAATTATCTGCACAATATTTTTTTACATCCGTTTGCAAACCGATAATATCAAATATTTTTTTGCATAAAATATCTATTTCTTTTCTTAATGCTTTATAGTCACCTGAAAAATCTAAATTTAATACTTTATATGCCTCATTCAATTTATTTTCTATAACTAATTTATTTGATTTTTTTATTAGATTAAATTCAAAAATTCGTCTGTCTCTAATTAGTTTATTACAGGTTGATAACAATAAAAGCTGTAAGAATCTCCAATTTTCAGATAAAATTTTATTCTCGTTATAAACGCTTTGAAAGGATAAGTATGTATCATCAATTTCTTTATTTTCTGCAGGATCTCCATTCCAATTATCTTCAAGAGAAAAGATTAAATCAGAAATTTCGGCTGTATCAGTGCCAAAGAAATAAAGCCTGCAATAATCATCAATTGCTTCTTTTGTGCCAATATTACTATCAAAATCAAGAGCAGACCAAAGAGCTTTATTTACGTCATCATTTATTCCTTCGGAATAAGAAACTGAACCTACTACATAATCTTTTGTTAAATTATATAGCCGGGTAAATTCCTTTGGGCGTGGATTTGTACTTTCTCTGCCTAAGGCTGTTGTAAAAGCAAAATGCCAATCATTTTTATCAAAATGAACGGGATACTCACACCTTACATTATGTGCTATGTCAGGATAAAATCTAATCGGATACTCGCCCGATAATTTTTCTCTGAGTTCTTTCAGCGGATAGGCGTGATTCGGACCATATATAATGCCGGATATTTCTTTAGGGCGTTTATTTAAACAACCAATAAATTCTTCTCCCCAATTTTCAATTTCATGGGGTGCTTGTGCGGAAGGCCATACCTGTGCATTAGGATGATGTTTTTTTACTGTATTCGAAATTACTTTGCATCTCTCAATAAACTCTTTTGCAGGTAGATTACCCGGATCTCCTCCGGGAACAAAAACATAATTTAACCTACAAAGTTTTGAGTAAAGCAAATTTAATCTTGCTGCCATTTTTTCTTTAGATTGCCCATCAATGTTAGGCTGCCATAAAGACACATCAAGGTCGAAATAGTCTGCAATTTTACACAATTCAATCAAAAATTCTTCTTCATCATACTTCATAAGAGAGTTTCTGTTTGAAACACCGTTTTCATAAGGAATGAACTCAACCGTATTCATTCCGAAATACATTTGATCAAGGCAATATCTTTTATATTGCTCATAATTCCATGCATCATATGTATTTGATTTTGTACGGTAACCAAGTTGATGACCTCTGATAGCTTTTTTAGGAAAATATGTGCCGCATATATTATCGCTAATAATAAATCCTTTGCCGCATTTTTCTATTTTCCTTAAAATTTTACCTATAGCGTAAATGAAACCTCTTTTATCGGATGCAAGCACACATAAGTTGTTTTCAGATTCAATTTTATACGATTCCCTTGCAGTATCATTATCTATAATAAAGGAAATATCGGCAGTTGATTTATCATCGGTAATATAAGCAAAAAAAATTATCCTATTATTTATCTCATTACAGAAAAGCTCCGCAGCAAAATTTGACAGCGGAGCATCTGAATATACACTTAATTTGTCGATAAATCTCAAATTAATCACCTTATCTATGGTAAAGCTTCTTGGTTTGATAAATAGGCTCACAAGTAAGATTTACACCCATTTTACGGAAAACATCTTGGTCAATCTGTGAAAGAATTACTGTTGAGTGTGCCTCTGAACCTGCAAGGTCGCCAATAGCCTCAAGAGCTTTTTTAGCAACAGGATTTGTATTTGCACTCATAGCAAGAGCAATAAGAGTTTCATCAAGATGAAGCCTTGGATTGTGATTTTTAAGAATATCTGTTTTAACCTTTTGAATAGGTTCAATAATGGTAGGAGCTATTGTTAGCAAATCTTCAGGCACGCCGACAATAGCTTTTGCTGCATTAAGAAGAGCCGCAGAGGATGGGCCTAAAAGATTTGAAGTTTTACCGGTTACTATTCTGCCATCGGGAAGCTGAATTGCAACGGCAGGTTGATTCTCAGTTTCAGCGCTTCTTTTAAGAGCTGCTGCAATAACGGGCCTGTCATCGACCGAAACGCCCGCTTGAGTCATAAGACTTTCGATTTTATCAACAGCGCTTTGCTTTCCTCTACCCTGCTTAACATCGCACAAAGCTGCAAAATATCGGCGAATAATTTCATCTTTTGATGCCTGTTTACATATTTCATCATCACAGATGCCGTAACCGGCCATATTAACGCCCATATCCGTAGGTGACTTATAGGGGGATCTTCCCTCGATTTTCTGGAATATTGCATTTAATACGGGGAAAGCTTCAACATCTCTATTATAATTAACGGTAGTTTCGCCGTAAGCTTCAAGATGATACGGATCAATCATATTAACATCATTTAAATCTGCTGTAGCAGCTTCATAAGCAAGGTTTACAGGATGCTTAAGTGGAAGATTCCAAATAGGGAAGGTTTCATATTTAGCATAACCGGCTTTTATTCCCCTCTTATTTTCATGATAAAGCTGAGAAAGGCAGGTTGCAAGCTTACCGCTTCCCGGGCCCGGGGCAGTAACAATGATAATTCTTCTCTCTGTTTCAACATATTCATTTTTTCCAAAGCCTTCATCGCTTACTATGTGTGCTACATTGTAAGGATAGCCGTCAATTGGATAGTGGATATAAACTTTAACTCCAAGGGCTTCAAGCTTTGATTTAAAAGCACTGCCGGAGGGCTGATTATTATACTGAGTAAGAACAACACTGCCTACAAAAAGACCGGCTGCTCTGTAAGCATCTATAAGGCGCAGTACATCAGCATCATAAGTAATACCAATATCTCTGCGAATTTTATTATTTTCAATATCATTAGCATTTATTGCTATAACTACTTCTATATCATCGGCAAGTTTTTTAAGCATTTGAAGTTTAGTGTCGGGTTTAAAGCCGGGAAGAACTCTTGAAGCATGAAAATCATCAAACAATTTGCCGCCAAGTTCAAGATAAAGCTTGCCTCCAAATTCACTTACTCTTTTGATAATCATTTCAGATTGTTTGTTTAAATACAGTTCATTATCAAATCCGATTTTTTTCATCATAGCACCTCTGCATAATAATTATA
>CAVHYZ010000087.1:0-6981 GCA_963640495.1 Acutalibacteraceae bacterium
GATTTATTTTGCTTTCTCTTTCTTTTCGGAGCTTATAATCATTAACTTTAGATTTGTTTTTTTCGGATTTTTCAGGCTTTTCATTAAGAACTAAATTACAATAATCATCATAATCACCGTCAAACATTTCAAAGCCGTCTTTTTTTATTCTGAAAATTTTTGATGCCAATTTATTGATAAAATATCTATCGTGTGAAACGGCAATAATTGTGCCGTCAAATTCAGCCAAAGCATTTTCAAGAATTTCCCTTGATGTTATATCAAGATGGTTTGTAGGCTCATCAAGCAGCAATACATTTGCACCCGAAAGCATTAGTTTTAGCAGGCATAATTTGGCCTTTTCGCCACCACTGAGAGTATCAACATTCTTGAAAACATCATCACCTCTAAAAAGAAATAGGGCAAGATATTTTCTTACTTCATTTTCTTTGAATAAACGATGTTCATCCCAAATTTCATCTATGACTGTTTTAGAACCTTTAAGGCTTTCAATGCTTTGGTCAAAATAGCCTATTCTGACATTAGCGCCAAAATAAAACTTACCTTCATCAGTTGAAACCTGACGGGTTAAAATTCTTAATAAAGTAGTTTTACCGCAGCCGTTTGCTCCTATCAAAAATGCACGGTCATTCTTATAAACCTGTAATGAACCGTTTTCAAATAAAGTTTTATCCCCAAAAGATTTTTTTAACGAATCGGCAATAAGTACATCATTCCCACTTACAAGCTCGGGGGTGAATTTTATTCTCATTTCCGAAGGGTTTGGCTCCGGCTCAACAAGTTCTGCTTTAAGCCTTTCAAGCATTTTTCTTTTGCTTTCGGCGCTAATAAAATTTCTTTCTCTTGCAAAAGAACGCTGTTGCTCAATTATACCCTGGATTCGTTTTATTTCTTCAAGCTGATTTTCGTAATGTCGTTTTTCAATTTCAAGGCGTTCCTGTTTAAGATTATAGTAAACGGAATAATTACCGTTTGCTGTATATGATTTTTTATTAGCAATTTCAACGGTTTTATTACATATTTTATCAAGAAAATATCTATCGTGTGAAATAACAAGAATTGAGCCTTTGTAGCTTTGTAAAAATTCTTCAAGCCACTCTGTACCACTGATATCAAGATGATTTGTAGGCTCATCAAGCAGAATTAAATCTGAATTACTTAAAAGCAGCTTACACATACTGAGCTTTGACCTTTGGCCACCGCTTAATTTATCACAGGTAACAGTGAAATCATTTTCCGAAAATCCTAAGCCTATGAGAGAAGACCTTGTTTTACTTCTAAATACCAAGCCGTCATTATTATTAAACTCATCTTGCAAAATTGATAATTTTTCAATAAGTTCATCTCGATTATCGGGATTTGTTAAAAGCAAAGACGATAATTTATTTATTTCATTTTCAAGCTCAATAAGGTGCGAATAAGCAGTTAAAGCTTCATCGTAAACAGTTTTATGAGAACCTTGGCAAGCGTGCTGTTCAAGGTAACCGATACGCACATTTTTTGAAATAAATACTCCGCCTTCGGTTGGCTCAATTTCGCCTATAATAGTTTTGAACAATGTGGTTTTGCCTGTGCCGTTTGCACCGATAAGCCCCACCCTGTCGCCTTCGTTAATATCGAAGGTAACATCTTGAAAAAGCAAATTACTTCCAAATTCAATTTTCAGTTTTTGAATACCGGCAATTGTCATTTTTAAATTCTCGTTTCAAGTATTTCAAGATTTCCTTTTATTTTATATTCTCCGCTGTCGGCAGGTATAAAAATACTATCACCTTTGTTTAATTTTGTTTCACAGTCATTATAACTAAGAATTCCTTCACCTTTAAGGACAAGCAAAGAAACCAAAGATTTATCATCTGCCGAATCAGTAAACTCATCTTTGATTTTGTCGATCCAAACCGTAAACAAATCACAAGAAGCCAAAATATTTTTACCGTCACCGTTATAATTTTTTGAGCAGAAATCCGGCTGTGTAAACTTTTCGAGTTTAGTTACACCGATAGCATCATTTATATGAAGCTCTCTTGGTTTACCGTCTTTACCTACTCGGTTATAATCAAAAATTCTGTAGGTGGTATCGCTGCTTTCTTGCACTTCTGCAAGTAACACGCCTTTACATATAGCGTGAAGAGTGCCGGACTCAATAAAGAAGAAATCTCCGGGCTTTACTTTTACGCTTTCGGTGTAATCTGTAAGATTGCCGTCTTCAATGGATTTTTTGAAAGTATTGGGAGAAATTTTATCCTTAAAGCCAAGTAAAAGAGATGCCCCTTCTTCGCAATCCATAATATACCAGCACTCAGTTTTGCTGCGGCCCTTGCCTGTTTTTTCACAATATTCTTTTGTGGGATGCACTTGAACAGAAAGATTATCCATTGCATCTATAAATTTGATAAGAATCGGAAAATCTTTGAATTTTTCAGCATTTTTGCCACACCATTCCGGTTCAAGCTTGAGAACCTCGGGAAGTATTTTGCCCACATATGCACCATTTGTGACTGTGCTTGGGCCTTTTTCAAGGCAGGAAAGCATCCAGCCCTCAGCCGCATTTGATTTTTCCGTTTTAACATTATATTCATCAATTAGCTTTCTGCCGCCCCAAATGGTTTCGGACACATAAGGACTTAATTTCAAAGCATATTTATTCATACAAAAACCTCTTCAAAAAAATATATTTTTATTTTATCACAGTAATTATAAAAATGCCACATAAATATTGACTATTAAAAATTTCAATTATATAATGATGTCGAAAGGGGCGATCTTATGCCATTTAACGGGTTTCAGCTTACAGATGATTTAAGAGATTTTGATGTATTTCCAAAGGTTGCAGTTAAAAATAAAAAGATTAAAATCAACATTAGGCCTACCGGTGCAAGACCTGTTTTTGAAAGAGGTAAATCATACAAAGTTTTAATTTGTGCACTCAATCATGGCAAGCCCGATGATTACCCTGCAACAGGAAGTTATATTGAAAAAGAATGTGTATGCAATGATGACGGCGGATTTATAATTGAACATACTTTTACATCGGAGCAAATGTATTTTATCAGATTTTTAGGTGATGACGGTAAAAAAATCAAACAATTTCCTGTTTACTGCGTTGATGATGACCTTGCGGGAAGATACCCATTCAGAGGCGACCTTCACATGCACACAACCCGTTCTGACGGAAAACAAGAGCCAAAGGTTGTTTGCGCAAATTACAGAGCACAGGGCTATGATTTCATGGTCGTTTCAGACCATAACAGATACTATCCTTCACTTGAGGCTATAAACTTTTATAAAGATGTTCCCTGCGGTCTTGCTATCATTCCCGGTGAAGAAGTACACATGCCGAGAGTTGACGGACAAAAAAGTGATTTTCATATTGTTAATTTCGGCGGTGAATATTCTATAAACGCCCTTACAGATGGTCCTCAAACCGAAGAGGTTGGAACAGATAAAAAATATCGTTCCATTAACGGTAATTGCCCGGATTTTATGCCTCTAAATGAGTGGCAATCAAAAATAAAGGAACTCTCCAAAGAAATGGATGTCCCCGATAATATAGATTTGATACCCGCCACAGTGTGCAAATGGATTTTTGACGAAATAAGAAAAGCCAACGGCCTTGGAATCTTCCCTCATCCCACTTGGATAAACGATGTTTATCATGTGCCATATATTTTTGTTGACTATATTACAAAAAACAGATTTTTTGATGCTTTTGAAGTTTTGGGCGGAGAAAATTATTTTGAGCAAAATGGCTTGCAAACCGCAAAATATTATGACGATAAGGCAAGAGGTATTAACTATCCGGTAGTTGGCAGCACAGACAGTCATTCATCATACCCATCAAACAGAAATTATAATATGTGCTCTACCTTAGTATTTTCGCCTGAGAATGAAAGGAAAGCACTCATAAATTCAATTAAGAATTTTTATTCCGTTGCAGTTGACACAATAAATGAAGATTTCAGGCTTGTAGGCGACAGCAGACTTATTGCTTACGGATGCTTCCTTCTAAAGTATTACTTCCCACTTCATGACGGGCTTTGCAAAGAAGAAGGCAGGCTTATGAGGCAATATGCTATCGGTACAAAGGAAGAAAAGGAAGAGGCTCTTGAAGTGCTTGAACTCATTGGAAACAGAGTACAAAAGCACAGGGAAAAATATTTTGATTTTTAATGCTTGCTACGAAAACGCAATCTCGAAAGAATAATTATGAGGTGTTATTATGAAATGGTTAATTGCTTCTGATATTCACGGCTCCGCTTATTACTGTGAAAAGCTGATCGAGGCTTATAAATACGAAAAAGCAGATAGAATTTTATTACTCGGTGATGTTTTATATCATGGGCCGAGAAACGATTTACCAAAGGATTATGCACCGAAAAAAGTTATTGAGATGCTTAACGCTCTAAAAAATGACATTTACTGCGTAAGAGGTAACTGCGACACGGAAGTTGACCAAATGGTTTTGAATTTTCCAATACTTGCCGATTATGCAGTAATCACCACCGATGATAAGTTTATATATGCAACTCACGGCCATATATATAACACAGGCAATCTTCCCCCACTCCATAGCGGTGATATTCTTCTTCACGGCCACACACATGTTCCTGTTTGTGAAAAGCATGAAACTTATATTTACTGCAACCCTGGCTCCGTTTCTATTCCGAAAGAAAACAGCTGCCATAGTTATATGACAGCCGAAAGCGGTAAACTTCTTTGGAAAAATTTAGAAAATTACGAAGTATATATGGAATTGTAAAAGCACTTGTAAAATTGCCCCCGACAACTATCCGGGAGCTTTTTTATATAAAACAACGCCAACATTTATTAGATAAGTCCATTTATATCCGTAGCATCAATTAGTGATAAAATTGTGGAAAGTTTTAAAACAATTCTTGCGGTAACATTATGACCATTATCATCTTGAATAACTACTATCTTTTCGTTTGCATTATTCAACCGAAGTTTAAATTTTCCATGAGCAAGTGCATTCCGAATTCTATAAAATAGCTTAAGATGGTTACATGTTTCTGATGTTTTACCTATAACACCTCTCTCAATATTAAGATTTGTTATATCTCCATCTAAAAGATCACAAGTTTCAAATCTATCTCTTAAATCATCTTTTTCTGTAAATATAAAATTTTCGTTTCTATTAAGATTAATTACATCAACAAGCGCTTCACCTAAAGGAGAGCCTTTCATTTTTTCACCCTGCAATCCGTAATCTGTAAATGATCTTTTCTTATATCTTATTAAGTCGAGCTGTTACAACTATATTATATGCATTTCACACAAAATAAAAATTAGGCCACCAATTAAAGTTGCTGCAACTAATGTTCTCCCAAAAATTTTTATAATTTTATCATTTTTTTCTCTACTATCACTGATGCGGGATAAGGATCTTTCAGAAATAACATAATTGGGATCTAGTTTCTTAATTTCTTGACTCCACTTATTTATTTTAATTTCCATAGATTGTGTATCCAGCTTGCATGATGAATAATTTAATCTAGCTCCTAATTTAATATAGTCTATAATATCATTTTGCATAGATATCATAAATTCATAACATCTATTTTTTAACGAAATTTGAGTTTCATTCACTTCACCCAATTTATCTACGATAGATTCAGCTGCAGAAAGAGCGAATTGTGACTGTATTAGAAAATTTTCACAAGACACATCACTTGCTAAACATTCTTTCATTATTCCAGGATAAGCCTCAGCAATTGACGTGAGCACATTAGTCACAACAGTTTGTAGCTTTGTCTCACATAATTTCTTATAACTTGTTCCTTCATTAAAACCAGAACTGAATTTTTCAAATTGATGATACTTGTCCATCATACCATTACAATTTTCCGGTGATGGAAATTCAACATAATGTTTGCGCCACAAATCTATCATTGCTATAAATAAATCTAAAATATCGTCAACAGATTTATTTTGTAAACTACCTTTCTCCTCCCCTTTGGCATAACTTATAGCTTTTTCAAAGCAATTTTTAGCTTCCCACATTCTATCATTGGATAATGTTGATGACCAACCAACTGATAAGCCCTTTAAATACCACGCTTTACAATTATTGGGGTCTATTTCTATAATTTTGTTACAATAAGTTTCCGCCTCTTTAAAGTTATGTGAATCATACGCATTACTTGCCAAATTATAATAGTTATCAATATTACCAAGACTATCTACTTTTACAGTACTTCCACTAACATCAACTGAACCCTCAATCATCATCTTTTTTGCTTCTTCAACAGAATATTTTGTGCCACAGGATTGGCAAATAAACATACCGTTTTGTTTAACAAGCTCATTACTTCCACACATTTCACAAGTTAATTTTTTCATATACCGTTCTCCTCATTTAAAATTGTTGTTAATAATTCCTTATTACTTGTACTTGTTTGTCAAGTACAAGTAATGCTATGTGTAGTATAGCATGTAATTCTAAATTAGAAATAAGACAATCTAAAAAAAGAACTGTTGCGGCTACAACAGTTCTAAGCCATGTATTAAGTTTATTTGTTCCATCTTCCACCATTTTCATCACGAAATTCCGGATGATCTTTTAGGTAAGGATCCTTATTACCGCAAATGGTGTAATCACAATAATCACCTATTCCCAACGTGGTCGTTCTAACAAGACGGGCATGTATCAGTTCCATTGCAGCGTAGTCTGCATTGCACAAAGCCGGCAAAATATCAAGCAAATCGTGTTCTTTTGCAAACTCTGCTACCGGGCAAGCCGTGAATTTATATCGAATGGGCTCACTTTCTTTGAAAGGCTCAACATGCATATCATAATCCTTCCACTTTTTACATCTTTTTTCAGCAATTAGAAAAGTTTTATGCATTAGCTTCAAATAAAATTTTTTATTACAATCTACAAAAGACAACTTTTTAAAAGACTCAACGTGTGCATTTGTCAATGATGTGAGACTAAGAAAATTGAGAGAAAAAAACTAATTA
>CAVHYZ010000088.1:0-6973 GCA_963640495.1 Acutalibacteraceae bacterium
GTCGCTTTTTTCTATCTTTTTTTGATTTCAGTCTCACATCAATTGTAACTCTACATTTTAGTTTTAGCAATATATGAAAATATTGTTGTATTTTTACTGCGAATATTGTATAATCACGGGGTAAAAATATCTGAAAGGCCGTAATATAATGAAACTTGGTATTGTTGGTTTACCTAATGTTGGAAAAAGTACACTTTTTAATGCAATAACAAATGCAGGGGCACAAAGTGCAAACTATGCTTTTTGCACGATTGAGCCGAATGTGGGCGTTGTAAATGTGCCTGATGAAAGGCTTGATAAATTGGCTGAATTATATGAGCCCGAAAAAATCACTCCTGCTTTTATAGAATTTGTAGACATAGCAGGTCTTGTAAGAGGTGCATCCAAAGGTGAAGGTCTCGGAAACAAATTTCTCTCTCATATTCGTGAGGTTGATGCAATAATTCATGTTGTAAGATGCTTTGAAGATGACGATATCGTTCATGTTGATGCTACAATTGACCCTGCAAGAGATATTGAAACAATAAACCTTGAGCTTATTCTTTCCGATATTGAGATGGTCGAAAGAAAAATTGACAGAGTTTCAAAAGCTCTTAAAGGTGATAAATCACTTGCTTCCGAGCTTGAATTTCTTAAAAATCTGCAAGCATCTCTTGAATCAAACATTCCCGCAAGAAATATAGAATGTAACGAAAATGAAAAAGCATGGCTCAAGGATATAGCATTACTCACCGCAAAGCCTGTTATTTATGCCTGCAATATGAGTGAAAAAGATTTTGCAGATGGAATAGACAACAATAAAAACTATAAAACCGTTTGTGAAATAGCCGAAAAAGAGCACAGCGAAGTTTTGCCTATTTGTGCAGAACTTGAGGCGGAAATTGCTTCACTTGACAAAGAAGAAAAAGAAATGTTTCTCTCCGAGCTTGGCGTTGAAAGCGGTGGTCTTGATCTCCTTGTAAAGAAGAGTTATGCCCTTCTCGGTCTTATTTCGTTTTTAACTGCCGGTAAGCCGGAAGTTAGAGCATGGACAATTAAAAAAGGCACAAAAGCTCCTCAGGCAGCCGGTAAAATTCACAGCGACATTGAAAGAGGCTTCATAAGAGCAGAAGTAATTAATTATAACGACCTTATTTCTCTCGGCTCTGTAGCTGCCGTTAAAGAAAAAGGACTTATGAGAAGTGAAGGAAAAGAATATGTAATGCAAGACGGCGATGTTGTTCTTTTCAGATTTAATGTATAAAAACTTATAAAAATTTAAAAGTGAGCCTTAGCACAAGATGTGCTGTAAGCTCACTTTTTTTAAAAACACAAGCAGAGGAAATCGAAATGAATGAATATAATTTATCTCAGCAAAAATATGCAAAAAAAATCGGAATTACATTACAAAAAGACATAAACAGCACAACAGTTTCTAAACCCGATTATGAAAATATGCAAGACTGGGCGTTCTATGCTTCTGATGTTATGATTGACTATCAGCAATCCATAGATGAGGGCTTGGATATTGAAAGCTACAAGAATTTATTTGAAAATATAAGCAACTTACCTAATAACGAAATAAAAAAAGATTTAGCGGATGTATTACAAAAAATCATATCAAACGCAAGCATCAAAACAGGTTATAAATATATTGAGCCTTCTGAATTATCCGAAATCAAAGCCCTAAGAAAAAATTATAAAGTAAGTGAAAAGGCACCTTCAAATTTGGAGGATAAAATTCACGGTGCATGGATGGGTAGAATTATCGGCTGTATGCTTGGAAAATCAGTAGAAGGAATTCGAAGTGAAGAACTTATTTCATTTCTTAAAGAAACAAACAACTATCCTCTTCAAAGATATATTTACAGAACTGATCTAACAGACGAAATAACAAATAAATATAAATTTAATTTTGCTAAAAGTATTTATGCTGATGAAATATCGGGAATGCTTGTTGATGATGATACAAATTATACGGTATTATCACAACTGATAATAAATGAATACGGGAAAGATTTTTCTCCCGCCGATATTGCAAAGGCCTGGCTGAAATATCAGCCAAAAGATGCTTATTTCACTGCTGAAAGAGTGGCCTTTTGCAACTTTGTAAGCGGATATATGCCACCTCACTCCGCAACAAATAAGAATCCATACAGAGAGTGGATAGGTGCCCGAATTCGCGGAGATTACTGGGGATATATAAACCCGGGCAATCCGGAAAAAGCTGCGGAAATGGCATGGAGAGATGCTTCTATATCACACATTAAAAACGGTATATACGGGGAAATGTTTGCATCTGCCATGATAGCCGCAGCAGCAAAAGTGAATTCTCCTAAAGAAATAATTTCTTATGGGCTTTCGCAAATTCCGGCAACCTCAAGGCTTTATGAATCTGTGAATAAAATTGTTGAGTTTTATGAAAATAGAAAAGCCAAAGAAGAAGTATTTAAATACATACATAATCAATATGATGAGCATACCTCTTATGGCTGGTGCCATACAATTCCCAATGATATGATTGTTACAGCTTCTCTACTTTACGGTGAAGGAAACTTCGAAAAATCTATTTGCATGGCTGTGGAAACAGCATTTGATACTGACTGTAATGGTGCAACTGTGGGCTCAATATTAGGAATGGCAAACGGAATAAGCAGTATTCCTATGGAATGGAAAAATCCGATAAATAACAGTCTTAACACTTCTATTTTCGGAATTGGCACATTAAAAATATCAGATGTGGTTAAAAAAACAATGGAACACATTGAAAATAAATAAAGCTTAAAGGCTGTGAAGATTTCTCCTCACAGCCGATTTTTTATAATTCTGAAATTATAATTTTTTCAATTTTAATATCCATAACAGGCTTATCATTGGCACCTACCTTGGTATTTGCAATATTATTTACAACATTCATTCCCTCATAAACCTGACCGAAAACTGTATGTCTGTAATCAAGTCAAGGAGTGCCACCAAGGTTTTTATAATCCTCAATGGTATCCGCAGGGAAGCTATCGGGTATATCTTCCATTTGCTCAAGGAATCTTGAATCAACATTATTTAATTGAACAATAAAGAACTGACTGCCGTTTGTGCCGGGGCCTGAATTTGCCATTGAAAGAGCGCCGCAGATATTATGAAATGCGGGATGAAATTCATCTTTAAAAGGCTTACCCCAAAGACTTTCTCCGCCCATTCCGGTACCTGTGGGATCACCGCCTTGAATCATAAAATCTTTAATTACACGGTGAAAAATTATGCCATCATAATAGCCTTTTTCTGCAAGACCAACAAAATTTTCAACTGCCTTTGGTGCAGCTTCGGGGAACAAAAGAACTTTTATGCTGCCCATAGTTGTAACTATTTCTGCAACCTTATCGCCGGCAGCGGGTTTTCTTGTTTGTAAACTCATGTTAAAACATCCTTTTCAATTTTTTTATAATCTATTTTGCCGAGCGGTGTTCTCGGTAAAGAATTAACAAATTCAATTTCTTTCGGAATATAATATTTTGAGAAGTTATTTTTTATATAATCAATTGTTTTATCTTTTGCAACTTGTAAATTATTCATTGATGAAGGAACAATAAACAGCTTGATTGCAAGCTTTGAATTATCAATATATGAAACGGCACAGCACTCTTTTATAAAATCAAGGGAAAATAGCTTTGATTCAAGATAAGCAGGATAAACATTAAAGCCTGATATAATTATAACTCTCTTTTTTCTGCCCGTAACATAAAGATAGCCTTCGTTATCCAAATAGCCTAAATCTCCTGTTAAAAGCCATTTCTTGTTACAATCGTCATAGAAAAAAGGCTGACTTTCAGAATTAAGATATCCCTCCGTAACAGTATCTCCACATACGACAATTTCTCCGACTGAGTCTATTTTGCAAGATTTGTTATTTTCATCAACTATATTGATTTCTATATTGTCAATGGGTTTGCCCACAGAATAAGGCTTATTATATTTTGGAGTGTTTACTGAGCAAACAGATGCTGTTTCGGTAAGTCCGTAACCGCTATATAATTTTCCTTTTCCGCCATAAAAAGAAATAAGTGAATTTACTTTTTCAATAAGCTTTTCGGGGACAAAATCTCCTCCGCAAAAAAGGAGCTTTAAGTTTTTCAAAAAATTACCTTTAAAAAAATTTGAATTTACCAACTTTTCAAACACGACAGGAACGCCAACCAAAAAAGATACATTTCTATTTTGCAAATAATCCGAAACAATTTTAGCATCAAATTTACTTATGGGAATAACTGTAAGACCACAAATTAAAGATAAATGCATGGCAACAGATAAACCGAAAGCATGGCTGAAAGGAATAATCAATAAAGAACTTTCTTTGCCATATTCAAGGTTTTTTGCAACAGGTTTTATATGTTCACAGACTTTGCAGATATTTTTTTGTGATAATACAACAGTATTATTTTCTCCGCTTGTTCCACCGCCGTTTAAGAATATTTTGCCGCTAATTTGTGAAGGTGATAATTCGGCAGCAGAAAAATCAAATTCATATTCGTCAATAAGAACCAGAGAAATATTTGATACTTTTTTTCCTAATAAAGAAGCACCCGATTTATCGGTAATCAAAAAACGAGATGCCGTGGCTTTCATTTTTGAAATAACGCTTTCAGAAGATTCGGAAGAATGAATTAAATTTACATTATGTCCACTTTTGCAACAAGCATAAAATGATATAATAGTCTCGTAAGAGTTGGGCAAAAAAATTGAAATACATTCTTCTTCATTCAAACTTGAATTAAGAAAGTTTGAAAGATGAGAAGAAGAAAAAAGCAATTCTTTAAGAGATAAAGAATGTTGCTCTGTTTTTACGGCAACAAAATCTCCCCTGCTATTATATATTTCCAAAAGATTGTTATAACAGTTCATAATCAGTGTATATTATCGGTTAATTTTATTTCACCGTCATCAGTAAATGTGGCAATAATTCCGTTATAATCGTATGTTCCGTAAAAAGGTATCTTTGCATACATAGTTAAATTCCATTTTACATTAGGGTATACTTTCCCCTGCTGGTTTGTAACAATGGCAATTTCAGGGCTTATTTCTTTAAGAAACGACATTGAGGAAGAGCCGAAATATCCGTGGTGACCGATTTTAAGCAAGTCACAATGGCCTAATTGTGAGCCTAATTTTTCTTCAAGGCCTGAGGGTTTTGTAATATCCGCAGCAAGAAACGCAGATTTTTTTCCTTTGGTTATCTTAATTCCTATGCTTGAAGCGTTTTCACCGTAACCATATAAATCTTCATAATAACCAGTGTTAAAAAGCTCAAGATTAAAATTATAAAAGTTTATGCCTTGGGGAATATCTTGTATGATTTCCGTGCCCACATTTTTAAGGTCGGATATTATTTGATTATAGCTCTCTTGTAAACCCCAATCATCCACTTCATAGTCTTTATCCATCTTAGGATTGTACTCTTTGAAGTATGCTTTTTTGATTTTTATATCTTTGTCTGTAATGATTGAATGAAAAGAGCCTACGTGGTCATAGTGATAATGGGTACCCAAAATAAAATCCAAATTAACGGTTCCGTTCTCATCGGCTGCAACTTTTTTGAGATAAGATATAACTTGCTCCTCATAGCCCTTATAGGCAGTTTTTCGGCGAGGATTGTTATTCCCCTCACCTGAATCTATAAGTGCAAAATGGCCGTTACTTTCAAGTAAAATGCAATCTGAATTTGCGGTGTTCAAAAAATGGATTCTGTCATCACCGTATTCGTATGCAAAAGTTTCTTTCTTTATATCATATTTTTTTGCATATTTATTGCCAAGAGCAACAGTTATAATGTCAAGAATGAAAATCAAAAGCATTAAGGGAACTATTATCCATGTGGCAATCTTTTTAGCGTTGTATTTCTTCATATATTAGCTCCAAAACAAATTACAGTATATTCTATCACAACAGTGTAAAATTTACTACTCTTTTTTATAAAATAGGTTGAAAAAAAATTACAGTGATATATAATACAGTGTAGGAATTAAGGGAGAGGATTTTTTGAAAATTAACTCAAACAAATTAACTGAAAATTTCATATATAAAACTACTTTTCTCATTGCTCTTGCAGTGAGCATATTCGCCGTTTCGGCCGTTAACCCTGTTTCGTGCATTATTTCAGTTGCCGTCTGTGCTGTTGTTTATTCAATTGACTCAAATACATCTCTGCTGCCTATAATTACATTCTTTTTAATTATTTTACACTCAATAGGCACTTACGGTGAATTTTTCCTCTTACTCAGTTTAATAATCGGCAGTATACTTTTTGTGATTTTTAGCAGATTTAAAAAAATTAAAAATGCTGTTTCGTCAGCAGAATTCAGCTCTGCTTTGTCCATATCTGTTGCGTTAACGGCAACAATTTTAATAACAACAAAATATTTCGGAATAGGTGCGACGGGAAACACGGTTATTGAGATGATGAAATGCTATAGGTCGCTGGGTTTTCATCCGAATTGGCGTGGAATTTTGTATGGAACTATTGTTATGGTTTTAATGATAACCTATCCCCGTAAATTCAAGAAACTTTCTAAAATTATAAGCCCGTTATTTGCCGCACTTTTGGTGGCTTACGTGTTAAATTTATTTCTTATTCCGAAAGATATAGTTTCAACTATTGAATTAGTAGAAAAGACGGAATTTAAAATTACAAATATTTTTAACTGTGAAAAAATTTTAAATTTTGATTTCTTGACTGTTATTCATCTTGTAGTTTCGACATTGGCGGTTGCTGTTACTCTGCTTATGTCAAATGCTGAGAGCAGCAGAAAAGAAAATTATCTTTCAGGTTATTCATCTGCTGCAATATCCGCGCTTTGTGGGCTTTCCGTTCCGGCAAAAATCACCGGTAGCATAAAAGAATTTGGATTTGGTGTGATATCTGCCGCAATTATTGCAGGTGTTTCGTTAATAACAAGCGGATATGAAAGAATGCCTGTTTCAGCTTGTGCGGTGGTGTTTATTG
>CAVHYZ010000089.1:0-5481 GCA_963640495.1 Acutalibacteraceae bacterium
CTGTGTAATCGTCTTGCTGAATTTGCAATCAGCCAATCAGCAATGAAAATATTGCCGAAAAAAGTGATTAAATATAAATTTACAAAAATATCTGTTTTATATAATCTGAGCAAAGCGATATATTTTCCGCAAATTTAATTTTTCTCTTGATATTTAAAAAAGTTTATATTATAATAAGAATGTTAAAGAGCTCTTCTTTAATCATGTGGCGTGTGGGTCCTGTGCGACAGGACACTGTGAACCATGTCAGGCGGGTGAACCGAGCAGCATTAAGCGGACAGTCATGTGCGCCACAGTCTGCCTGCCGCCATATGATTAAGGGAGAGCTTAATTTAATCAGCAATGAATTTCACGTTAAAAAGGAGGTTGAGAAAATGTACCGTGCTTTATACAGAAAATGGAGGCCGGCATCTTTTGATGATGTTTACGGTCAAAATCACATTACCCGCACATTAAAGAAAGAAGTTGAATCCGGCAGAATTTCTCATGCCTATCTTTTTACCGGCTCAAGAGGTACAGGCAAAACCACCTGTGCAAAAATTCTTTCCAAAGCCGTTAACTGCCCTCATACCGTAAACGGAAATCCCTGCAACGAATGTGAAATTTGCAAGGGCATTGATGACGGTTCAATTACCGACGTTATAGAAATAGACGCTGCCAGCAACAACGGCGTTGATAATATTCGTGATATTCGTGAAGAGGTTAATTATTCCCCGGCCGTTACAAAATACAGGGTTTATATTATAGATGAGGTTCATATGCTTTCCACCGGAGCTTTCAATGCTCTGCTTAAAACTCTTGAAGAGCCTCCTACCCATGTAATTTTTATTCTTGCCACAACGGATGTGCAAAAGCTTCCCTCAACGGTTCTTTCCAGATGTCAACGCTTTGATTTCAAAAGAATTCCCACAGAAGATATTATTGCCCGTTTAAAATTTGTGGCTGAAAATGAGAGTGTAATAATTGATGATGTGGCCGCAAACCTGATTGCCAACATATCAGACGGTGGTATGCGTGATGCTTTGTCTTTAATGGACAGTTGCCTTTCCGTTTCCGATAATATAACAGAGGATGTTGTAACCGAGGTTGCCGGAATTGCCGGCACAAGAAGCCTTTTTGAATTTGCCGATTATATAGCAAATGAAGATTTTTCAAAAGCTTTATCTCTTGTTTCATTCCTTCACAGAGAATCTTGTGATGTTAAAAATATTTGCACCGGCTTATCATCTCATTTCAGAAATCTGATGATTGTAAAAACCGTAAGTAAATGTGATGATTTAATTATTTGTTCTAAAGAAGAATTAAATAAATATAAGAAACAAGCAGAAAAATTTAAAATTTCAAAAATTTTAAGCTGTATTGAAATTCTCGCAAAAACAGCAGATTCATTAAAATGGTCGGCAAACAAAAAAATCCAGCTTGAAAGTGCCGTTGTAAAAATGTGCGGTATTAAAAATTCGGATAAAGGCACTCAATTTTACCCTGCCGCAGAGGAAAAAATTGCCGAGCTTGAAAATAAAATCAACTATCTTTTGGTAAATGGTGTTTCTGCACCCCAAAAAGAATTAAAAACAGATTTAAATACAGATCTAAATACAGAATCAACACAAGCCGAAAAACCCGAAAAATCGGCTGAAAAAATCATAAACCCGCCGGTTATAGATAATAACCCCGTGGAAAAAAAACCGAATGAACCGCATGTTCCGCTCACTGTTTCAAAAACAGATGATTCACCTATCAGTGACGGTGAATTTACACTTTGGGCAGATGTGTGCAAAAACGTTTTAAGTTATGATCCGCCTCTTTTCGGAATTTTGTCCACAACCGATGCCAAAATTAAAAACAATAAGATTGTAATTTATACAGACAATCCCGACCTTAAAAGATATCTTCTTGAAAATAAAAGATATGAAACCCTCGATAAATCCATACAAGAGGTTACAGGCAGGCACATAAGAGCCGCAATAAGTGTTACAGGGGAAAAGCCAAAACCCTCTGCAAATAAAAGCCCCCTTGAAGGGTTTATATCTAAAGCAAATGAATTTAACGCTTAAAACAATTAAAAGTGGTTAGTGGTTAGTGGTTAGAATAACAGGAGCTGTCAGCGAGGGGTCGCCTCTCCTGAGTAATCGTCTTGCTGAATTTGCAACCGGCAATAAAAATATTGCCGAAAAAGAGTGAAAAATATAATTTTACAGAAATATCTGTTTTATATAATCGGAGTAAAGCGACCATTCATTCCACATTTCAAATCAGGCTTTATACATACTTATTAAATAATAATCTGAAGGAGAATATATATGAAAGCAAGAATTCCCGGCGCCCAGCAGGGCGGTCAAGCCAACATGATGAAAAAAATTCAGGAAATGCAGGAAAACATGGAGAAAATTCAAGCCGAAGTTGAGGCCACTGAATTTACTTCTTCCACCGGTGGTGGAGCTGTTGAGGTTACCGTAAACGGTGCTCATGAGGTTACCGCCGTAAATCTTAAACCTGAGGTAGTTGATCCGGAAGACATAGAAATGCTTCAAGATTTAATTATTTCCGCATTCAATGAAAGCCTTCGCAAAGCTACGGATGCCATGAATCAAGGTTTAGAAAAGGCTAAGGGCGGTCTTTCAATCCCGGGTATCTTTTAATGGCAGGTCTTTCACCTTCTCTTGAAAATTTAATTGACAAATTAGCTCGTCTTCCTTCTATAGGCCGTAAAAGTGCCCAAAGGCTTGCATTTCATCTTTTATCCATGAGTGATAAAGATATGGAATCATTTATTTCTTCCATTCAGAATGCTCGTTCCTCTGTGCATAAATGTTCTGTTTGCTGTAACTATACCGATGATGATGTTTGCTCCATTTGTTCATCTAAAGAGCGAGACAGATCCGTTATTTGCGTGGTAGAAGATCCACGTGATGTTATGGCTTTTGAACGCACACACGAATACGGCGGCCTTTATCACGTTTTGCACGGAGTAATATCCCCAATGAACGATGTAAACCCGGAGGATATTTGTATAAAAGAGCTTCTTGCCCGTTTGGGTGACGGCAGTGTTAATGAAATTATAATGGCAACAAACCCCACAGTTGAGGGAGAAGCCACATCTTTATATATTTCTAAACTTATTAAACCTTTGGATATTAAGGTTTCCCGCCTTGCTTACGGTGTGCCCGTCGGTGCTGATCTTGAATATGCAGATGAGTTCACTTTAATTAAGGCCATGGAAGGGCGAAAATCACTGTAATTTTTACCACATGATTTTCACAAGTTGTTCAAATCTTTTCACCCTTTTCACCCACCTTAAATTTATTCACTTTTTTTACATTTTCTTCAACATTCAATGTTAAATTTTCATTCCCGATTTTTTCTTATTTTTCAAGGGTTTTAAGACTTATACCACATTTTCACGCACTCTACTACTACTACTAAAATATATATGTATTATATACACTATTTAATAGGTTTTTTTCTTTCATTTTCTTATTTTCGGAGGTAATACCATGAAATTTTCGTGTAATTCTTTTGAGCTTTCTGAGGCTTGTCAGATTGTGCAAAGAGCAGCATCCACAAAAACTGCGATTCCCTCGGTAGAAGGAATATTATTATCTGCAGAAAGCGGAAAACTCACTTTAACCGGTTATGACCTTGAAATGGGTATTATTACAACCATACCTTGTATGGTAGAGGAGCAGGGAAGCATTGTAATTAATGCACATATGCTCAGTGAAACTTTGAGAAAGTTGCCTTCAAACAGTGTAAAAATTGATTCTGACGCAAGGCAGATTGCCACTATTGAATGCGGAAAATTCAAAACTACCATTATAGGTATGAATGCCGAAGATTACCCTGAACTTCCTTCAATTATCAGTGGTTACGATGTGGAGCTTGATCAAAAGTTATTAAAAGATATGGTCAGAAAAACTATTTTCTCGGCAGCTGTTAAAGATACAAAAGTTGTTCACACAGGTGTGAAATTTGAAATAGAAGAAGGGCACATTCGTCTTATTGCAGTTGACGGTGTTCGCCTTGCAATCAGAAATGAAAATGTAGATTATAACGGAGAGGCTCTCTCATTTGTTGTTCCCTCAAAGACTCTTTCAGAGGTTACCAAGCTTTTAACCGATGAAAATAATGAAAAAGTTAAGATTTCCGTAGGTAAAAGGCATATCACATTTACGGTTGGCAGTTACTATTTTATTTCCAGACTTCTGGACGGTGAATTTTTGAATTATAAAGCCGCAATTCCCGCTACGGCTAAAACGGTTGTAAAAGTTAAGACCGCAGAATTTCTTGATAGTATTGACAGAACTTCACTTATTATTACAGATAAAATTAAAAGCCCCGTTAAATGTATATTCAGTAATAATTCCATTGAAATGTCATCAAATGCATCCATAGGTGCATCATCGGATAATATTGATGCGGAAATTGAGGGCGAGGATTGTTCTGTCGGATTTAATAATAAATATATGATTGATGCCCTGAGAGTATGTGATACCGATGAAATTAAAATTATGCTCAGCGGCCCTGTTTCTCCGATTTTGCTTGTACCTGTTGAAGGAGATGAATTTATATTTTTAATTCTTCCCGTGAGGCTGAAAAATGAAAATTAAAGTAAGGGTTGCGGAAAAAAAGCAGGTTACAACCAAAATAAATACGGATTTTATAAGGCTTGATGCTTTTCTTAAAATGAATGATGCGGTTCAGTCCGGCGGTCATGCAAAAATTGTAATTCAAGACGGTGAAGTTAAAGTAAATAATGAAATTTGCACGCAAAGAGGAAAAAAACTTCACAAAGGTGACAGCGTAGAATTTGAACACACAATTTATACAGTAGATTAAACAGAGAGGAATGGTGAATTTATGAAACTTTTATACCATTCCTCTTTTAATTTTCGCAATATCGAAAAAAGCGAAATTTATCCTCATGAGGAAATGAATATAATTTACGGTGAAAACGGCCAAGGTAAAACTAATTTAATTGAAAGCATTTGGCTTATGACCGGATTTTACAGTTTCAGGGCAAGAAAAAACAGCCAACTTATAAAAGAAGGCTGCCGGGAAGCTGAAATAAATAATAAATTTTATTCACAGGGCCGAGAGCAAGAAGCCGAAATGAAAATAAACACAAAAAAAGATCTTCTTCTTAACGGAGTTAAAGAAAATTCTCCAAGGGCTATGATGGGCAATTTTTTTGCAGTTGTTTTTTCTCCGTCAACTCTGGGAGTAGTTCAGAACGGGCCATCCGAAAGACGAAAAATGTTGGATATAGCCTTGAGCCTTACTAAACCTAACTATGCCCGTATAATGAGCAAATATTTGCGAATTTTAGACCAGCGCAATGCCATGCTGAAAAAATTCGGTGAAAAAGCTTTTGATAATGATTTTATGTCCGTTTGGAATGATGAGCTTGTAAATACCGGCGCAAAAATTATTAAATACAGGCTTGGTTATATAGAAAAATTAAAAGAAATATCTACCGAAATT
>CAVHYZ010000089.1:5491-6903 GCA_963640495.1 Acutalibacteraceae bacterium
GCAGAGAAATATTTGATTTTTATTATGATTTTTCAAAAGAAAATATTTCCGAAAAAGAAATAAAAACAAAATTAAAAGCAGATTTGGAAAAATCAAAAGAGTCCGACATAAAAAGATTATATACAGGCACAGGCCCGCATTCTCATGATTTAATTCTTACATTAAACGATAAAGATGTGAGAGTTTACGGCAGCCAAGGTCAGCAGCGTTCTTGTGCGTTGGCATTAAAATTAGGAGAGGCCTCTGTAATAGAAAAAACAACAGGTGAAAGCCCGATAGTTTTACTTGATGATGTTATGAGTGAGCTTGACGAAAGCCGGCAAACATTTATATTGAATTATCTTAATAATTGGCAGGTGTTTATAACCTGCTGTGATCCTGCAAATTTGCTCAGGTTAGGCAAAGGAAAAATTTTTGAGGTAAAAAACGGCACCGTAACGGAATTGGAGAATAAAAATGTATCTGCATCTGGGACTTGATAAAATTATAACTTATGATGAAATAGTGGGAATTTTTGACCTTGATAATGCCACCGTGCAAAAAAGCAGCCGAGATTATCTTGCAAAAGCCGAAAAAGCCGGAATGGTTGAAAATGTCTGCAATGATTTGCCGAAATCTTTCGTTGTTTGCGAAAAAAATAATAAAATTAAAGTTTATATCACTCAAATTTCACCCTCCACACTTTTGAAAAGGGTAAAATCAATCAGCAATCGGCAATTAAAATATTGCTGAAAATAATAAGAAATTTATATGTTGACAAAATAAAAAAAATTTAGTAGACTCCTCTTATAAAGGAGATGAATCACAGTTTTTTGCACCTTTGTGTATTGACTTATCTGGAACAAATTATAAATATAAATGTTCCGCTGTAAGTTGGGAGTAAAAAGATACGATATTTTCAAATCGATGCTTTTTTTGACTAACCCCCAGGATTTAATATGAAAAATTTGCGTTTTAACAGTAGGTTAGCCGACTGAATTTGATATTTTTCTGCTCTCATTTTGCTATATTGGCAATATAAAAAATATTTTTTTCTTAATTTTGGTAAATATGTAGATTTTTCATGATAATTACATGTATTTTTTGTAATTTTTATCTATTTATTTACGTACCCCTTATGGGGACAGCGCTGCGCCGGGTCAGCAATCAGCAATTAAAAGCGGTCAGTGATTAGTGGTCAGAATGCCAAGAACTGACAGCGAGCAATCGCCTCTCCTGTGTAAGGAGAGGCTTTTATTTTGCTTTGCAAAATCCGGTTGCTTTGCAAACGGTCAATTCCGGCTGTTCCCTTTCTTCTTCAATTCTAAAAATGTGCATTTGTCAATGATGTGAGACTAAGAAAATTGAGAGAAAAAAACTAATTAGAATGTTTTTTCGGGACAGAGAGAGTAAGCGACGGAGCGTAGCGGAGG
>CAVHYZ010000090.1:0-1441 GCA_963640495.1 Acutalibacteraceae bacterium
AAATAAACCATTTTTATAACTTAATCTTCATTATGACTTTTATATAATTTACTATATCAGAAAAATACTGACAAATATAATAAAATTGTCGCAATATATTCATAAGCAAAAATTACAAAAAACTTGCACATCGTAACAGATACATTGTATCTTAGGTGTGCAAGTTAATTTTTTATGAATTATTTACTTTTATTATGCCTCTTTGCCTTGCTTAGATTTTTTGATTAATCTTTCATAGACGAAAATATTTATAATGAGATAAATAGAAATCGGAAGGAAATAGCCTATATAATTTGCTACAGTTGATGTTGCTTCAACAAGCAAATTAAATACCGAGTGGAAAACAACTGCCAAATTAAATGTGCAAAGGGTTCCACAAATAAATAATTTTTTCTTCTTGTGAATGTAAATTACATAATTTGCAACAAGCATTGTGCTTATACTGTGCATAAGTCCTGTGCTGAAGCCTCTTATTAATGCAAAGAAGATATTTACCGATGAAATATGCTGTATAAGAATTATTATGTTTTCAAGCATTGCGAAGCCAACGCCGATAGCAAAGGCGACTGTTGTAACGTTTCTTCTGCCATCTGATATTATCAGAGCGTAATATATAACCGGTAACAGCTTAACTAATTCCTCGGTTAAGGGAGTAACGTTAGTTGTTAAGTATAGCATAGAATCGCCGGTCATCCGCATTATTAAACCATTCACTTCACTTACAAATAAGCAACAAAACATTCCCATCAAAAGAGCAACAACAATTTTTTTAGATTTCTTTTCAATTGGCACAAGCATCATTGCAAGGGGAACGGCTATGCAGATAAAAAGTATATAACTCATTGAATCCATTTTTGTGTCTCCTTGTTAAGAAAGGGAAGAAAGATAATATAGAAAATACCAAGCAGTGCGTCTACTACTATTGTAGCGCCTGAAAGATTAAAACAATATAATCCGACTTCCGCAAGGGCAAATAATTCAAAAATCACACAGAACAAATTGAATTTTCTAATGGATTCAATTATTCCGCCTTCTACATCCGGTATGATTAAATGCTTCACATTGAAATAACCGGCAAGTCCCGCAAGTAAAGATAAAATAATAAAATATATTCGAACAGAGAGTGATGCGTAATCTAAAAACAGTGCAACAAGTGAAACTATAAGCTCGAAAATAGGAATAATTATGGGGATAACCCTATATTTTTTGAATTTCTTGCTTCTCTCGTCAACCAAATTGTCAATAACGCCGATATTCGGTAAAAATAAGAATAAAAAGAAGGTGGCTAAACCTATATATCCAACATTGAAAGCAATCGGAATTTCATTATAGAATAAAAGCAAAACAGTATAGTATGTTCTGGAAAAAACTTGGCAAGCAATAGGAAAAATCATCAGTTTAAAGTAAAGGGACTGTTTGTTCTTGTATAGAAGAACTAAAC
>CAVHYZ010000090.1:1451-6808 GCA_963640495.1 Acutalibacteraceae bacterium
GTGAACAGGCAAGTAAATATATATTTACAATAATTTCTTTCATTTCAAAACTCCCAAATAAATATATCAAGATTATAACATTAAAGATTTATTTCTTCAAGAGTAAAGATAAATAAAGAAAGCGTAGCAGTTTTATGAATTGCTACGCTTAAATTTATTCCTTAGATTTTATTATTTAGCTATATAGGGATGATGTATAAATGTTGCATGGCCCTCTGAATTGATGGTTAAAATTGATGTGCCCATCTTATCATCGGTATAGTAAGAGCCGTGGCCGGTTTTCTCAGCGTAATTAAGATTTACGCCCATATAATTAAGGCAAAGATCATTTTTGTGATCATGACCGCTGATAATATTCTTTGTTGAATCAAGTTTAACAACTGTATCAAAAAAGCCGTTACTTCCTTCAGGGGAGCAAATACCTTCTTTTAATGAGCCAAATCCGGTTTCTTTATACTCATCTTTAAGTACCCATTCATCATTTATATTATTACACATAAGATCTCTTGCAGTTCTGTATTCATTACAAGGGATATGAGTGAAAACAGTGCTTTCTACAGTTTTGCCGGCAAGGCTTTCTATCCCTTTGACGCCCCAGCTGTACCATTCAATTTGATTTGCCCAAAGATGGTCATATCCGATTTTATCAGTTCCATCTTCGTTCTTTCCATAGTTGATTTTTCCATATTCGGTATCATCTGCATCGCTATGTGTATCCATCATGAAAAGAGCATGAATAATTTGACCGTTCTCTGTAATATTGATAATGTAGTTGCCATATCCCATATTTTCTGGGCCAAACTTAAATAAGCAATATTCCGATTCGGTAAGAAGGTAAGAATCCCAGGCTTCCATAATTCTGTTGCCGTTATCACCATCATGGTTTCCCATAATCGGAGCCCATGGAATCTTAAATGAGTCCATTAATTTGATGAGTTCAATATATCCGATTTCACACCAAGAATTGTCACCTGTAAGAGTAATCAAATCAGGTTTAACCTCTTCAACAGCATTTTTTATTAATTTTTCGGTAAATTCTCCTTCTTCACCGAATACTTCTTCTGAACTAAGCTGAATGTCTGCAAGATTTAATACAACAAAACCTTTTTCAGGGTCTTTCTTTAATTCTACTGCATAATCAGATGTGAACTTATCATCTTTTGACCACTTATCAAAATAAGAATCAATGCCGCCGTGAAAAGCAAATTGGATAAAAGGATTAATAATTGTGGATAACGAAAAAATGAACGCAAAGACTAATTTAACAATATTCATATTCTACCTCCAAAAATTTTAACCCATTATATCACGAATAAAGCTAAAAATAAAGGTAAAAAATAAAATGTTTATCTCTGATTTTTATTCACTGTACGTTACATTCTCAAGTTTGCAAATTACGCCGCCGTTTCCTTTTCCTTTGATATTATATGTTACATATAAAACTCCATTATGGAAGAGAATTCCTTCCGCTTCATAGGAATAAGAATTATTTTCAGGAGTAGGCAACGAACACTTGCCAACATAAGTGCCGTCAAACTTGTATTTATAAATGCAGTTCGGATCAGAAAACAAACAATAAAGGTATTCATTATCCGTAGCAATCGACTGGCGTGTACACCCGTTATTGATTCCGTTAAAAGTACTAATAGTATAAAAGCCACCATCATATTCACCGAAATTATATGTTCCGGAAATTCCGGCATAGAAAAAACTGGAATCACCGGAAGTTACATATGCTAACGAATACAAAGGATGTTCAATATGGTCACCACCGATGTAATCTAAAGATTCGGCATTTAAGCCTGAAATCATTTTATAATTTGGAGCATTATTGGAAACTAATAATTTTTTTATACGAGGATCGTAAGTAATATCATTTGCGTGGTTTATTTCCGTAAGCTCAGCGGATTTTTTAACAATAGTCCAAGTGGATGGATCAATCTTTAAAATAACTGCCTTTTCGGTTTTGCCCGTACTACTTGACGAAGAAGGCTCAATTATAACTTGATATATATACTGGCCATCAGAGCAAGCACCTTCAAACTGCCTTATATTATCAATTGGGCTAACTCTCATAACAACGGTTTGCGTTAAACTTTTTACTTCTTCTCCATTCCCGCTTCCTCCACCTATTAAACCGCTTATGGCAGTAAAAAGGCTCATTAATACTGCGAATATGTTTTGTAACACCTCACCGAGTGTTGATAAAAAAGAATTCATTTTTATTCCTCCCAAACTTAAGCAATAGTAATATATCACTGATTAAATAAATAAAATATTGCATTTTGTTAATTATTTGTAAATACTTATCATAATAAGAGTGTATAAAATTAAAAGAAATGTTGCATTTCAGTTGAAAAATTTTTACATAAAACAAGGGCTGCAGGAATGACTTCTTGCAGTCCTAATTAAATCAATCATAAACACCGTATCCGTGTATTTTTTCAAAAGCCTCTGTATAAGGCTTCTCTCTTTTTGCTTTCCACTCATAATAATGAGGATAAAGACTTTTTGCAGGCAAAGGGTCAATTCTTACCGGAATTGCACCACAGGCGTTTGCTGCCTTAATATCAGAAAAAATTTGGTCGCCGAGCATTGCAAGCTCAGATATATCTACATTCATTCTTTTTGCGGCTTTTTTAAGTCCTCTTGTAAAAGGTTTCATTGAAAGGTGAATATATGGCAACCCACCTAAATATTTTGATATGGGTATTACCCTTATAAAAGTACCGTTTGAAATGATTGTAATTGGAAAGCCTGCTTCTTGAATCATTTTAACCCAATCTTTTATTCCGTCAATGAAATTCATTGTTCCATCAGGAGCAACTGTATTATCAATATCAAGGCCAACTGCTTTGGCACCCATTTTATGTAAATCATCCGGTGTTACATCTAAGATACATTTAAATCTGTATCTTGGCATCAGTAAAATTTCTTTATTCATAAATTATAATGTAATTGCATTTGAAAGCAAAAGAGTAAAAAGAGATTTGAGAAGGGGAGTAACATTTATACCTTTTGGCGTTGCCACAATGCTACTGTCAACGCTGACTGAATAATTATCAAAATATGTGTACTGTGTTGATTCTGCAAGAGAACCGCTCCTGTTTGTTACTTTAAGTATCTTTAAATCATCATCAACATAGTAGAACTTAAGAACAGCTTGAGCTCTGTCATTATACTGCTCAACATAATAAGTTGTGCCGTCAACTGTTTCTTCATAACTCTTTTCAAAAACTGTAACGGCATTGGTAATTCCCATTGCATTTTTGATAAGTGAAGAAACATCAATATTTATAAGCCCTGTATTGGTTAATTTTACATAGAAATAGGGGAGAGATGGAAAATAAGCATATGCATTCCCATCTGTAAGTACAACTCTGATTTTTAAAAATCCGTTGTTAAACTCATAAGCAGCAGAATTGCCTTTAACATAATAAGTTGTTGTAGATGAACCGAGTAATGTGCTACCGCTTTTTACAGTGACTTGCATTTCCTTTGAGCTCGAAACCTTGTTAATAAGAGTGTCTGTTTTTGTATCTGTTGCAAAAGCTGTTACACTGAGTGTTGCAAAAATCATTATAATTGCAACCAAAAAACTTAATGTTTTTTTCATTGTAAATCCTCCTTTTGACTTATCCAAATTGAGCCGACATCAAGATTATTTTCTTTTAGATAATCATCTTCCACAAGTAAATATTCTTCGTTGCCTTGCCCATCGGTTATCAGAACATAATATTTTAATTTTTCACTATCAGCATGTTCTTCACATCCGTAATCGTTATCATAAATACCTTTAATGATTTTCATGCTAAACATTTTTAATCATTCTTGAAAGAATGTCTCCCCAATTTTCAAAAATTCCCACAAGGCAGTCTAAAATACCAAAATCAAAGAAGCCTTTATCAACTACAGAACTTGAATTTGCATTTTGCTCGGCGTTTAAGATGAATGCCTGTGTATATACTATTCCACCTTCGCCGAATACTTCCGCTCTTACATAGTTACCGATTTTATCGGAGAAATCATTTAAATTAAAGTTTGATTCATTGCCTTTTGTGGTTGTAACAAGTTTTCCGTTTGAAATCCATCTTACTATAAGAGCATTTTTAGCGGAAATTGTAATTGTGTCTGTATCATCGTCTACTTTAATATTTGTTATTACAGGCTCGGTTTCGCCATTAAAATATCCGTTATCATCAAGCACTTTATATGTTATTCCGATATTTGAATCTGCATCAACTTTGCCTGTTTCAATATCATCAATTCTTTCAGCCATTTTATCAACGGTTTCTTTAACTGATTTGCAAGTATCTGATTCACCGTAAAACTCTTTAAGCGAATTGTAAATTTCAACAAGCTCTTCATAATTTCCGATGCAATGGGATGCTCCGAAAAATTCACCGTTCTTTAATGCTGATTTCAGACTCGCAGAGTCAAGTGAAGGCATAAGGGCATAAATGAAGCCTGTATTTATCTTATCAAGTTGATGAGCATCACTTGAGCAAATTGCAAAAACATTTTTGCCGTTTGCCGAAAATCTTTGAAGCAATTCATCCCAAAGTACTCTGTCATATTTTGTTCTGTCATCGCCTTTTGAATTAATGTCAATACCGATGCAACCGTCATATTTATTAAGAAGAGATGCCCATTTGTTCACAAGATACCAATATGCAAATTTATCTGTGTTATACGCATCAGCTGAATGAATCTCATATCTTGCTTTTGAATACTCACCGGGGTGATTTATAACACAAATTCCGCCCATTCTGCTTACGTTGCTTATAGCGTCTTTATATGAAGTGATGCTATCGTTATGGTAATCAACAAACCAACTGTTTACATGTGCGTTTGCTGAAATGGCATTTTGCTCAACGCCGTATGGAACTCTCAGTATTTTTGAACCATCATCGAGAACAAGATAATCGTCACCGTTTTCACTTGTTAATTTATAGCTTGTTCCGTTTTCAAATGTTCCTTCTTTTCCTAAATATTCAAGCTCCCCTTCACTTCTGCCTGCAAGTGAGAGAACTCCGTGAATGAGCTTATTTGCATTTTCTGTTTCCCAAGTATAATTTACGGTGCCGTGGTCTGTTGTAGCAACAATGTCAAAGCCTGTTTCCACATGACGTTCAATCGATTGCTTTAAGGTCGGATCACCGTCAGTTGCGTTTGTGTGAGTATGCATGGCGGCTTTATATGTATTTACGGTACCGAAATCAACATTTGCATAAGGATTGCTTATTGTATAGCCTTTTGATTCTTCTGCAAAAGCTGTAGGAATTAATATAGCAAACAAAAATAAAAGACTTAAGAATAAACAAAAAGATTTTTTTACCATTTTCATTGATATATAT
>CAVHYZ010000091.1:0-6712 GCA_963640495.1 Acutalibacteraceae bacterium
CAAAACGTCCTCCTTCCATAACATCTAATTCACTGCCTACCATTCAACCGACAGTCGAGTTGCCGGATTAGACAACATCTAAATCACACACTCAAATTGAGTTTGCACCCTAGATAACATCTATCCTAGTGCCACAACCCCCGACATCTAATCCACAGCCTAAACCCTGCGACCGATTATTCAGTAGATATGTTTTCATAAAAATAAACCGAGCTTTTCCGGAAGATTGCTACTACCCGAAAAAGCCCGGAAATACGCCACTTTTCAGCCTTTATTTATCTTTTCTTGACATCAATACGACCGTCTCCACATGGTTTGTATGAGGGAACATATCAACGGGGGTAATTTTTTTAACTTCATATCCACCTTTAGTTATATAATTCAAATCTCTTGCCAAGGTTTCCGGGTTACAGGATATATATACTATTGTTTTCGGGCTCATTTTAAGCATGGAATTTATAAATTTTTTATTACTGCCCGAACGAGGAGGATCCATAAATACCACATCGACTTTTTCCCCTTCCTCTGCCATAGCTTCCATAAAATCTCCGGCATCATCACAATAAAATCTTATATTTTGAGCATTGTTGCGTTTTGCATTTGAAATAGCATCATGAACAGCATCTCTGTTAAGCTCAACACCTATAACTTTGCCTGCGGTTTTAGCTGCTACCAGTCCAATTGTGCCGATACCACAATATGCATCTATTACAGTTGAATTTTTATCTAAACAAGCATATTCCATGGCTTTATTATATAATTTTTCTGTTTGAACCGGGTTTATTTGATAAAACGATTTTGCGCTTATTGCAAATTCAAGGCCGCAGAGAACGTCTGTAATATACCCTTTGCCGTAAAGAATTTCTTCTTTATCTCCAAGCACAAGATTTGTATTTTTTGAGTTGACATTCAGTATTACGGTCGTAATTTCAGGGTATATTTCAAGGAGCTTTTTCGTGAATTTTTTCTTTATAGGGAAATAAGATGAAGAGCCCACAAGCACCACCATAACTTCACCGCTTGTAAAACCTCTTTTAACAAGCACATGTCTTAAAAAACCTGTGTGCTTATCTTCATCATAAACAAGTATTTTGAATTTCGGCAACATAGAGCGGATATCACATATTATTTTATCGGCAATTTCGTCTTCAATCATACAGGAATCAACGGAAACAATTCTATGTGTGCCGCTTTGATAAACACCGCTTATGATTTTGCCGCTTCTTGTTCTGCCAAAAGCGGCTTGAACTTTATTGCGATAATGATATGGATTTTCCATACCGATAATTTTACCGACTTTACCGAATTTTTTTAATAATATTTCCTCCCTTGCCTGCTTCCATTTAAGCTGACGCTCATAGGTCATATTTTGAAGCTGGCAGCCCCCACATTTTTTAGCAAGCGGACAGGCGTTCGGGTTCGTTTTAAGATTTGATTTTTCGGACATTTGTTTCTCCTTGAATATAAAATAAAAACAAGCATTATTTTACTTGCCTATTATATTACACAAGGGAAAAACTTTCAATAATTTTTGAAATTTCTTTGTAAAAAGCTATTATCACTCTTGAAAAATGAATAAAGCGTTATTATAATAAAGTGGAGTGAGCAAAAGCTCAATTTGAGAAATAAGGAGATATTAAACATGAGTGAAAAAGTTAAGGTTGGCGTTATCGGCTGCGGCGGTATAGCCAACGGCAAGCATTTACCTGCCCTTTCAAAAAATAAAAGAGTTGAGATAGTTGCATTTTGCGATATTATTGAGGAACGTGCAGCTAAGGCAAAGAAAGATTATGGCACAGAAGACGCCAGAGTCTACACCGATTATAAAGAGCTTCTCGAAAAAGAAAAAGATATTATTGCAGTTCATGTTTGTACCCCTAACCGTTCACATTCATTTATTACCATTGATGCTCTTGAAGCAGGTAAAAATGTTCTTTGTGAAAAGCCCATGGCAAAAACCTATGCAGAAGCAAAAGCAATGTATGAAACCTCTGTCAAAACAGGTAAAATATTTTCTATCGGTTATCAGAGCCGCTGGAGAGATGATTCCTTATATCTTAAAAAATGCTGTGAAGACGGCGAGCTCGGAGATATTTACTATGCAAGGGCTATCGCCCTAAGAAGAAGAGCCGTTCCCACATGGGGCGTTTTCCTCAATGAATACGAGCAGGGCGGCGGTCCTCTTATCGATATAGGCACACATGCTCTTGATCTTACCCTTTGGATGATGAATAACTATAAGCCCAAAATGTGCATCGGCACAAAATATAAAAAGCTTGGCGATGCTAATGGCACAGGTAATGCATGGGGCGACTGGGACCCAGAAAAATACACCGTTGAAGATTCCGCTTTCGGTTTTGTTGTAATGGAAAACGGAGCAACGATTAGCGTTGAATCCTCTTGGGCACTTAATGTTGCAGACCCGAAGGAAGCTATCACTTTGCTTTGCGGTGACAAGGGCGGTGCAGACATGCTTGACGGCCTTCGCATTAACTATGTCAAAAACAACAGACAGGTTATTGAAAAGCCTAATTTTGATGCCGGCGGAGTTGCTTTTTATGACGGTATTGAGTATGATTCATCAGACCTTGAAAATCAGGCATTCTATGACGCAATTTTAGAAGGCAAAGAGCTTTCAACAAAGCCGGAGCAAGCTATGGTTGTAACTCAAATTCTTGAAGGAATTTACAAATCGGCCAATTCAGGTAAGCCCTATTTCTTTAATGAGGACTAAGGAGATAAAGTTATGAAAATTGCGGTTCAAGTTTACTCTGTAAGAGATTCAATTAAAGATAGTGAAACATTGCTTAAAGCACTTGAAAAAATTAAAGAAATCGGATATGACGGTGTTGAATTTGCGGGTTACTTTGATACTCCTGCCGAAGTCATTAAAGCAAAGCTTGACGAGCTCGGACTTGAATGCTGTGGCGGCCATATCGGCCTTGATGATTTCAAAAAAGAAAGCCTTGAAAAGACCATTGAATATCAACATATTCTCGGAGTTAAAGCCATCGGCGTAGGTGGTGCTCCCCATAAAAAAATGGATGAATGTGTTAATACCGGTAAAGTTCTCGGCAGAGCAAAAGATTATGCCATGAAAAAATACGGCATTACTACTTATTATCATAATCATACAGAAGAATTCACACCTCTTCGCAATAAGCGTTTACCGATTGATGTTATCGGCAGTTATTGCGACCTTGAAATTGACACTTACTGGAGCTATTATGCCGGCGTAGATAATTACAGATTCATAATGGATCATAAAGACAAAATTATATTACTTCACCTTAAAGACGGTATTGACGGTCATCCCAAATCTTTAGGTGAAGGCAATTGCGACATTAAAACCGTTATTAAGGCTGCAAAGGCTCTTGAGCTTGAATGGGTTGTTGTTGAAAATGATGATCCGATCCCCAATGGCTTTGAAGATATTGCAAGAAGCCTTAAATATCTTAAATCTATAATTTGAGAGGATAAAAAAATGAAACTTGGAGTTTTTACAACATTACTTTCAAATGTTCCTTTTGAACAGGCACTCAAATATTTTCAATCACTTGGTATAGAGATGGTTGAAATCGGCTGTGGCGGTTACCCGGGTAACGCTCACGCTAACCCGGATATTCTTTTAAATGACGAGGCAAAATTCGAAGAATTTAAATCTCTTATAGCAAAATACGGTATGGAAATCAGTGCTCTTTCATGTCACAGTAACCCCGTTCATCCTAATAAAGAAATTGCCTCAAAGGCAGATAAAACAATTCGTGACACAATTTTACTTGCCGAGAAGCTGGGCCTTCATCAAATTAACACATTCTCCGGCTGCCCCGGTGACTGTGAAACGGCAAAATACCCCAACTGGGTTGTTTGCCCATGGCCCGATGATTTTACAGAAATTCTTAACTGGCAATGGAATGAAGTTCTTATTCCATACTGGAAAAATCTTGTTGCTTTTGCAAAAGAGCACGGTGTAAATAAAATTGCTCTTGAGCTTCACCCCGGTTTCTGTGTTTACAACACAGATTCACTCCTTAAGCTTCGTGAAGCAGTAGGCCCGGAAATCGGTGCTAACTTTGACCCAAGCCACCTTATTTGGCAAGGTATGGATCCTGTTGCATGCATTAAAAAGATGGGCGATGCAATATTCCATTTTCACGCAAAAGATACTAAAATTGATTTGCGTAATACCGCAATAAACGGCGTACTTGATACAAAATCTTACGGTGATTTACTTAATCGTTCGTGGGTGTTCCGCACAGTAGGCTATGGCAATGATTATGCTTACTGGAAAGATATTATTTCCGCTCTTCGTATGGTTGGATATGATTATGCAATCAGCATTGAGCATGAAGATTCGCTCATGAGCCAAAATGAGGGCCTTACAAAGGCAGTTTCATTCCTTAAAGAAGTTCTTGTTAAAGAATCCACAGGCGACGCTTGGTGGTTCTAATATATTTTTTAATTTCAAAAGAGGCAAATTATGATTAACGGAAAAATCGGCTGTGCTGTTATCGGTTATGGTGGAATGGGCAGCTGGCACACAAGAAAAATCAAAAATGAAATGGGTGAATATGCCGAGCTTATCGGTATTTACGATATTAACCCTGAGAGAGGAAAAGAGGCTGAAAAAAACGGTATTCATGCTTTTGCAAGCCGTGAAGAGCTACTTGCAGATGATCGAATTGACCTTGTTACAGTAGCAACGCCAAATGATTTTCATAAAGAAATCGTTATTGCAGCCCTTGAAGCAGGTAAAAATGCCATCAGTGAAAAGCCTGTCGCCATGAATAGCGGTGAGCTTGAAGAAATGATTGCTGTTGCAAACAAATGCGGAAAACTTTTTACAGTACATCAAAACAGGCGCTGGGATGAAGATTATCTTACAATGAAGAAAATCCTCGACGATGGCACTATGGGCAACGTTTATCGCATTGAGTCAAGAGTACAAGGCTCAAGAGGCATTCCCGGCGACTGGCGTAACCAGCCTGAACATGGTGGCGGTATGGTACTTGATTGGGGTATTCATCTCCTTGATCAAGCTCTTATGATGACTTTACCGCGCAAGCTCAAAACCGTTTATGCAGAACTTACAAACGTTACCAATGAAAAATGCGATGACGGCTTCAGAACAACTCTTATTTTTGACGATGGGCTCTCGTTCTATGTTGAAGTTACCACAAGCAATTTTATAGAGCTTCCTCTTTGGTATATGCTTGGCGAAAACGGCACTGCCGTTATTGATAACTGGGATTGTGACGGAAAAATCGTTATGGTTTCCGATTGGGAAAACAGAGATGCCGTCCCTATAGTTGCCGGTGCCGGTATCACAAAAACAATGGCACCCAGAACCGATGATTCCATTAAAGAATATCCTCTTCCCAAACAAAATGCCGATTGGGGCGAATATTATAAGAACGTATTTGCCTATCTCAGAGGTGAGCAGGATATTATTGTAACTCACGATCAACAAAGAAGACTTATGAAACTTGTTGAGGCTATTTTTGAATCCGGCAAAACAAATAAAGTTGTTGAATTTAACGACATTATCTAAGATAGGAAATTATGATGCGTAAAAATGATGATGATATAAAAATCTTCCACCCAAAAAAGAAGGAAGTGGCAGGCTCTGACTTAACAAGCCTTGCAGGTATAATGGATAAACATCGTGCAAACGGTAACAGCGCCAAAGCTATGTTTTTAGGAGAAAGGCTTGCAGATCTTACGCCCGAGGAGCTTTGCCCCGAGGATGCAAAAAAGCTTAAAAACAATGAGCTTTTACAGCTCCGTGCTCTTATTGTGTTTTCCTCACAAATAGCTCTTACAAAATATCTGCCTCACACAATTTTATCATCACAAGCCGTTAATGCCATGTATTCAAAGCTTGAGCAAACCGTTCCCGGATTCTTCGCCAATATATCAGACGGTTCTTCCTTCAGCTTTTATTATCTTACTGTAAGGAAAGATGAAAATGTTGAAGAAGAAATAGGTAAAAACTTTGCCATGCTTTGTGACAAAGACGATGATGCCTATCTTGCTGCCCTCGGCACGAGAATTTTCAATGAAACAGAAGATAAAGTTCTTTCACTCATAGAGACTTTTGAATTCGAATATTGATAACTCTTTGCTAATTCAGCAATAATAAAAAAAGCTATATCACTTTTGAAAATTATCGGTGATATAGCTTTTTCTTTTTTGATTCTATAATAAGTGTTGGGGTAAGTAGTAAGCCCAACAAAAAATAAGTTGAGCATAAATGAAAAAACCTTTAAAATGTAGATGATAGAAATACAATGAAAGAGTGTAAATATGCTCAACAATTATTATTTTAACGAAAAAATTCTCGGATTGCAAGATGTAGTTTCAGTTATGCTTTCTGTGTCATCACATTATACTCTGCTTACTATTTAAAAGGAAAATTCCTTGCTATTATTGATTGTAAAGACAGAGATACAGCTAAGATAATACTGTCAGAATGGATTGATATTGCATAAGATTCAGACATTATTCCCTTCGTTAAATGTGCAAACACTATGTTTAACCGGTTTACCGGTATACTTAATTCTTTTGATACCAAATATACCAACGGATTTACCGAAGGTTGCAACAACATAATTAAAGTTCTTAAAAGAAAAGCTTACGGTTTTCGTAATTTTAAGTGCTTTAGAAAAAGAATTCTTTTTATGTTCAATTAATCTTATCGGCAGCAACTTTC
>CAVHYZ010000092.1:0-481 GCA_963640495.1 Acutalibacteraceae bacterium
GGAGGTTGCGACCTATCCCTCATAAGAAAATACATCCTTATGAACGTAAACCCTTATCACAAGCGGCTTTTTCAAGAAATCAGGAGATATCTTTTTTAGCACGCCAAGCCACTGAAAATAAGCCATTCTTGTAGAGAGAATGGCTTGTTTTTTTGCCTACTCCTACCACTTTTTTATCACTTTCAAAAACAGTCTCAATTTTCCGTTAAGTTCGCACTCCCCTGCTAAAACAAAAAATTTATTATTGTTCTTTTTCGCAATCCCATATATGGCACATTAAATGTGATGCACTCAACATGAAAACACATAACATATTTTATTGAGTTTAAAATTTCAGTTTTCAGAGGAGAACCTATGTTAGAAAAGTGCGAAAAGAAAGTCGAAATTCTCGGCTGCTTAATGAATTACAAAAATTTAAAAGTGGGTTTTAAAATAGTAAAATATGATCTTTAAGGAAAAACAGCAAAATGGATAAAGCAAA
>CAVHYZ010000092.1:491-6700 GCA_963640495.1 Acutalibacteraceae bacterium
TTTAAAATAAATTTTTGAAAAAGATGAGATGGAATTAAAAATGTCCTTAAAGAAATTTATTATCTGCGAAAAAATATCTGAAGAATCTGTACTTTTTTCATTGTAATAAGAAATATCCGCAGAGGTAAGAGAACTGTTGCCATCATTTATATTTATATTTTTCCATGCCGTTCTCGTTCCGCCGTATGAAACGCTGTTAAATGACGAGCAAGACTTAAATGCATCATTTTCTATTGCTGTTATACTTGTAGGAATTGAAATACTCTTTAAGCTACCACAACCACTGAAGGTGCCGGTTTTGATTACGGTAACGCCTGACGGAATTGAAGCGTTTGTGATTTTATAGCAATTTGCAAAAGCATATTCACCAATTGATTTTACACTTTCCGGAATTTTAATATTATTCAGTGCATAACAGCCGAAAAATGCATAAGCACCTATTTCTGTAACGCTGCCCATTGTGACGCTTGTAAGTGCTTGGCAGTTTTCAAAAGCTCTATCGGGAATTTTTGTAACAGCCGAAGGCAGAGAAGCCGAGGTTAATTTAAAGCAATTTGCAAAAGTATAGGCACCTATTTCAGTTACAGAATTTGATATAGAAACAGATTTAAGAGCACTGCATTCATAGAAAGCATAAGAGCAAAGAGATGTGATGTTATCCGAAACTTTCGCACTCTTAATTTGTTTTTTGTAGGTTGACCATGGCGAGCTTGTGACAGACCCATTACCCATAATTTTAAGCTCACCTGTTGTGGAATCAAAAGCCCATATTGCTTTATCGCCACAGGAACCGTTTATTAAATCCACCGCACTTACGCAAACAGTAAAGCAGGAAAAGACTAAAATAACCGATATAAAAAGCGAAAGTATCTTTTTCATAATAATTTTCTCCTTCCGATAATTCTATATTATTATAGAAACATAAAGCATAAAATTCAACAGTCAAATATTCCGAAAAGTGCAAAAAAGCATTGACAAATTTATATAGCTGTGCTAAAATTCATTAAACCGATGAGGAAGAGTGAGTAGCCGTATCCTCTTCATTCAAAGAGAGCTGTGGAAGCTGAAATCACAGCATTGAATGATATGGCAAATGGGCTTCTGAGGGCAAGCGGAAAAGGTTAACCTTAGTATGTGAGCCGATGTGACTAATCGTAAAAAAAGTCGGCGTATGACAGTACGCAAAAAGAGGTTGCATTTGCAACAAGCCGGGTGGCACCGCAGGATATTTATTATCTCCTGTCCCAGCATTATGCTTGGGCAGGAGTTTTTTTATTTTTCTGAAAGGAAGTAGTATTATGAAAAAGTTTTTATCAATCCTTCTTGCCGTTATTTTCACGATTCTCTGCTTTGCAGGCTGTGGCAGCAATACTTCTACCGACACCGAAAGCACTTCCGATGCAACTGCAACAAATACTGTTTATAAAGTAGGTATTTGCAACTATGTTGACGATGCATCACTTAATCAAATTATAGCTAACATTAAATCACAGCTTGAATCTCTCGGCAAAGAGCTTAATGTTACATTTGAAATTGAAGAGGATAACTGCAATGCCGATGCAAACGTTCTTTCACAGATAATTGCAAACTTTATTGCAGATGATGTTGACCTTATGGTTGGCGTTGCTACGCCGGTAGCTATGGCTATGCAAAGCGCAACAACCGATATTCCCGTTGTTTTTGCAGCAGTTTCAGACCCAGTTTCCGCAGGCCTTGTAGACAGCCTTGAGGCACCCGGTGCAAATATTACCGGCACATCCGATTACCTTGATACAAATGCAATTATGAACCTTATTTTTGCATTAGATAAAGATACTGAAAAAGTAGGCCTCCTTTATGATGCAGGTCAGGATTCTTCAACCACGGCTATCGCACAAGCTAAGGAATACCTTGAGGGCAAAGGAATTGAATGCATAGAAAAAACGGGCACAACCGTTGACGAAATAAAGCTTGCAGCTCAGGCTCTTGCAGATGAAGGCGTTACCGCTGTTTTCACTCCTTCAGATAACACAGTTATGAAGTCCGAGCTTTCAATTTATGAAATTTTTGAAAAAGCAAGCATTAAGCATTACACAGGTGCTGATTCATTTGCTCTTAACGGAGCATTTATGGGCTATGGTGTTGACTATGCAAACCTCGGCGTTGAGACAGCCAACATGATCAAAACCATTCTCGTTGACGGTGCTTCCCCCGCTACGACTGCTGTTATGACATTTGATAACGGTACTGCAACTGTAAACACAGATGTTTGTTCTGCTCTCGGCCTTAATTATGATGATATTTCGGCAGCATTTGCTCCTTACTGCACAAAAGTTGAATCCATCCAAACAGCAGAATCTTTTGAAGACTGATTTTAACAGGTGATTTTATAATGTCATTTGCCACCATTCTTAATTTAACACAAAACGCTCTGGAACTTGGGCTTATAAGCTCCCTAACGGTGCTTGCACTTTTTCTCAGCTACACTATGCTGAATGTTTGCGACCTTTCCACGGACGGCTGTTTTACCTTAGGTGCAGCCGTAGGGGCGGTTGTAGCCATTGCAGGTCATCCATATCTTGCAATACTTGCCGCAATGGGTGCAGGTGTGTTATCCGGATTTATCACTGCGTTTTTACAAACAAAAATGGGAATTAATAGCCTGCTTGCAGGTATAATCGTAAACACAGGGCTTTACTCTGTAAATATTGCGGTCATGGGAAAAAGCTCACTTCTCAATATGAATAGAACAGAAACGGTATTTACCAAGCTCAAAGAGAAATTAACAGGCACGGCTTTGGAAAATTACTCGGCACTTATTGTTATTTTAATTGCAGTAGTGATTGTAATAGTGTTTCTCAGCTTGTTTTTAAGAACAAAATTAGGCCTTGCCATAAGGGCAACAGGCGATAATCCGGATATGGTAAAATCTTCTTCAATAAATCCCGTTTTTACCACTATTGTAGGCCTATGTGTTGCAAATGCTTTTACCGGTCTTTCCGGCTGTTTGCTCGCAGAATACAATAAATCCGTAAACATAGATATAGGTTCCGGTATGGTTACGGTTGCCCTTGCCTCCTTGCTTATAGGCGGTGCATTTCTCGGCAGAGGTAAAATACCTCTTAGAGCAATCGGAGTTGTACTTGGCTCATTTATTTTCAGGCTTGTTTATACTGTTGCTCTTAGATTTGATATGCCTGCATTTATGCTGAAACTCATATCATCTGCTATTGTTATTATTGCAATCGCAGGGCCTTATCTTAAAGAGCAATATCCTGTATTCAAGAGAAAACTCTCCGTTCGTTTTGGAAAGGAGGCAAAGGAATAATGCTGTCAATTAGGAATATTTCCAAAACCTTCTATCCCGGAACTGTCAATGCAAAAACCGCAATTAATAACCTTTCACTTGAGGTTAATGGCGGAGATTTTATTACGATTATCGGTGCAAATGGTGCTGGAAAATCCACATTGTTTAATGCAATAGCCGGCTCATTCTATACAGATAGTGGTTCTATATACTTGGATGGTAAAAATATTACCATGCTCAGTGAACACATGAGAGCTCGTCAAATTGGCAGGTTGTTTCAAGACCCGATGAAGGGAAGTGCCCCGGGCATGAGCATAGGCGAAAATTTAGCCCTTGCGGCCGGTCATGGTGGTTGGCTTTCATCTGTATCAAAAAAAGACAAAGAAATCTTTCGTGAAAAACTATCGCTCCTAAAAATGGGGCTTGAGGACAGAATGGATTCCCCTGTTGGCACGTTATCAGGCGGTCAAAGGCAAGCGCTTACTTTGATGATGGCAACAATAAATCCACCAAAACTTTTACTCCTTGATGAGCATACAGCCGCTCTTGACCCTGCCACAGCAGAAAAAGTTATTGAACTTACGAAAAATATCGTTAAAGAACAAAATTTAACATGCATGATGATTACTCACAATATGCAATCAGCTCTTTCTCTCGGAAACAGAACAATTATGATGAATGAGGGAAAAATCATCTTTGATGAAAGTGGAAAAGCAAGAGATGAGCTTACTGTAAATGACCTTCTTGACAAATTTAATGAGGCTGCAGGCAAAGCTCTTGATAATGACCGCATGCTTCTTGGAAATACATGAAAATTTAAGACTGTATCACCGGATAAGCCGCTGTGATACAGTCTTTTTGATTATAAGTTACTTAGTACTTCTTCTATGGATTTATTTTCTTTTTCAGCTATTTGAGATATATCGTCATATTCATACTTTTCTCTTTTAACACCGTAACCTTCGGAAATTTTCTTTCTAATATTGCCGTACTTTGTTTGTACATTTTCCGTTTTTCTGTTCAATATGTAACGATTACAAACATTTTCTCTTATTCCGAGAGTTGAGGTGTGCTTAAAAATTGCATTTACAAGTCTGTCTCTGTCTTCCGGTTTGCAAATAACAGTAAGAAGAACTCCGGGGCGACTTTTTTTCATACCTACGGGAATAGTAAATACATCAAGCGCACCCTGCAAAAAAAGCTCATTTAAGGCAAAACCTATTGCCTCACCTGTCATATCATCTATGTTGCATTTCAACTCAATTACAGTATCTTTTTTATCATCTGTCATCCCTAAAATTACCCTGACACAGTTAGCTTTTTCAAAATTTTTTGTACCCATTCCGTAACCGATTTTATTCGAAACCATAAGAGGCATTTCACTAAATTCGTCAGCAAAATATTTAACTAAAGCTGCTCCCGTAGGGGTGCAAAGTTCTCCCTTTATATTTCCCGCATAAATAGGAGTCCCCTTAAGTATATCAGCTGTTGCCGGAGCAGGCACAGGCAAAATTCCGTGAGCACATCTAACTTCACCGCTACCTACACAAACAGGAGAAGCAATTATCTTACCCGGCATTATTTTTCTGACAAGAAAACAAACAGCTGTTATATCAGCAATGGCGTCAAATGTGCCAACCTCGTGAAAGTGAATTTCAGACACCTCTTTGCCGTGGGCTTTACTTTCAGCCTGTGCGATTATATTGTAAATTGCAATAACATCATTTTTTACTTCATCGGACACATTAATATGTTCTTTGATAATGTATTCAATATCCTGTATACTTCTGTGGCTGTGAGAATGAGAATGTTCCCCTGTTTTTTCTTCCTCACCGTTTATTTTTACTCTTATATGTGTACCGTTTATTCCACATTTTGTAACAGATTCTTTTATAAATTCTACATTGGGAATATTGAGACTGTTCAGTTCTTTAATAATTTCATCGGGTTCATCAAATAATTCAATCAGGGCAGATGTAAGCATATCACCTGCAGCACCCATTTTCAAATCAAGAAACAAGGTTTTCATTTCTTTGCCTCCATGTGATTTATCATTCCGGCAAGATATCCGGCACCGAATCCGTTATCAATATTAACAACAGAAATCCCGCTTGCACATGAATTAAGCATTGAAAGCAACGCCGAAAGCCCGCCAAATGAAGATCCGTAACCAACACTTGTGGGCACAGCAATTACGGGGCAATCAGCAAGACCACCTATAACGCTTGCAAGGGCGCCCTCCATACCGGCTATTGCTATAATTACGGATGCGCCCATAATATCATCAATGTAAGTTAAAGTTCTATGAAGACCTGAAACGCCTACATCGTAAAGACGAACTACCTCATTGCCGTGAACTTCTGCTGTAACAGCAGCCTCCTCTGCAACAGGAATATCGGATGTGCCGCCTGTGGCAATAACAATTTTTCCTATTCCGTTTGCTTTTGGGATTTCCCCGATAACACCTATTCTTGCCTCTTTACGATAATCAAGAGTGAATTTACGGGATATGGCATCTGCACTTTCTTCTGAAAGCTTTGTTATAAGAACGGTTTTAACTCCGTGCTTTACCAAAGAATCAACAATCCCGATAATTTGTTCGGAAGTTTTTCCGGCACCATAAATCACCTCAGGTGCTCCTTGACGCACTTGCCTATGGATATCCACCTTTGCATAGCCTATATCATCAAATGGTTCTTTTTTTATGGTAAGAAGTGCCTCTTCAACAGAAACTTCTCCGTTTTTTACTTTGTATAACAATTCTTTAATTTCACTATTCACCTTCGGCACCTCCTCAGGCACTGAACTTATTTTATCACACATATAATTTTTAATCAAGCTATGGTAGAATATACAAATTTTATTCAATGTAGAGTTACAATTGATGTGAGACTGAAATCAAAAAAAGATAGAAAAAAGCGAC
>CAVHYZ010000093.1:0-6308 GCA_963640495.1 Acutalibacteraceae bacterium
CGCTTTTTTCTATCTTTTTTTGATTTCAGTCTCACATCAATTGTAACTCTACAATCATCTTTGAACTAAACGATAATTACTATTGACATTTTATTATATAAGTGATATAATAAAAAAATAAATAATGCGATCGAATCTTTTATGATTAAGGGGAAAGTGCGGTGAAAATCCGTCACAACATCCATTGCCGTTATAGCCGGAATGCCCGCGAATCGCACATATTGCAGCGTCTTTTGGGAATGAAAAGTGTAGCCGTCGATTACTTTAAGTGAGTAGTAATATTGCTTAGGGTTTTTTAGTTATGCTTTTTCAGTCTTTCTGAAAAAGCATATTTTGTCCTATGGGATAATTGCGCCCTTTTGAAAATTCCAAAAGATAAATTGATTATAATTGCTTTATGCATTATAAAATATTTTAAAGGGAGATTTTTCAAATGAAAAAAATTATCTCAATTTTACTTGCCGTAATGTTGATTTTCGGCACATCAGTCTTTGCTTTTGCAACAGATACAGACAATATTAATGTTTATGTAACTATAAGTGACAGAGGGTCACTCGTAGTTTCGGTTGAAGATGTATCGGTAACAGACATTGATAAAGACGGTAAATTCACCATCAACGATGTTCTTTACTGCACACATGAAAAGTTCTATAATGGCGGAGCTACTGCCGGATATGAGTCATACACTCATGAACAGTATGGTCTTAGCCTTCGTAAGCTCTGGGGACAAACAAATGACGGTAGTTTTGGCTACTATGTAAATAATGAATCTGCTTGGAGCCTTGCTGGTAGCGTTAAGTCCGGTGACTATGTTTATGCTTTTAACTATTCAGATGCAAAAACTTATATTGACAGCTTTGCTTATTTTGATAAGTTTATTACCGATGGTAACGATACTGTTCAACTTACACTTACTGTTCAAAACGGTTATGACAGCAGATGGAATCCTATCTTTTTGCCTCTTGAAGGCGCAACTATTACTGTAGATGGCAAGGATACGGGCGTAAAAACAGATAAAAACGGCAAGGCTACAGTCACGGTAAGCGGTATTGGTGATAAAATTATTAGCGCAAAAGCACCCGAAGGAAAACTTATTACTCCTCCTGCTTGCAAAGTAGTAGATAACGGAATTATAAATACTATCATCAATGTTATTAAAGATTTTATCAGCACTGTTATAAATCTTCTTAAAAATTTTATTTACAGCGTTATGCCCGCAGATAAATAATTTCTCTTTTGATTGGAGATAAAATGAATAGCTTTAGGAAAAGGGTTTTATCATTTATTATTTCTTCAATTTTAATATTTTCCGCATTTATGCCGAGAGCTTTTTTACTCTCGGCTAATGCTATTTCTGTTAGTGATGTAGAAAATAGAATTGATGATATTTTTAATTATCAAGTCAAACTTTATAATTCAGTTAATTTGCAATCTTTGTTATACGGTGAGTATGCGAAAAAAGCCGGCGTATCATCAGATTGGTTTGTCTTTTCTCTTATTCAATATAAAGGTAGCAATTATGATTTTTCTGCTTATGTCGATACTTTAAGTTCCTACGCTTCATCATATAACGAATATGACAATGCCGTTTCTCGTGAAAGAATGGCTCTTATTTTATCTTGCTTTGGTGATAAAAATAAAGGATTTATAACAGGTGTACTGAATAATGATATAGGTGAGCTTGGAATAATGAGTTATATTTATGGCTTACATATATTAAATAATGGTTATACATCAACAAAATTTACATCATCTCAAATTATTGATTATTTACTTAGGAAACAAAATGATGATGGTGGATGGGCTATAAATTCCGAATATTCCGATGTTGATGTTACAGCTATGACATTACAATGCCTTTCGCCATATTATTCAAGTAGTTCAATAGTTAATGAGGCAACTGATAAAGCGCTGAGCTTTCTTTCTTCTTCTCAACTTGATAACGGCGGCTTCAAAAGCTATGGCGCCGAAAATCCCGAAAGTGCTGCGCAGGTTGTAGTAGCATTAACCTCGCTCAATATAAATCCGCTTAAAGATTCAAGATTCATCAAAAACAGTAAATCTGCAGTTGATTCTATGCTAAGTTATGAAATTGCAACCGGAGCATATAGTCATAAAGCAGGGGGAGATTATAACGGTACGGCTACCTCACAGGTACTTTATGCTCTTGTTTCTCTTTATCGCTATAATAAAAATTTGGGTGGACTTTATAAGATTAATAATATAATTTCAACTTCGGCTGATACTGTGACAAGCAAAGTTGAAACCTCTTCTGTAGTTACTTCAATAAACAAAGTATCAGAAAAAGACAATTCTTCCACAGTTAATAGAAGAGTTAAACCAACGGAGTCTAAATCGGTTAAAAAGAATTCTGTTACAGTTAAAAACACCACTTTAGGTGTTGCCGATGAATTTATTACTAAGAATGATATGGAAGTTGCAAGCTCAACGGCCAAAATAGTAAACGATGAATCCGAAGAAGAATTGCGAGTGCATACTGAAAAGAACGGTGATATTAATGATGAAATCAAAAAATCTGATAGTTCAAGTAATCTGAAAATTTATTTTATTATTGGTGTTTGGGCGCTTGCAATAGGTGTAGCAATTATCTTTATTGCAAAGAAAAACAGAAAAGTAATTAACTATATTATTATTGTTCTTATTGCATCTGCCATTTCGGTTGCTGTTGCTTTAAGCAATATTCAAACAAAAGAAGAATTCTTTACTGTAACTGAGCCTGAAAATTCAAATACTGTCACCGTCACTATGAGCATAACCTGTGATACTGTTGCCGGTAAGGGTAAAGAAGAAGTAACCCCCTCGGATGGCGTTGTTTTGCCTAAAACAACTGTTACTCTCAACGAAGGCTCTACAGTTTATGATTGTTTCATATACGTTGTTAAATTGTATGAAATCCAATTTGAAGATAATACTCAGGCAATGAATGACCATACTAATGCGTATATCTCCGGAATAAATAATCTTTATGAATTTGATTATGGTGAGCTTTCAGGCTGGATGTATAGCGTTAACGGCAATTTTGCTGATGTCGGATGTGGTCAATATACTCTTTCGGACAATGATAATATAGAATGGCAATATACTTGTAATCTGGGTGAGGACTTAAAGTGAAAAATCTTGATTCTTTAAATCCGCTTGCAGTGTCGACGTATTTTATTGTAGTGGCACTTATGGGTATGTTTTCTCTTAATCCTGTAATAATAATTCTATTTTTTTTAGGTGCCTTGTTACTCTACATTACAAGCAATTATTGTAAAGATAAAAGAGTGCATATTTTTGCATTTATAATTATTTTAGGCTGTGGCCTTATAAATCCAATATTCAGTCATAATGGTAAAACGATTATTTTCGTTTTTAATAACAATCTTATTACTTTTGAATCATTTATATATGGCTTGTTTATGGGCTTTATGATTGCTGCGGCTATTTATTGGTTTGCAATATTTTCTTCAATTATGACATCGGATAAAGTAATTTATACCGTCGGAAAAGCTTCTCCGAAACTCGCTTTAACTTTATCTCTTTCTTTGAGGTTTATACCTTTATTTATAAAAAAATCAAATGAAGTAAATTTATCTCAAAAAGCAATGGGGCTTTACAAAGATGATACGATTATAGCAAAAATAAAAGGAATGTCCCGTGTTTTTTCCGTAATGGTTACATATATTATTGAGAAAACTATTATTACGGCTGACAGCATGGCATCTCGTGGTTATGGTGGAGAAAAAAGAACATCATTTTCTCTGTTTAAATTTAGACTATGCGATATAATTTTTTCCATTGTTGTTTTTGTACTTTTGTCTATAATGGTAATATCCATGGCAACAGATTCGCTTGATTATTCTTTTTATCCGGAATTATCCAAACCTAATGATGATTTCTTTGCAATTCTCGGATATGTTTCTTATGGAGTACTATGTACAAGTTCTACTGTAATTGAAGGGGTTGAAAAGCTCAAATGGCACTTTTTGAAATCAAAAATTTATCCTTCTCACATCCAAACGCAAGTAAAATAATAGATAATATCTGCTTTGAAATTAAAGAAGGGGATTTTGTTGTGCTCTGTGGCCCAACAGGTAGTGGAAAAACAACACTTTTACGCCTTTTGAAGCCTGAACTTTCACCTCTTGGAAATATGGAAGGCGAAATTTATTTTAACGGTGAGTCTATTTCAAATCTTTCATTTGAAAAATCTTCAAAAATAGGTTTTGTCCAGCAATCTGTTGAGCAGCAAATTGTTACTGACAAAGTATGGCATGAAATTGCTTTTGGCATGGAAAATCTGAGCTTTTCACAAGGTTTAATGAGACGGCGAGTGGCAGAGGTTATGAGCTATTTTGGAATTGACAATTTTTTTGATTGTAACACATCTGAACTTTCCGGGGGCCAAAAACAGATTATCGCTCTCGCCTCTGTAATAGCAATGAACCCGAAAGTTATAATTTTTGACGAGCCGACATCTCAGCTTGATCCTGTGAGCGCTTCCGAATTTCTTACAACTATTAAAAAGCTAAACGAGGATTTTGGAATAACAGTTATTATTATAGAACATAGGCTTGAAAATGTAATACCTCTCAGCAACAAAATTATTTTTCTTGATAATGGAAAGATAATCGCACAAGGCAAGACCAGAGAAATTATTGAAAAAGTCCTTGATAATAACACATTTTTTAATTATATGCCCGGTAGTGTAAAAATTTACAGCTTGTTTGAAAAAGAAGGAAAATGTCCACTGAATGTAACAGAAGGCAAATTGTATCTCAAAAATCATCCTTTGCCAAACGAACGAGAATATAATCCATATATTGAAGAATCATCAAAAGAACCTGTAATCAAGTTAAAGAATGTATTTTTTAAATATGATAAAGATTTAAATGATGTGCTTAAAGATACCTCTTTAACTTCGTATAAAAATGAGATTTTATGCATTTTAGGGGCTAATGGTTCCGGAAAAACTACATTGCTAAATTCTATTGCAGGACTGATTAAGCCTTACGCCGGTAAAATCGAAGTCCTCGGAAAAAATATAAAAAAATACAAGAATAACGAACTTTATAATAATTGTATTGCTATGCTTCCACAAAATGTTGAAACTGTTTTTCTTCATAATACACTGAAAGAAGAACTTGATGAGGTTAATGCAGATTTCAGCATAATCCCTTATGATTTATTCTATGCTGCAGACAGACATCCCTATGATTTAAGTGGAGGCGAGCAACAACTTGCAGCCCTTTGCAAAATTCTTGCTTCAAAACCTAAAATCTTACTTCTAGATGAACCGACAAAAGGTCTTGATGCTAACGCCAAGCTTTTAATCGCTGATGTTTTGAAAAAGTTAAAATACAAAGATATAACCGTGATAGCTGTAACTCATGATGTGGAATTTTCCGCAATATGCGCAGATAGAGTTGCTATGTTTTTCAGAGGAAATATTACCTGCATTGATACTCCTAATAAATTCTTTTCCGAAAATCTTTTTTATACTACTTCACTAAACAGAATAACTAAGGATTTTTGCAAAAATCTAATAACATTTGAGGATTTGAAGAAATATATCGGAGGAATGGTATGATTGTTATAAAAAATGCTTTTCTTCGTTCTGTTTTATCAAAAATTTTGCCTTTTTTGATTATTCCCACTGTTGTAATATCGGGAGCATTTGTGTTCAGAGATAAGAATTATTCTTATGTAATTATGGCGGTTGTTGTGCTTACAATTGCACTTTTTTTAACTGGATTTGAAAAAAGAAAAATCGGTACTCGCAGATTGGCTTTAACAGCTTCTTTTGTTGCCATTGCTTCAATCGGCAGAGTTATCTGTTCACCCTTGCCCGGAGTAAATCCTGTTACCGCTATAACTATTTTTGCGGCAATTTATATGGGCAGTGAAACGGGCTTTATGGTAGGAGCTTTTTCCGCCCTTATTTCAAATATATTTGCTGGTATGGGCGTCTGGACTCCATTTCAAATGTTTGCTTGGGGTCTTATAGGTACATTTGCTGGCATATTCTCAAAATGTCTAATAGACAACAAAATAAGAATTTGTATTTATGCTTTTCTTGCAGGGATTTTTTATTCTCTCATAATGGATATATGGACTGTTGTTTGGGCTTATAATTGCTTTAATTTAAGCGCATACTTGGCTGCTATTATCACCGCAGTTCCTTACACTGCTGTTTATGCAATTTCAAATTTAGTATTTGTATATTTTTTTGCCAAACCTTTTAGTGAAAAACTTGGAAGAATAAAAATAAAATATGGAATATAATTTATCACTCAATTTTATAG
>CAVHYZ010000094.1:0-6056 GCA_963640495.1 Acutalibacteraceae bacterium
GTATCATCCGTAAGAATGTGAAGCCAATTTTTACGATATTTATCAAAGAATGCGGAGTTATCGTTTTGAATACGGTCAAAATATTTGAATGTGATGGTTTCGTTATTATTTAAAACATCGTAATCATAATCGGGGTAAAGCGCTTTAACCTCATCTGTATCAACGGTATATTGAATTGCTTTAATATCTTTGCGCTTCATGTGAAGGATAGGATGATCTTCAGTGTGAATTACGGTGTCATTTTGAATTACGGGCACCATTGAAACACCGTCAATTATACGGTCGGATGGAAGCACATTTTCTTCACCGTTATTTGTAATGTTGCAAAGGGAAATAAGAGTGGGGAAAAGGTCAACTAAAGTTGCGCTCTGCTTTCTTGTTTCTCCGCTTTCAAATAAGCCGTTGTTGTTATCCCAGCGAATCATAAACGGAACTTTTTGCCCGCCTTCGTAAGCAAGATATTTACCGCCGCGAAGCTCATTAACAGAGCCCTCAAGGGCAGGGCCGTTATCACTTGTGAAAACTATAATTGTGTTTTCAAGCTCTCCGAGGTCTTCAAGAGTGTTGAATATTTCGCCAAGACCGGCATCAAATTCATTTATGCAGTCAACATAAGTGCCCATACCTGTGGAACCTTTATATTCATCACCTACATAAACGGGGGCGTGAGGCCACGGAGATGTGTAAACCGCAAAGAACGGCTCATCTGTATTTGTAGCTTTATCTGTTATCCAGTTTGTGATTTCTTCATTTATCCACTCTGTTGCCTGTGATTGATCTTTAAGCTCATTTGTGCCATGAACGATAGTATATTCGCCGTTTTCTTCACGAACATGATAGAATGGAGTCATATCATTAACATGATGGCTGCCGTAGAAATAATCAAAGCCTTGATTTGTGGGCAGATACTCACCGTAATCGCCAAGATGCCATTTGCCGAAAAGTCCCGTTGAATAGCCGGCAGATTGAAATACCTCTGCAATGGTTATTTCATCGCCAAGCATACCGTCTGTATTATTACCCATCTCAATGCTGTTGTAAATACGGGTTTGGGCAAATGGAGATACAGTTGAAATTGTGGGGTATACAACATTATCCGCATATCCTCTGTATGGATAACGGCCTGTGAGAGCTGCAAAACGAGCAGGGGAGCAAACGGAATAACTTGAATAAAAATTTTCAAAATTAAGGCCGTTTTCACCGATTGAATCTATATTCGGTGTGTCATAAATTGCACCGTTAATGGAAACATCGCCATAGCCAAGGTCGTCCATAAGGACAAATAAAACATTGGGATTATCCGACTTTGTTTTATCAACGCCTTTAAGATAATCGTCTTGGCCTTCCCACATATGCTCTGTAACGGGCTTTGACCTCATGTTCATAAAAAGAACACTGGCAACGGTAGAACCGATAAGAAATACACTTGTAACGGAGCAAAGAGCTTTTTTTACAGCGGGCTTCTCAAACGTTTTCTTTGCAAATATAACGAGAAGAACAAAGAAGATTATAACCGGAAGGGAAAGTAGAAAATTACCGCATAAACGCAAAAGAATATTGCCTGCCCCTGCAAAAAGAGGATGATCTTCCGAACTCCAACCTGCAAGTCCGCTTGAAAAAGCGCCAAAGCCTGCATCTGCGCCGAAAATTATATGAAAAACAGTCAGCCCACAGAAGGGGAAGGCATATGCTAAAAGCATAAAGAGATAAACTTTTTTCTTGAAAATCAAAGAGATGAAAATAAGGGCGGAGATAATGCAGCAATAGCCAATACAAAGCACCGCTACAAAGTTAAGCCTTGTAATAAGCTGTGCTATGGCGAGGCCTATGCCTATGACCATAAGTATGAGAGGAAACACCTTTTTGCCTTTATCAAATTCAACATTCTTTTTCATTTTTCACACTCCCGAAATAATAGTTTCTCCCATTATACAGTATAAATATATGATTTTCAAACATAAAATAAGAACAGTTGATTTTTAGCAAAAAAATATATATAATTTAATTAGCAATTTTCTTCAAGAGAAAATCCCCTGTAATATTCAAATATATCTAAGGAGAGATTTCAAGTGAAAAAGAAAATTATGATTATCGCAGCTGTGATTTTTATGCTTACTCTTGCACTTTGCTCTTGCAATTCGGCAAATGAAAATACCGCTTATCAATCAACAAAGGGAGAAGCTTTAAAAACAGCAGAGGATACAAATACCGATAAATCCGAAAATACAGTTTATTCAACGGAAATATATACATCCACTCTTGATAAACTTTACAAAGCAATTTCCGAGCAAGACTATGATATGACCTCAGAAGACGGCACAGATGTAATTGCTTCCGTTGCGGAAACAGTAGGCGATAACCCTCTTGAAAAAATAGGATATCTTGTGCAAGATGTCAGCGGTGACGGTATACCGGAGCTTTTGATAGGCTGTACGGTAGATGGCGACAATTCCATTTATCTTGTTTACAGCGGTGCCTCAGGTGAAGCGAATCTCTCTCTTGAGGGCTTTTACAGGAGCAATTACGGTTACCTTGGGGAAGGTAAATTTTCATATTCCGGCTCTGCGGGAGCTCTTTATCATATTTTCGGAACTTATACAATTTCAAAAGATGGTTCAACTTTTGAGTGTAATGATTATTACTTTACCTATGAGAAAGATGAAACTCTTACAGACATAGATTTTTATCACAATACCATTGGCAAAATGGATGTAAAAAATTCCGAAAAACTTGATATTACCGAAGAAGATTTTTATAAAATCGAGGAAGAAATTGGTTCAAAAACCATAAAATTGAATTTTACTCCTTTTTCACAGTATAAAAAAACGCAAAGAGAAGCTAAACCTCAGGTCTCTGCTCAGTGGGCAGAAAAAATCGAATATAATTATTCTCAGTATAAGACATACATTGACAAAGATTCCGAAAATAGTTCGGAGATTATTTTTGTTGCTTCCGAAGATGTAACCGATTTCAAATTGTTAAAACTTTCGCTTACAGATGTTGACGAAAGCGGGAATGCGAGCTTTTCTTCTGAAGAATTATATTCTCAGGAAACTTTAACACCGAAAATACCTCTTAATGCTGTTATAACATTCCACGGAGATTCTCCCGAATACGGAATATCTTATAACGATTCAAAGGGAGTGGGTCACAGATTCACTCTCACAGTAAGCGGAAAAGATGGTTCTCTTGTGCTTGAGGAATATTAAAGATAATAATTTGATATATAAAATTTGACTTTACGCCTTCTTGTGTTATATAATAATCAATTAGATTTGTATAATTTAAGGAGGTTATTTTTATGATTAACGAAACCCTTAAAACTCTTGAATCAAGAAGAAGCTGCAGAGCTTTCAAGCCGGATATGATTACGGATGAGGAGCTTAATGCGGTTATAAAAGCAGGCACATACGCACCCAGCGGTATGGGAAAGCAAAGCTCAATCATCATTGCCGTAACTAATAAAGAGATGAGAGATAAAATTGCCGATGAAAACAGAAAAATCGGTGGCTGGGGTGAAGGTTTTGACCCTTTTTACGGTGCCCCGGTTGTTCTTATTGTGCTTGCAGATAAAGACATTCGCACTTATGAATATGACGGCTCGCTTGTTATGGGCAATTTGCTTAATGCCGCCTCAAGTGTTGGCCTTGGCAGTATTTGGATTCACAGAGCAAAAGAAGAATTTGAGTCCGATTTCGGCAAAGAGTTACTTGCTTCTCTTGGTATAGAAGGTAACTATGAGGGCATAGGGCACTGTGCTTTAGGCTATAAAGCAAAAGAAGATGCAGAGCCTGCACAAAGAAAAGAAAATTACACATACTTTGTAAAATAAAAAATTTATTGATTTAACGGATTTCATATTATGGATAAAAAAGCATTTAGAAATGGACTCAGGGACGGCGTGCCTATAGGTCTCGGTTACTTTGTAGTTGCCTTTTCTCTCGGCATTACCGCAAAGTCGTTGGGATTTAATTGGATTCAAGCTTTTATAGTAAGCCTTACAAATCTTGCCTCTGCAGGCGAATATGCAGGCTTTAAGGTTATTGAAGGAAATGGCTCATATTTTGAAATGGTGCTTATGATTATAGTTGCAAATTGCCGTTATATGCTTATGAGCACCGCTTTAAGCCAGCGTGTTTCCCCAAAAATGAGAGGCATTCACAGGTTTACAATTTCATCATTTATAACAGATGAACTTTTTGCACTTAATATAGCAAGAGAGGGCGATTTGAACCCATCTTATGCTTACGGTACTTATCTTGCATCAGGCCCCGCTTGGGCAGCAGGCACAGCTATAGGCGTTGTGGCAGATAACATATTGCCTGCTCGTGTTGTCAGTGCTTTAGGTGTGGCACTTTTCGGTATGTTTATTGCAATTATTATTCCCCCTGCAAAAAAAGATAAAATTGTTGCTGCTCTTGTGGTTGCCAGCTTTGCTTTAAGTTATGCATCGGGAGTTTTGCCAAAGGTTAAAGAACTTTCATCGGGAATGAGGATAATAATTTTAACGGTTATTATTTCTGCAGCGGCGGCAATTCTTTTCCCTGTTAAAGAGGAAGAATCCTCTCAAAATACAGTAGAGGAGGAAGAAAAGAATGACGCATAATATTTATGCTTATATTCTTGTAATGGCAGTGGTAAGCTACCTTATAAGAGTGCTGCCTATGACACTTATCAGAAAAAAGATTGACAATAAATTCATTAAATCTTTTCTTTACTATGTGCCTTATGTAATATTATCCGTTATGACATTCCCGGCAATTATTGAAGCAACCGAAAGCCCGATACCGGGAGCGATTGCTCTTGCAGTGGGAATAATTCTTGCTCTTGTGGGTGCAAATTTAATTCAGGTTGCAGGGGCGTGCTGTGGAGCGGTGTTTGTCACTGAGCTTATAATGGATTATCTGATTAAGTGAATATTTATGCAATCTTATGAAATTAACTGAATATGAATTTATAACTATTGCAAAAACCTCCTTCCTGTAATAAAATACAGAAAAAGGAGGATTTTTTATGTTTGAAAAAATTATAGCTTTCTTTATGAGTATTATCATGGCAATAGCTTCATTTTTTGGCATTAATACAGATAAAAATACAAATAACTACAAAGGCATTTCTTATGGCTCAGATAAGAACCAGGTTTTGGATTTGTATTTACCGGAGAATACAAATTCAACCGATATTGTAATCATGATTCACGGTGGCGCATGGGCATCCGGCAGTAAATCCGAGTATACGGATAATGCAAAATATGTAAGAGATGCTTATGGAATTGCCGCAGCATCAGTAGAATACAGATTTCTCACAAACGGCGGAGACATTGACGGTTGGGATATTATGGATGATATCACATCAGCTGTTAATAAAATTAAATCCTTTGCCGGGGAAAAAGGCATTACAATAAACAATGCTGTTTTTTACGGACATTCTGCCGGTGCTCATCTTTCACTGCTCTATTCATATAAATATAGGGATATATCTTCCATAAAGCCTGTTGCGGTTGTAGATTTTTGCGGTCCTTCCGATCTTACAAATTCAACGTTTTTTAAGAAGGATTCACTCAGAAATACCTTTACAGAATTATGCGGTATAGAGGTAACGGAAAATCCCGATGAAGCTACACTTAAAGCGTTAAAAGAACTTTCACCTATAACATATGCCGAAACGGCAGTTCCCACTCTTATAGTTCACGGTGCAAAGGACTCAGTTGTGCCTTATGAGAACTCTGTGGATTTACACAATACTCTTGATAAATTGGGAATAAAAAATGACTTTATCACTTTACCGAATTCAGACCATGATTTATCTCATAAATCAGATAAAGAAATAAGTGATAAAGCTTATCAAAAGGCTTTTGAATATGTGGAAACATACCTGAATGTAAAGAAATGAATCTCCCGGAATGAGGTAAAATAATATTGGATAATATAACAGCATTTCTTGAAAAAATAGATTGTGCATTTGTCAATGATGTGAGACTAAGAAAATTGAGAGAAAAAAACTAATTAGAATGTTTTTTCGGGACAGAGAGAGTAAGCGACGGAGCGTAGCGGAGG
>CAVHYZ010000095.1:0-6040 GCA_963640495.1 Acutalibacteraceae bacterium
GAAGTATACCCAAACAAAAATATAAATTCTTCTGTTTCTTCCCATCCCGATATAAGAATTATGCATTATTATAATAAAAAACTATTTTGCGATAATGACATAATAATGCAACTTAACAATAATTTCTTAATTAGAAGAATAGGGGAGAGCTTGCAAGAAAATTATCCTTATGACGTTAAACTGAACTGCGTCCGTATAAACGATAAACTAATTTGTAATGAAAATACCGTTTCAAAAGAAATAATTAAACAAGCGGACAAAGATAACTTAAAAATTATAAATAATAATCAAGGATATACTAAATGTTCAATTTGTGTTGTGTCTGAAAATTGCATAATAACTGATGATGAATCAATCTATAAATCTACTCAAAATTATTTTGACGATGTATTATTCATTTCAAAAGGATCCATAAGACTTTACGGAATGAATTATGGTTTTATTGGTGGTGCGACAGGAAAACTCAATAAGAATGTTTTAGCATTTAACGGAAGATTAGATTCTCATCCGGATTGCAATAAAATAATTGATATATTAAGTAAATATAATATTAAACCTATTGAGCTAATAGATGATTATCTTACAGATATAGGTTCTATAATTCCACTTACAGAACAAAATAATTAATAATTTTGCTTTATCCCTCCCCTAAATTACACAAAACTTGTCTTTTGCGTAATTACCAATAAAATTAATTTGACCAAAGGAGGTGCCTCCATAAAAAATGAGAGAAGAAGAAATATATGATTTACCGCCGCTTGTAATAAATTATCTTAATTATTTGGGTGGTACCTTAAATAAGTCGCAATTAACTGTACTTGAATATGGCTCTGATTTAAGACTCTTTTATAAATTTTTGAAGTTACATAAGCATCTTGTTACTGATAACACAGATTTGACTGATATTAATATTTCTGATATCGATAAAGATTTTATTTGCTCTGTAACTCTCGAAGATGCTTATGCTTTTCTCGCCTATTGCAGGACGAAAAGAAATAATGATTCTAATGCAAGAGCTCGCAAAGCTGTTTCTATTAAAAGGTTTTATAGATACTTAGAAGTTCAAAATGTATTAACAGGCAAAAACACCATGGCATTTCTTGAATCACCCAAAAGCAAGAAGGCTTTGCCTAAATATTTAACTCTTGAGCAAAGTTTAGCTTTACTTAACGCAGTGGAAGGTAAAAATAAGGAAAGAGATTTTTGTATCATTACTTTATTTCTTAATTGCGGCTTAAGACTTTCTGAACTTGTCGGTATAAATATTTCAAATATTTCTTTCGAGAACCGAACTTTAAGAGTTCTTGGAAAGGGAAACAAAGAAAGAATAGTTTATTTGAATGATGCTTGTATCAATGCCTTGAATTTATATCTCAAAGTCAGACCTAAAGATTCTGTTATAGATAGAGATGCTCTATTTATAACTAACAGACGCACAAGAATAAGCAGAGAAAATGTTCAAAAAATGGTTGAAAAATACCTTGATAAAATTGGGCTTAAAAATATGGGCTTTTCGGTACATAAGCTAAGGCATACAGCCGCAACTCTTATGTATCAATACGGCAACACAGATGTTTTACAAATTAAAGCCCTTTTGGGTCACGAGAATCTTGCTACAACGGAGATATATACTCATATTTATGATGAGCAAGCAAAAAAAGCGGTAGATAATAATCCTCTAAACAATTTCTTCGGATTAGATGAAATCAACAATGATGATGAGGATTAATAAAGAGATACCCTAACTGCAATGTGTATTGCAGTTAGGGCTTTTCAATTTATCTATTTCTTTTCTATTTTAGCGTAATTAGCCATTATCTTCTTAGTTTGACCTTGTAAGAAAGCTACCTCAAGCATGGTATCATTCGCAACAGGAGTTACAGCAACGACGACTCCCTCGCCGAAGGATTTATGCAGAACTGTATCCCCTACCTTAAATGAATTGCTATTTTTCGCCTTTTTACTTGAAACGCCTGAAAAATCATAACTTTTATTATATGTTTTGTTAAACTTATTATAATCAGGATTTTCAATTCGAGTCTTATATGTGCTGTTAGAACAATTTTTAGCTAACTCTTTTTTATTTTCAGCACTCATTTCAATAAGTTCATCCGGAATTTCATCTATAAATCGAGAAATTTTGTTATATCTTGTCATTCCAAAAAGAATTTTTGTTTTACAATGAGAAACAAAAAGTTTTCGCTTTGCTCTTGTTATCGCAACATAAGCAAGCCGACGTTCTTCTTCTATACTCGCTTCTCCTTCCTCAATGGACTTATCGGACGGGAAAATATTTTCTTCCATACCAATAAGAAAAACTGTATCAAATTCCAATCCTTTAGCTGAATGAATAGTCATCAATGTTACTTTATCATCATAGGAATTGTAATTATCAATATCAGTCATAAGAGAAACATCTTGAAGAAAGTCATTTAAAGTTGCTTCTTCGTTTTCTTCTTCAAACTTTGTAATATTATTAACAAGCTGATCAAGGTTTTCAAGTTTGTCCTGTTTTTGAATTTTATCAAGCTCTTTATCGTTTTTAAGTGCCGCAATATAACCTGATAAATCTAGAACATAGGTTAAAAGTTCCGAAACTTTATGGTTTTCAGAGTAATTTATACATTCATCAACAAAATTTGCAAAAGCTTGTAATTTAGTAGCTGTTCTTGAAAGTTTAGGATAATTTGCAGCATTCCTTATAACATCGAGCAGATCTAATCCAAGCGCAGAGGATATTTCTATAATAGAATTTATTGATGACTCCCCTATCCCCCTCTTAGGCTCATTTATAATTCTTGACATCCTAACATAGTCGTTAGGATTATTAATAATGCTTAAATAAGCTATTGCATCTTTTATTTCTTTCCTATCATAGAACTTATGACCGCCAATTATTTTATATGGAATTGCACCTCTGATAAACGCTTGTTCAATGGGGTTAGATTCAGAATTCATACGATATAAGATTGCAAAATCAGAAAAATTTCTTCCGTTCCCTTTTTCTTTTAAAATACTATTTGCAACAAAATATGCCTCTTCTCTGTCCGATTCCGCATAATGCTTAATTATCTTATCCCCTGCTCCGTTATCAGTCCAAAGATTTTTTCCTTTTCTATTTACATTATTTGCTATAACCGAGTTTGCAGCATCAAGTATATTTTGAGTTGAACGATAGTTTTGTTCAAGCCTTATAGCCTTTGCATTTCTGTATTCTGATTCAAAAGATAAAATATTTTCAATTGTCGCCCCACGGAATCTATAAATACTTTGATCATCATCACCTACAACACAAATATTCTTGTATTTTTGTGCCAGAAGAGAAATAAGCAAGTATTGAAGATGGTTAGTATCTTGATACTCATCAACAAGAATATATTTGAATTTTGATTGATAAAATTCAAGTACATCGCTATTATTGTTAAGTAATATAACTGTATAATAAATAATATCATCAAAATCCATTGCATCAGATTCCTTAAGTTTCTCCTGATACATTTTATAGACAATACCTATATTTCCTTTTTCATAGTCAAACCTGTTTTTATTAATATATTCATCCGGAGTAATCAAAGAATCTTTTGCTCTGCTAATTTCAGATATAATCTTTTTTACAGAAATAATTTTTTCATCAAGTTTAAGTTGTTTTAAACAATCTTTAATTACTTTTTTGCTATCCGAGGTATCATAAATTGTGAAATTAGAAGAGAAATTTAAATATTTAGCATTTCTTCTTAAAATTTTTACACAAGCTGAATGAAAGGTAGATGCCCAAATTTCTTCAGCTTCGGGCCCAATTATATTATTAAGCCTCGTTTTAAGCTCATTTGCAGCTTTATTTGTAAATGTAATAGCAAGAATTTGCCAGGGCTTTGCAGGCGTTTCTTTAAGTAAATATTCAATTTCAGCAGGAACAGGGTCCCCGTTTGCACATTTTCGAAGATTGTTTTCCTCATTTTCACTTAGGTTGTTATTAAAGTTTTCACTATAATAAGCACTACCAAATTTAATTAAGTTTGCAATTCTGTTTACGAGCACAGTCGTCTTTCCACTGCCTGCACCCGCCAGCACCAAAAGCGGTCCCTCCGTGGAGAAGACCGCTTTTTTCTGCATATTATTTAAGTTTTTGAAATCATTTTCTATTATTTTCTTTCTTAATGAGAGAAATTCTTCTTTAACCATCAGTTACCTCAAATAGAAATTTCGTGAGCAATTTTATAAAGAGTTTCATCAACAGGTTTTTTCATATTAAGTGCTTCATAAATATCAAAGTCAGTAATCTTATCTTCTTTAATTACAACAACTCTATTGCCTACACCTTTCATAAGAAGTTGAACAGCATGGTAACCCATTTCACTTGCAAGGACTCTGTCTCTTGCACTTGGTGAGCCACCTCTTTGAACATGGCCGAGAACAAGAGAGCGAGATTCAACACCACACTCCTCTTGAATCTTCTTTGCAAGCTTATCTACGCCACCGATACCCTCAGCAACCATAATAATAAAGTGTTTTTTACTTGTCTTTTGAGTTCTGCGTATTCTTTCAATAACATGCTTTTCAACATCAGCTTGAATTTCAGGAATAACGATAGCGGTAGCACCGACAGCAATACCTGCATTAAGGGTTAAATCACCACATCTGTTACCCATAACCTCAATAACCATACAACGGCTGTGAGATTCGCTGGTATCTCTAACTCTATCAACCATATCCATAATTGTATTAAGGCAAGTGTCATAACCGATAGTATAATCTGTGCTTACAATATCATTATCAATCGTGCCTGGAATACCGATGCAGGGAAGTCCTCTGAGAGATAAATCGCGAGCGCCTCTGAATGAACCGTCACCACCAATAACAACCAAGCCCTCAATACCATACTTTTTGCAGGTTTCTATAGCTTTTTGCATACCCGCCTCTTCTTTAAATGAAAGGCATCTTGCAGAATAAAGCATTGTACCGCCTCTGTGTATAATATCAGATACGCTTCTTATATTAAGTTCTCTTAAATCGTCATCAATAAGGCCCTGATAACCTCTGTTAATTCCATAAACTTTAATGCCGTTTTCACAAGCTGTACGAACAACAGCCCTAATTGCAGCGTTCATGCCGGGAGCATCGCCGCCGCTTGTTAAAACACCAATTGTTTTCATAAAAGTTAATCCCCTTTTTTCTAATAAATACTTTGATATAATACACTTTTTAATTATAAATGTCAATCTTTAAGGATTATATATAACATTATTATTACCTAAAATTTTCCTAAGTTCACTTAAAAGAACACTATTTACAGAGGTATAACCAATTTTTATATATTGTTTCGAATTAGAAAAATAAAACAATGTCATACAATTTCCATCAAAAATTGAAAGAAGATTTTTACAGATTTCAATCTGGGGAGATTTATTCGAATCAAATCTTAGAAACAAGCCCTTAGCTATATTTGATTTATCTATTTTTTCAGAGGAAATTTGCGAGCCGGAAACTAATGTAGGTAAATTCTCAATAAAATCAATAATAATACTCGGCGCCGAATCATCATTATAGGATAATTTCCCATGAATAATTACCGCATTTCCTTCAACCAACAAATAACGATATTTTTCATATACCTTGCTGAAAGCTAAGCATTCAATTGTGTTTGTTTTATCCTCAACCAGAACAAAAGCCATACGAGTATTATTCTTTGCAATCTTATTTCTAATTGAGTTGATACTGGCAAGAATTGTAACTTTAGTACCATCAGCATATTTTTCAGTATCAAATTTAAATTCTTTAATTAAATCGAATTTTAATGATTCATAATAATTCTCGTATTTTTCCATAGGATGACCGGAAAAATATAAGCCTGATATTTCTTTTTCCTGCCTAAGCTTTTCCTCAAAAGAATAGTCGTTTAATTCTGGATAATAAAAATTTGAATTAGTAGATTCGTAATTTGAATTATTTAAATCGACAAAAGCTATCTGTCCATCAAGATTTCTTTTTTTGTCATTATCAAGCTTTTCTATAACTTTATCTATAGACTGCAACATTTGTC
>CAVHYZ010000096.1:0-5524 GCA_963640495.1 Acutalibacteraceae bacterium
GTCGCTTTTTTCTATCTTTTTTTGATTTCAGTCTCACATCAATTGTAACTCTACAGTCTTATTTTTACAATGCTTTACATTGACATTCACTGCGGTTAATTATATAATATATAATGTATAATTTTGTATTCAGGAGGATATTATGGGATACACAATAGGGCAAAAACTTATAAAAAGTCACCTTCTTGAAGGTGAAATGATTCCCGGAACTGAAATCGGCATTAAAATCGATCAAACTCTCACGCAAGATGCAACAGGCACCATGGCGTACCTTGAATTTGAAGCTATGGGTGTTAAAAGAGTCAAAACCGAGCTTTCTGTTGCATACATTGACCATAACACACTTCAGACAGGTTTCGAAAATGCAGATGACCACAGATTTATTCAATCTGTTGCTAAAAAAAGAGGCCTTCTTTTCTCAAAGCCGGGCAATGGTATTTGTCATCAGCTTCATCTTGAAAGATTTGGTAAGCCGGGTAAAACTCTTATCGGCTCAGATTCTCACACTCCAACAGGCGGTGGTATAGGTATGCTTGCCATCGGCGCAGGCGGACTTGATGTTGCCGTTGCTATGGGTGGCGGAACATATTACACCACAATGCCTAAAATGGTGCTTGTACGCCTTTCCGGCAAACTTTCCCCATGGGTAAGTGCAAAAGATATTATTCTTGAGGTTCTTCGCATTATGAGTGTAAAAGGCGGCGTTGGAAAAATTATCGAGTACGGCGGTGAAGGAGTTAAAACCCTTTCAGTTCCCGAAAGAGCAACAATCACAAATATGGGTGCAGAGCTTGGCGCTACAACATCAGTTTTTCCCTCTGATGAAATTACAAAAGCATTCCTTAAAGCACAAGGAAGAGAAGAAGATTGGGTTGAGCTTAAAAGCGATGAAGATGCCCAATACGATGAGATAATTGACATTGATTTAAGCAAGCTTGAGCCAATGGCTGCAATGCCCCACATGCCTGATAGAGTTAAAAAGATTAACGAAATCGGCAATATTCATATTGATCAGGTTTGCATTGGGTCATGCACAAATTCATCATTGCTTGATATGCTTAAGGTTGCATCTATCCTCAAAGGCAAAAAAGTTGCTCCAAATGTAAGCCTCACAATATCTCCGGGCTCAATGCAGGTTCTTAATATGCTCTCTCTTAATGGAGCTCTTTCTGATATTCTTTCAGCCGGAGCAAGGCTTCTTGAATGTGCCTGCGGACCTTGCATAGGAATGGGACAATCGCCTAATTCAGCCGGTGTATCTCTCAGAACATTCAACAGAAACTTTGAAGGCAGAAGTGGAACAGCAGATGCAGGCATCTATCTTGTAAGCCCCGAAACAGCTGCTGCATCAGCACTTACAGGCGTTCTCACAGATCCGAGAACACTTGGTGAAATGCCTGAAATTTCAATGCCGGATAGATTCATTATAAATGATAATATGATTGAAGCTCCCGCCTCAGCAGAAAAAGCAGACGATATTGAAATTATCTATGGCCCAAATATTAAACCATTCCCATCAAGCACTGAACTTCCCGCAGATATTGAGGCACCTGCAATCCTTAAGGTTGGAGATAACATTACAACTGACCATATTATGCCTGCAGGAGCAAAAATACTCCCCTATCGTTCAAATATTCCTTACCTTTCAAATTTCTGCTTTAGGCAGTGTGATGAAAACTTTGCAAAGAGATGTAAAGAAGCAGGCAAAGGATTTATTATCGGCGGCGCCAATTACGGTCAAGGTTCATCACGTGAACACGCTGCTCTTGTACCGCTTTATCTCGGAATTAAAGCAGTAATTGCAAAATCTTTTGCAAGAATTCACTGTGCAAATCTGATAAACGCCGGCATAATGCCTTTTACATTTGCCAACCCAGAAGATTATGATAAGATCGACACGGACGACATTCTCTCTCTTGATGGAATAAGAGAAAAAATTGAAAAAGGCTCAGAGGTAACTCTCAGAAACGTTACCAAAAATGAGTCTTATAAACTTTCCTATGATTATTCTGCAAGGCAAACCGCTATGGTACTTGCAGGCGGTCTTCTCAACTACACTAAGCATTTATCTAAATAAGGAGGAAAATAATTATGACTGAAGCACAGGTTCAAAACGCTCTCAAGCACTTTGAGCAATTAATCAGAGAACAAAACGAAAGAAGCGAAAATATTAAAAAACAGGGTGATTTTATTGATTATAATTCCCTTGATAAACTCACCATTGGTGTTTGTGGTGGTGACGGTATAGGCCCAATCATTACAAATGAAGCTGCAAGAGTACTTGCATTTCTCCTTAAAGATGATGTTGATGCAGGAAAAATTGAATTCAAAGAAATCAACGGTCTTACCATCGAAAACAGAATAAAGGCATTAAAAGCAATTCCCGATGATGTCATGGAAGAACTTAAAAAATGCCCTGTAATTCTTAAAGGCCCAACAACTACGCCTCAAGCCGGCGGAGATATGCCTAATATTGAGAGTGCAAACGTTGCCATGCGTAAGGCTCTTGACCTTTTTGCAAACGTTCGTCCCGTAAAAATTCCCGATGAAGGAATTGACTGGACTTTCTTCCGTGAAAACACAGAAGGCGCTTATGCTGTTGGTTCAAAGGGTGTTAATATCACCGACGATCTTGCAATGGATTTTGTTGTTACCACAACCGAAGGCAGCGAAAGAATCGCAAAGCTTGCTTATGAATATGCAAGAAAGAATCATAAGGACAGAGTTTCAATAATTCAAAAAGCTAACATTATTAAAACCACAGACGGTAAATTCCTCAATCTTGCTAAAAACATAGGCAAAGATTATCCTGAAATTACGACAGATGAGTGGTATATTGACATTACAACAGCTAAGCTTATTGACCAAAAACGCCGCAAGGATTTCAAAGTATTCGTTCTTCCTAACCTTTACGGTGATATTATTACAGATGAAGCTGCAGAATTTATGGGTGGCGTTGGCACAGCCGGCAGTGCAAATATCGGCAAGAAATATGCAATGTTTGAGGCGATTCACGGCTCAGCACCGAGAATGATTAATGAAGGCAGAGGCAAATATGCCGATCCTTGTTCAATGCTTAGGGCATCTGTTATGCTTCTTTCTCACATTGGCAAACAAGAGGAAGCCGACAAACTTGAAAGAGCTCTTGATATTTGTATGTATGAAGAGAAGAAAATTCATATTACCGGAAGAGAAGACGGCTGCACTTGTGAAGACTTCGGCAACTATGTAATGGAAACTTTAACAACGCTTTAATTTATTTGTAACCAAGGAGCGAAAGTTAAAAATGAAAAAGTTAATTTCAATTATTTTGTCAATTGTTTTTTCCTTTTCCTTTATTTTTACAGCTTATGCTTCAAGTATTCCATCAAGCTATTCTTCGTTGGATAAGGGTTATATTACTTCTGTTAAAAATCAAGGTAATACCGGAGCTTGTTCGGCATTTGCCGTTATAACCTGCCTTGAAAGTGATTACATCATTAAAGGCTACGGCACTGCCGAAAACACTGATTTTTCTGAAGCATATCTTTATTGGTTTGCTCTTAACAATTTAAGAGAAGATAAGTCTTCCGGATATTACGGGGATGGTATATCATACAAAAATTATTCAAATCCAATTTCCGCAGGGTTAACTACCGAAGATATAATCTCAGCTCTGAAAACCGACACGGGAATTGCTTTTGAAAACGATTATCCTTTTGATTCATCGTTAAGTGCCAATATCGGATATTATTCTGACAATGAAAGAGACAGCAACGGCTGTAATGTAAGAACAAACGAAATTGTATGCTTTGATACGAACAATTCCACAGCCATAAAAAACTGGATTATGAATCACGGTGCTGTTGCAGTATCATTCAATTCAAATGTATTCTATGATGCATCTAACGGTCATATTGCGATTAACAAGCTCAATCTTCTCAGCAATCACACTGTTGCCATAGTCGGTTGGGATGATAATTATAAAGGCGAAGGTGGATTAAGCAGCGTTGCAATGGTCTCTAAAGGTGCATGGCTCTGTAAAAACAGTTGGGGAACCTCTTGGGGCGACAACGGATATTTTTGGCTGCCATATAGTGACCCGACTATTACCGATGTAATGGGATTTTCTATTAATTACAATAACAACTGCACAGAGCGATATTCATATAACGGATACGCTTATTATTCTAACAGCACAGGTGGCATTGATACCGTAGCAAATTATTACACCGTAAAAGAAAGCGGAACGATTTCTAAAATCAGCTACTATGCTCTCGGAGCTAACGACATCACACTTTCCATATATAAGGATAATAATGATGGGAAACCTACATCCGGCAAACTTTTATCAAAAGTAACTGATTCAGTTGACAGCGAAGGTTTTTACACAATAAATCTTCCTTCAAAGGTTAATGTAGCCAAAGGTGAATCCGTTTACGTTGTAGCTACTTATTCAGGCACGGTTCCTCTTGAAGCGCAAAGCACCGGATATACAGGTGACAATAAAAAGCAAACTTTTGTTTACAGCAACGGAAAATGGGATGATATGGGTGACAGCAAGTTTTACGGTAATGCGCCCATAGATATTATTGTGACCGGCAATCATTCTTACGGTGAAGCTAAAAAAGTTGAATCAACCTGCGAAAAAGCCGGATATACTTATAAGCAGTGTAAATTGTGTGGCAAATCCGAAAGAACAAATTATAAAGCTACAGGCCACAGTTACAGCAATTGGTCTGTTATGAATAGAAATTCTGATCTTTACAGTAGAAAATGCAATGTTTGCGGAAATGTTCAATATAAAAAAGTTAACAGCAACGGAGAAGAAAAAATTCTTGATTCATTAGATGACTATTATGACACTTCTTCTATATTAAGCTTTAGTTCAATAATATCTACAATTCAAAGTTTCTTTTCATCACTTTATAACACAATATATTATTTAATTATAGGTACACTGTTAAACAGAATTATTTAACGCAGAACTCCGACCTCAATTAAGAGGTCGGAGTTTTTTATAGTTGTCAAGCCTGCACGATCACTTGTGCAGGCTTGAAGGTAATATTTGAGATTTTGCTTTTTTATTTTATGGCTGTACGGTTACATTGGGTAATGAGCCAAACAAGCCTTTGAAGAAGGCGACGAGCTTTTTGAAGAACCCGCTGTTGCATGAAATTTTTCCGCCGTCTTTTGATATTTCTTTACCGTTTGCATCTTTTGCAATGTTACCATTGGCATCTACAACTTTAACAGTATAATTAATATCTCCTGTTGTTTCGCCCTTAGAATATGATACTTCGGTGCTTGAACCCGTTGCAACACGACTATTGCCAACATAAATTGCCAGCCTGTAACTTGAATCAACACCTGTTGCTGTTGCTTTGATTGTTACCTTTGTGCGATAATCAACCGTTCTGCTGCCGGCAACATTGATTTTGGCGTTAGAATTGGGGTTAACAGGATTTGACTTCATTGGTGTTATACACTTATCACAATATCCGTCATTGTTAGTATCCGCGTGATTTATAGCCGGCTGATAATC
>CAVHYZ010000097.1:0-5392 GCA_963640495.1 Acutalibacteraceae bacterium
GTCGCTTTTTTCTATCTTTTTTTGATTTCAGTCTCACATCAATTGTAACTCTACATCTATCTGTTAATATTTTTTTAAAAACAGTTGACAGCCTCATTTATCTGTGTTAAAATACAACAGTATAAAATATAGTCTTATGCTCTCTTATTGGCTCTAAAGGTGCATAAAGATTGAAAACTCACAAATGTAAACCGTGATTTTTCTTAAGAGGAGGAAGATTACATGAAGAAATTTATTCAAAAATTAGTCAAAAAGCCTTTAGCTTTAGTATTGGCTCTGCTCATTGTAATAAGTAGCGTTTCTGTTGCTGTTTATGCGCTGAATTATTATGATACGGCTGAGATGGAAGTATACATAAGGCTTACTGATGAAGAAGGAAATTCTGTCACATATGAAGAAGGAACGGCATTGAAAGATATGACGGGATCTTTGAATGTTAAACCGGGTGAGAAAATTACTGCTAACATTAGTTTAAAAACTACTAAAACACAAGACGGCATATATAATGATGGGACAAACTTTAATGTTACTGTTTTTCAATATGTTGAACAATTTAATTCGGACATTTTGAAATTAGATACAACTGCTATGGGAGCATCTAAAGGTGAGACGTTGTGGACATGCGGAAGTAATGAATTTAGAGATGCTAAAAATAACATGGATGACGTTAAGGCGATTGGATATAGCGGAGCTACTGCCGACCTTAAGGATGAAAACGGAGATGGATGGGTAGAATATAATGGACGCTCGTTCATATGGGGTATTACATCTTTATATAGTGATGATGAGCTAAACCCAGAGGTTGAAGGAAATTTGGGTAAGAATGTACAGACATATATTTTTACGGTAAGAGATGATATAGACCCTTCAGTACTTAAGATGAATGAAAATGGAAGTTATACTATAGAAAATCCCTTTACGTTTCTTGAAGACTCATGGGCGACGCTATATGTTGCTACAAAAGATTACGACGGTGAAGATATAGTAGATTCAAAGGCTTATCCTGCATATGTCAAGTCATTAAATACTGAAAACGAGCAAGTGGGAACGGAATATGTTTATTTTAAAGTTAAACAATACGCCGAATCTCTTTCTCTCAATGCCGGTACTGTAAACTTTGACACCAACAGCACTGCTTACGGTGGACTTGCAGGTGGCACAATAGATACTGTAGCTGACACAAGCATTACCGAGCAGATGAAAGACAGTGTAGGAACCGGCGTATATACCGGCGCAGGCTTAGAAGGCACTGAGATTTCCGCACCCGCTGTAACTCCTGAAGATGAAAAAATTTCTTTTGCCGGCTGGGCAACAACACCTAACCTTACCGGAACTGAAAATGTTCTTTCTAGCGAAGAAATTGCTGCAATCAAATACAGCAGCACAGAGCCAACAACCCTTTATGCGGTTTATTCAAACACAGAGGTATATAAGCTTGTTGTAAAACTTGATGAAACCGATAAAGGCACAGTATATAAATTATCCTATGGTGATTCTTTAACCACTTATCTCGCTTCTCCATCAAAGACAGGATCTGAATTTGCAGGCTGGGATGTTACCGGCGCAAAAGATTTAACAGCAGTCAACAGCGATTTCGTTGCTCTTGCAGATTCAAATAATACACTCACTGTAACTGCAACATGGAATAAGGTTGAGTACAGTGTAGAATATAATTTTGATAATGGCGATGCAAAAGAATCTATTAGTGCCTATTATGAAGATACATTAAGTGAGAACACACCGGCAGATCCTGAAAAAACAGGTTATAATTTCATAGAATGGAAATATTACACAGACGCAGGTTATCAAAACGAGTATACAGAAAGCACTATGCCTGCTAAGAATCTCTATGCAAAAGCTCAGTGGGAGGCTAAAACCTACAGCTTCACTGTAAACAGCAACAACGAAGATGCTGTAACCGGTCAAACGGCAACGACAGAAACTAAGTCAGTAACCTTCGGCAATACATTGGAATTAAACAAACCCACTAAGGCAGGATATACATTTGCAGGTTGGGATTTTAATAACGATGGTGTTTCCGATGCCTCCAGCTCAGTTCAAATTACAAAGGATTTTGCAGAGACATTCCTTAAAGATAATGATAATCCTATAGCAGACGCTCTCTGGACTCAAAATACTTACACTATCACATTTACATACGGTGAAGCACCTGCAGAATCAGGCTTAACAGCAAACGCACCAATATCTTCCTATAACTATACATACGGTCAAAAACTCAGTGATGTCAGAGGCTCAGCACCCGCACTTCCTTCATATAGTGACACGGCATCCGGCCAAACAATTTCGGCAACAGGCTGGTCACAGGTAATCAATGCTGACGAAGTATTACCTATCACTGAAGCAAATAACAGAACTCTTACCATTGCATCACAGTGGACTCCTGTTTATAAGATCACTTTCAATCTTGATAACGGTGAAGAAGCTGTAGTTAAGCACCTTAAAGAGGGAGAAAAAATCGATATTCCTGCTCCCACAAAGACAGGTTACGAGCTCGCAGGCTGGTATGTAACAGGCGGCAGCAGTGATACTCTTGCTACAGTTCCCGCTACAATGGGCACAACAGAGCTCAACTATACAGCTAAGTGGAACATACGCTCTTACAATCTCGTTTATGTAATCGATGGTGTAGAAGAAACACCGATAAAAGTTAAATATAACAACCCCGTAACTGTAAAAGATATTCCTACTAAGGTTGGATCAACTTACGCTACTGTATGGACAGTTGCTGAAGGCCTTAACATTGGCACAATTGGCGCAGCCGGAAACTTCAATATGCCTGCAAACGATGTTAAGCTTTCAATCAGCAGCACAGTTAATACTCATAAATTCACAATTAGTTATGGTGAATACGAAGGCAAGCAAGATATAGTTCAGGATGTAACTTATGGTACACCTATCAGCAACACAGTAACAGATGCAGATACTTGGACCGGACATAGATTCAGCGGTTGGGAAATTAAAGTCGGCAGTACTGTTGTAGATGAATTACCCGCAACAATGCCTGATACTGATGTAACTGTTACCGCTCTTTACGGCACATTGTATACTCTTACATATGATTATGATAATGGCGGAGCAACCGCAACTGAAAGTTATAATCTTTTAGAAGGCGAAGCACTTACCTCTCCCACAGTAGCTAATCCAACAAAGACAGGTTATGATTTTGCCGGTTGGAAGTATTTCCAAGGTGCAATTCAGCTTGATACAGCACCTGCTACCATGCCCGCAACAGACGTAAAAGCAGTTGCTCAATGGACAGCACATAAAAACACTGTTACTTTCGGCGATGCAGATACAAAATGGGATGACGGCACAACAAGTGTTATAACAAAGGATGTTGATTACGGCGAAGATGTTACAGCTCCTACACAAAAGCCTGTTAAAGACGGTTATGACTTCTTAGGTTGGGACATTGACGGTGACGGAGATTATGATGTTGATGATGAGAGAGCCACGATGCCGGATAATGCAATAACTCCTAAGCCTGTATTTGACGCAAAAACCGTAAAAGTCAGTCCTAAAGACGGCGAAACAACACTTGAGCCGATGGAAATTAAGTTTGATAAACCTATCGGTAATTTAGATCATAAAGATATTGAAGGTAAAGACTTCGATGGTTGGTATGTTGTTGATGAACAAGGTAATTATGTTACAGATAACAACGGCAAAAAGATTAAGATTGATCTTAGCAGCCCACTTGAAGGCCAGATTCCTTATACTGAAAACCTTAACATTGCTACACGTTTCACAGTAACAGACAGTTACTATATTGCAAACGGAATCAACAATGACGGCACGTTCTCTTACAGTGATAAACCTTTAACATTTACCGGTGAAACAAACGAAACGTATACTGTTCCCGGTGAAAAGGATGCAGTAGCAGAAGATTATAAAGATATCATTGAATTCAAAGGCTGGGCAGAAGACAAAAACAGTAACGAGCCTGCCATATTAGAGTTATCAGCATCATTTGGTGAATCAGGCAAAACCTATTATGCGATTTATGACCTTAAGGAATATACAGTTAAGTTCCTTAATGAAGATGGCTCTGTAGTTAAAGAAGATGCAGTTAAATATGGTGGAGCCATTGAACAGCCCGGCAAGGACATTGAACCTGTTAAGGAAGGCTATACTTTCTCAGGCTGGCTTGATGCAGAGGGTAAGAAACCCGATGATTATGGCACAATGCCTGCAAAGGATTTAACCTTTACAGCTCAATACATTTCAAATGATGTAAGCGCAGTATTCATGAAGAAGAATACTATTTCAGATGAATATGTAACTTTTGAAACAATAAAAGAAACCGTTGGCGAAACAATTAAGACTCCTGAAGGAACAAACTCTTACAATCCTTACAAGTTCGGCTATAAGTTCACAGGCTGGGCTGATGAGAACGGTAAGACTCCCGAAGAGTACGGCACAATGCCTAACGGCAGTGTAACATTCTATGCACAGTATGAGCTTGACAGCACATTCATCGCTCTTACAATCGGTGGTGTAGTAGTTTCCGGTGCAGTTGCAGGTACAGCTCTTGCAGCTAACGCAGCACTTATCACTACCGGCGCAGTTGTAGGCGGAGTGGCAGTAGTTGCCGGTGCAGCAGCACTTGCAAAGCACACCCATAAGGTAACCTACTATGTTGATGGTGAAGTTTATAAGACTTATTACTGCGTAGAGGGCACCAAGGTTCTTACACCTGCAGATCCTTCAAAGGATGGTTACACATTCGCAGGCTGGGATAACGAAATCCCCGAAAAGATGCCCGCAAATGACCTTGAGTTCAATGCAACATGGAGCAGCAGCGTAGACGATGAAATTCCTGATACAGGCTCCGCAACAGCAGGCCTTGCAGCATTTGCAGTAATATCATCTGCAGCCGCAGCAGCATATGTACTCACAAAAAAGAAAAAAGACGAAGAATAATCTAACCGGTAATTCTAAATCTTAAATAAAGTTAAGCGGTCACTCAATCGAGTGACCGCTTTTCAATGCAAAGTTAAAAATATTAGTTTACTTATATTGCAACAAAATTTTCCCGGCAGTGAATTAAACTGCCGGGCATTATTAACTGATCATTTTTTCAAGGCCTTATAGCCTGCGTCAGTTATAGCTTTTATGATTTCACTGTCCGAAACGGCTTTGCTCAAAGTAACTGTTGCTGTGCCGTCCGTATGGCTTGCAGCCGCACTTTCAATTCCGTCAACGGCCTCAAGAGCATTTTTTACTCTATTTTCACAATGGGGGCACATCATACCTTCAACCTTAAAAATTTTTGTCATATTATTATTCTCCTTATTTTTAAACTCCGTCAAAGAAATTGAACAAGTCCGTAAAAAATGGACAATAGAAAAAAACACCCTCTTGATGTAGA
>CAVHYZ010000098.1:0-5389 GCA_963640495.1 Acutalibacteraceae bacterium
TTTCCGCTTAATTCATTTCTCCTTCCGGAAATAAAAGCAATTCTATTTTCAATAATAGGTTTTTTACATAAACGTTTGTAATAATTTATTAGTAAAGCTTCGCGAAATGCAATTATTCTTCTGGAAATGTTATTATTTTTTAAAGCATATTTTATAAAGGAAGCTATATTTGTTTTAATTTGAACTAAAAATAATTTCCAAAAGTTATCTGTTTCCACACATTTTCTTTTCTTGTTTATATTTAACGCTGCAAATAATGCGTCGATTATGAAAAATGGCAACAAAAAAGCTGCACCAATTAAAGCTAAAAGTGTAGTAAAAAAACATGCTGCCGATGAGAAAAATTTAAATAATTTTCTGCTTTTAAAAGAGTTTGTTTCAGCAGAAATTATAAAGTTTTTATTTTGAGGATACGCTGAAAATTTATATTTGTAATTTAATGCATTATTTTCTTCTTCTGAAGTGTTGTCTTCTTCGGCATTCACGTAAGCTGTAATACCATCAAAAATTTCTCCGCCTACAAATTTATCATTGATATTTTTATCAATAGATTTAAGCAATACATTTTCAGAGATAAAAAAAGGAATATTTTCATAGCAGCTGTCGCCAAAATCTATTTCAAATTCGGCTGTAATTTTGCTTTCTTTGGCTTCGGTAAAAATATTACTTATATTGTAAACATAAGAAAAAATTGTTACAGTATCATTAGTTCTTGACCTCTTAAATGAATTTCTCATAAGAAGAGGAAGTCTTCTTATTTCATCATCTCTGCGAAAATTTATTCTCATTTTAGGGGATATACCATCATTGTTGCATACTACCGCAACATCTATTTTAAGCTTATCAAGTAAAATTTCAACATCGTTAAGAATTACATGAAAATCTTGCATACACATTCATCCTTACTTTTATAATTGCATTAGATAATATATCATTTTATAAAGTTATCGTCAAGAAGCATGATTATATCGCTTCTATAATCAAATTAGCGCTCAGTCCTGCAACTCCACAAAGGATCATTACAAGATTCGGACTAATTTTGAATTTTCTAAGGACAAAAAATGCCGCAATAAATATAGTTATTTCAATATAATTTATTGAATTTAAAGAAACTACATCTCCGAATGAGACCATTTTAAGAATTGATAGCCCTGCTGCAGCTATAAGTGCCACAACAGCCGGTCTGAGGCTTTTGAGGACACATTGCAACATACTTATATCTTTGTATCTTAAATAAATGTAAGATAAAATCGAACCGATTAAAATCCCCGGTAAAATGCATCCTAAAGTCGCTATAACAGCTCCCGGAATTCCGGCAATTCTTATTCCAACGAAAGTAGCAGAGTTTACTGCGATTGGGCCGGGAGTCATTTCTGCTATGGTAATTAAATCTGTAAATTCGCTGAGCGTTAACCACCCATTTACATCAACTGCGTGATGCTCTATTAAAGGCATGGCAGCATATCCGCCACCAATAGAAAACAATCCTATTTGAATAAAAGCCCAGAAAAGTTTAAGATACAACATTCTTATTCCTCCTGTGCTTAACAATCTCCCTAATTATACCAATAACCGCCGCGCCGATAATTACATAAACAATATTTACATCAAGGAATACTGAAACCCCAAAAGCAGCTATCATTATAAACATATCAATTTCTGATTTATTTTTTACCACACTTGAACCGAGACCACAAACTACGTCAAGTATAACCGCTGCAACGCCTGCTTGCATTCCTTTAAGAATTAAGGATATATATTTATTTGATGCGTAAGTCGAATAGAAAAAAGATACAATGGATAATATTATCATTGGAGGTATAATAGTGCCGATAACAGCAACTATCATGCCTAAAAAGCCGGCAACTTTCCAACCGACAAGAACAGCTGCGTTAACTGCAATAGCGCCAGGAGTAGATTCAGCAAGTGCTGTAATATCCAGCATTTCTTTTTCATCAATCCAGTGATAACCGTCAACAAATTTCTTTTTCATTAGTGTTACAATTACAAACCCACCGCCAAAAGTAAATGCACTGATATACAGCGTTGAAAAAAATAATTTTAATAATATTTTTCTTTTAGGCTCTTTTTCCATTAAATACTCTCCGTTATACTTTTGCTATTTCAATTACTGTTAAAATATTTTCTGACACTGTAAACTTTATGTTGTATTCTGCAAATATTAAACCGAATTCTCTATTTGGATCATCTATATACTGAGGCCTCGGATCTTGCTCAAGCGTTGCAATTAAAGCATTTAATCTTATTTTTGAAAAATTGCATTTTATATTTTCCGGAATTATTACGGAAAGTTTTTTGAATTCTGTATCGGCAAATCCGTTTAATGCGTCAGCATGGCAATCCGCATATGGCAAATAAGGTTTAATATCATAAATAGGTGTGCCGTTCATAAGATCGGCACCCAGCACTTTAATAACATATCCGTATCTTTCTGTTTTTTCTATACTTTTAATTTTGACACTTGATAAGCCTATTGGATTTGGCCTAAAAGGGGAGCGAGTAGCAAATACTCCAACTCTCTTATTTCCGCCAAGCCTTGGTGGCCTAACTGTCGGTGACCATTTTTTATCATTTATCTCTGAAAATTCCCAAATAAGCCAAACATAGTTAAAATTTTCCAATCCTCGAATTGCTTCGGTAACACGATATTCAGGCTCAAATATTATAAGACTCTCTGCTTCATTAACAAGCCCTGATTGACGCGGAACACCAAATTTGGAAGTGTAATCATTTTGAATATGAGCTATTATATTCATAAATTTCTCCATATATAAAAAAATCGGGGAACTGTTGTTCCCCGAAATGGAGCTACTAGGCAGACTCGAACTGCCGACCTCATCCTTACCAAGGATGCGCTCTACCACCTGAGCCATAGCAGCAAAATGTTCTTTATCGAACAGCAGCTATATTACCATATTGTTTATAATTTTGCAAGTGTTTTTCTAATATTTTTTTATTTTTTGAATATTTTTATATTTCTGCCGGTATTGTTTCTATTTTGTAAAGTTCTTTTAACTCTCTTAATTTCTTTAAATGAGGCGTTTCTAGGTGATTTGAAAGTGCATCTTTATTTTCCCATTTTTCTATAAGTAATATTTCATCTTTATCACAGGATGAATAAAATTCATAAGATATACATCCTTGCTCTATTCTTGTCTTTTGAGGAATTTCAAGAGAAAATATTTCTTCAATGAATTTTTCTTTTGTGCCGGGTTTCATTATATATTTTAATTGTACTTTTTCCATATTTATATTATTCCTTCATCTATTGCTTTTTCACATAATTCGGAAAATAATGCACAACTCCAACTGAACCAGCTACGAGTATATTTATTTGGATCGTTTGCATCAAATCCTTCATGCATCAAATAAGTATTTGCATCAGTATTTTCAAGCATAGAGAGTATTTCTCTTATTTCATTTTTATTTGTGCTTGTGAGTCCTTGCATTGAAAGCGCTATGTGCCAAATATAGCCTTCGGGTGTATGTGGGCTACCTACACCTTTTGCATATTTTCCTTCGTAATAATATGGATTTTCTTTGCTTAAAATAAATGCTCTTGTTTTTTTGTATATTTCGTCATCGGCACTGCAATAGCCTAAATATGGAGCTGATAAAAGTGAAGGAACATTTGCATCATCAAACTTAAAATAATTACCAAGTCCGTCGACCTCGCAAGCGTATATACCATCTATTATTGCAAATTTTTTTATTCCCTCATTTATTTCATTTTTAAGATTTATGCATTTATTTATAAAATGGTTATCATAATTAATGTGTTTTAACATTTCTTCAAGATGTAATAATTCTGTTGCTGCAAACATATTTGAGGCCACAAGATAACCATATCTGCAAGCATCATCACTTGGCCTGAATCCGGACCACGTCATTCCGGTGTAACCGAGAGGTGTGCCGAGACCATTTCTCTTAAGAGTATCTTTTTCATCTCTATTTCTTATGAAACGGTAATCCGAATTTTTTTCGTGGTTTTGTTCTTTTATCCATAAGTTTACAATTGTTTTAGCACTGTCAGTAAAGCTTTCATCAAGAACACTGTCATCACCTGTAGCTTTCCAATATAAATAAGTAAGCCTAATAGGATAGCAAAGAGAATCTATTTCATATTTTCTTTCCCATACAATTGCGTTTGGAATTGGAGTATCATCAAATTCTCTGTGGCTGTTTGGTTCTTTTTTGAAGGCGTTTGTATAAGCGTCAATAGAAATATAATATCTTTGCCTTTTTATAACACCTTTAACAATATCTCTTATCTCTATGTTTTCTTTCGCAAGGGGTATATAATGAGAAACTTCAGCGGTTGAATCTCTTAGCCACATAGCAGGAATATCGCCGGTAAGCACAAACATTGTGCCATCATCCATAGGGCAAAGAGCAGTTTCAATAGTGTTTACATAGCATTTTTTGTACATATCGGCGAGCTTTTTACTATACTTACTTATTTTTGCTGCATAATTTTCTGCTCTTTTTGTTACGCAGTAAGGAATCCTCATTTAAAGCCTCCATCTTGTTTCTTAATGAAAAAATCATCAAATATAAAACTTATATATAAATTTGAAATAAAATTTTTAAAAATTTAAAATGAACATATAAAGAAAAAAGATCGCAATTTCACTTTGAGTATTTACGGGTTATTGGATTAATCAAATATAATATCTTTACTCGTTGCTAAATTCTCAATGCTATATAAAAATAATATCTCGGTTATTTCTTTGTCGTTTATTATATCGTTAAGATTGTTTTTATAATATCTCAAATCAATCATAATTATTTCACTATAATGTTCTGCTAAAAACGGTGCAATACAATGAGCAAACGAATCTTTTATTAAAAGAAGTTTTCCACCATTATTATTAGTTTTTATGTCAATTCTTGAATGATTGCCATCAAGGAATACCGTGTATTTATCTTCTTCAGTTAACCTATTATTAAAGAACAAGTTATTAAAATTTGATTTTTTCTTTCCTTCAATAATTGTTACATTTGCATTTCCTTTTTTTTGTCTGTTTTTAAAGATTTTAACTACATCTGGTTTTGTAAGCGTATAGCATGATTTTGAATAAGATGTTCCGTAAAATTCTGTACTCTCCTCGACATCATAATTTTTAAGTGAAGGAATAGAGAAACCTTTAACTTTACAAAATTCTTCATATGCAATAAAAGCCCCGTCGCTTGTCCAGTGATGATCAGTTTTGTAAAATAATTCAGTATTTTTTTTGTTATTTATAAGTGTATTTGAAATATCAATATTGGTTACCGATTCTCCTAAAATATCATTTATTGTTTTTAGATATTCTGAGTCATAATATTTCATGGAATTTTCCGGTAACATATCTGAATATATATATCC
>CAVHYZ010000099.1:0-5330 GCA_963640495.1 Acutalibacteraceae bacterium
ATCATAATATGAAATATAATTTATTAAATTTTTCCCGCTTGAAAACAACATTTTGAAAGCAGAAATAATAATTATAATGCTGATAATAAGCCCAAATAAAGCATCAAAAGAATATGAACCATATTTTGAAACCATAAGAGTAATAATTGTTATAAGAGTAATGCAAAAATCAAGAATACAGTCTGTTTTCATTACTTTTATAACCGGAGAATTACTCTTTTTTAAAAAAGCACTGTAAATAAAAAACATTATTATTTTGGCAAGTGCAGTTCCTGTCAAGACAACTGCATAAATAGTAATAAACCACACAGGAGCGGGATACATAAATCTTTCAACTGAATTATAGGCAAAATAAAAACCGGCTAAAACAATAATCAATGACATTAAAAACGAAAATAACTGCTCACTTTTACCGAAATAACCTTTTGAAAAATTGTCGCCATTGGATAAAAGTAAATACAAAGAAATAAGTGTAATAACTCCTGATAAAGAATCAAATAGGTTATTTATGGCATCCGAAAAAATACTAATAGAATTTGATTTTAAGCCAATATATAGCTTAACTCCAAATAAAATCAAATTTGAAATAAAAGCAAAACCACAAGAGCAGAACAAATATTTATCCTTAATCATGAAACACCTCCGAAAAATACATATAACATTTACCATTCATCCGTTTCATCCTTAAGGACTGCATGGGCACATCTAATACCATCAACCGCAGCGGAAACTATTCCACCGGCATAGCCTGCGCCTTCACCGCAAGGGTAAACTCCCCTTATATTGCTTTGGTAAATATCGTTTCTTAATATTCTTACAGGAGAAGAAGATCTCGACTCAGGAGCGGTAAGTACAGCATCCGGCAAAGCAAAACCATTAAGCATTTTGTCCATTTTAACAATTGCAGTTTCAAGAGTGTCAGTTACCTTTTTAGGCAAAACCGTTCTGATGTTTCCTGGAGTTACACCGGTGGGGCAAGTAGCTTTTACATAAGAAAGTTTAGTAGATTTTTCATTATTTAAAAAATCACCGACAAGCTGACAAGGGCAAGAATAATCGCTGCCGCCCTCTAAAAAGGCTTTGGATTCTATCTGCCTTTGCAATTCAATTCCGGCAAGAGGATAATCATCTCCGAAATCACTGGGATCAATACCGACTAGTAAAGCTGAGTTAGAATTTATGCCGTCACGAGCATATTCACTCATACCGTTTACAACACACTTATTTTCTTCACTTGCAGCAGCAACAACGGTACCGCCAGGACACATACAAAAAGTGTACGCTCCCCTACCATGTTCAGGATGACAAGCCATTTTATAAACAGCTGCACCTAATTTGGGGTGAGAAGCAAATTCTCCGTATTGTGCTTTATTTATAAGTTCTCTAGGATGTTCAATTCTTACGCCAACAGAGAATGGCTTTTGAATAATACTAAATCCTTTTTTATAAAGCATTTCTACAGTATCTCTGGCCGAATGACCGATACACAATAATAAAGTATCTGTTTCAAAATCTGTAGTTGATCCATCTTTACAAGTATAAGTTACTCCCTGAACAGAATTATTTGCAATAATTATATCAGTCAATTTTGTGTTAAACTTAATTTCTCCACCAAGTGAAATTATTTCTTCCCTGATTGATTTTACAACACCGGCAAGCCTGTCAGTGCCAATATGAGGCGTAGCAGAGTAAGAAATCTCTTCAGGCGCTCCGTGATGAACAAATTCATCAATTACTTTACAACAAAGCGGATCTTTAATACCGGTAGTGAGTTTACCATCAGAAAAAGTTCCGGCTCCGCCTTCGCCGAACTGTACATTGCTTTCAGTATTAAGCTTTCTTTTATTCCAAAATGTTAAAACGTCATTTGTTCTTGTTTCTACGTCTGCACCTCTATCGATAATGAGAGGCTTTAAGCCGGCTCTTGCAAGAATTAAGCCACAAAAAAATCCTGCAGGACCAAATCCAACAATCACGGGTCGTAATGAACTTGTTCTTTTGTTTTCCGGCATTTCATAAGGGTCTATTTTATACAGCGAAGCTTTTGAATTATTTGCATGTTTAAGTATGATTTCTTCATTACTCTTAACAGTTATAAGAAGATTGTAAACGAACAATACATTGTCTTTTTTTCTTGAATCAACAGCCTTACGGAAAATTGTAATATTTTCAATTTCGTTTGAATTACATTTTAAAGCTTTTGCTGCAATAATTTTTAATTCACTTTCTTCTGAATCTAAAGGCAGTTTTACTTCATTTAATTTAATCATTTAAGTTCTCCTGCTGTTAGTCCGGATGCAAAAGCCCATTGTAAATTAAAGCCTCCGCATCTACCGTCAACATCAATAATTTCTCCGCAAAAATATAGATTATCAACAAGTAAAGATTGCATTGTTTCTTTATCTATTTCCTTACAATTCACTCCACCGCAAGTAACTTGTGAATTTACAAATCCTTTTGTGCCAGTAATTTCAAGCGTGAAATTTTTAATTGATTTAATAATTTCAGAGATCATGTTTTCAGAAAAATTTGAAATTACAGCACCGCCATAATATATATTGCAATTCTTTAAAATTTGTATACCTATTTGTTTTGGTAAAATACCGGTAAGCAAATTATCCATGCTTTGATACCGTTTGTGTTCGATAATATTATTTAAATATATTCTTAAATCTTCAAAATTTACTTCAGGTAAGAAGTCAATTATCAATGCAGGTTTATTGCCGTTATGTAAAATTTTTTCGGCAACGCTCGCAAGTTCCATTGCGGCAATACCGGAAACTCCGTTTTCTGTAAAAAGTATTTCACCTTCAGATTTGGATTCTGTTATATTATCAGTAATTTTTAAAGAAGTGTTTATAGCCCTTATTCCTTTAAGTGAACGAACCGACTCAAGTCTTGAATTAAGAGGTACCAATGAAGGATACAACGCAGTAATACTATGACCAAGAGATTTAGCAATTTTATATCCGCTTCCGTCACTACCCTGAGATGGTGAGGATTTGCCGCCTGTAGCAACAATCAATTTGTTACAAATAAATTCGTCATTTATTATGAACTTATCAGTATGTGTTACTTTGTTAACAGGATAATTTAAAACCACATCAACATTAAGTTTTTCAATTTCAAATCTAAGGGCATCAAGGACCGATGAAGCGGTATTACTTCTTGGATAAACTCTCCCCTTTTCATCAGTATAAGTCAATAGACCAAGCTTTGAAAAAAATTCAATAATCTTATCTGAAGAATATTTTTTGAGAGAAAGCTGTGCAAAGCTCATATTTTTATATTCGTGTTTTAAAGCATGAATATTAGTTAAATTGCATCTACCGTTTCCTGTGGCAAGTATTTTTTTACCAAGCCTTGAATTCTTTTCAAGGATCACTACAGAAATATTAGGATATGTATATTTAGCATTTATTGCGGCTACAATGCCTGATGCTGAACCACCAATAATACAGAGATCATATTTTTTCATTTTAATCGCCCTTATTTCAAAGTGAGATGATTATACTATATTTAAATGTTTTATTCAAGTTTTATAAGCAGATATTGAAAAATTATAATTTTTATGCAATAATTTAAAAAAATGTTATTGAGAGATAAATAATGGAAATTAGTTCAAGATTAAAAACAGTTGTTAAATTTGTAAGAAAAGGCTCAAGAGTAGCTGATATTGGAACCGATCACGCATACCTACCTGCATATCTTATTATTAATGAAATTTCGCCCTTTGTTATTGGTTCGGATTTGAGAAAAGGTCCTCTTATAAACGCTGAAAAAACAATCAATGAATATGGCATTCAAAATAAAATCCAATTAATACAATCGGATGGATTTGAAGAAATTAAACCCGACATTGCAGATGATTATATCATTTGCGGCATGGGCGGAACCTTAATTAGAGATATTTTGGAAAAAACAGATTGGCTAAAAAATCCTTCATACAGGTTAATTCTGCAACCTCAATCACATAGCGAAGATGTAAGAGAATATTTAATAAATAACGGATTTAAAATTATCGCTGAGAAGGCATGTAAAGACGCAGGAAGATACTACAATATAATTTGTGCAGAATTTAATGGAACAAAAATAAATAAGCCTGATTGGTATATTTACTTTGGAGATTTAATATTTAATCAAGACGAATGTAGCAAAAAAATCACGGAAAAGAACTTAAATCTTCTTAGAATCAGATGTGAAGCAGAAGGTAAATACAAATCAAAAGAAACACATGATAAATTAAGCAAAATTATTGAAAGTGCAGAGGTAATCATAAATGAAAATCAAATTAATATTTGATTATATTAATTCGTTTGCTCCCTTTGACAGCCAATGCGAATGGGATAATAGCGGACTACTAATAGGAAATTTAAATAATGAAATTAATAAAATCGGATTTGCACTTGATGCTACAAAAGAAACCGTTTTAGATGCTGCAAGTAATAATTGCGATCTTATCATTACTCATCATCCGATTATTTTTAATTCTCTTAAAAGCATTGATACAAACGATGTTTTTTGCTTGGCGATAAAAAACAATATAAATGTTTTATGTGCTCACACCTGTCTTGATAAATCAGAGCCTGGGGTTAACACTGTTTTGGCAGAGACTTTAGGCCTCAAAAATATAAAAGCCTTTGACACTGATACAGACGCTAAAATGTGCCATATGGGTGATATCGATGCGATAACTGCAAAGGAGCTTTCAAAAATAATTTCAAAAAAATTAGCCGGTCCTGTTATTTACGCTGATGCAAATAAGCTTATCAGTAAGGTAGCTGTCTGCGGAGGTGCGGCCGGTGAGTATTTTTATGAAGCAATTGAAAATGGAGCTGATGCTTTTATTACCGGTGAAGTAAAGCATCATGAATTTATAAATGCAAAAGAATTAGGACTCTCTATTTTTTGCGCCGGACACTTTGAAACAGAGAATCCCGTTATACCTTTCCTAAAGGAAAAAATAGAAAATGAATTTAAAATTGAGTGCTTAATTCTAAAACAATCACAACCTACAGAATTTACGGGAGATAATTTATAATGCCTCTTGACGGTTTAACTTTACATCTTTTAACTGATGAACTAAAAAATCAAATTATCGGTTGCAAAATTGAAAAAATTTACCAGCCCGCAAAAGATGAAATAATATTTAACTTAAGAAACAGGGATGGAGCAAAAAAGCTGTTTATCTCTGCTTCATCAAGCATACCGAGAATTAATCTTACAAACATTCAGCCCGAAAATCCTTCGTCGCCCCCAATGCTATGTATGTTTTTAAGAAAATATCTTACAAGTTGCATAATTACCGATATTTCGCAAGTTGGCTTAGA
>CAVHYZ010000100.1:0-5120 GCA_963640495.1 Acutalibacteraceae bacterium
ACACAGAGGCCCAAGTATGAAATAGGGGAGATATGGCTTAATATATTTTGACCATCTTTTCATTTTCATTCCTCCTTGCTGTTAATTTCATCTTTAAGATTTTCAGCCATTGTATCAAGACATTTGCGAAAAATTACGAGTTCTTCGTCGGATAAGCCCTTTATCATTGCTTTATCAATGGATGAGAAAATTTCGCTTGATTTATCAATAACATCTCTTCCCTTATCCGTAATTTTAACTATATTTCTTCTGGTGTCCGATTTATCGGGCTTTCTCTCAATGAAACCTTCGCTTTCAAGAGATTTCATTGCATTTGCCACTGCGGCAGGACTGATTTTAAAAAAATCTGCAATATCTTTTTGAGAAACATTTTCGCCTTGATTGTTAAGAAACATAAGCATTCCGTGTTGGGCACGATGTATTCCGAATCCCATAGAGCTGATTTTTACATCGACACAGGTGTGATGGAGCCTGTCTACCTGCATAAAGTTCATGACAACAAGGCTTGATTTATGAATATTACTTGGCTTTTGCATTATATCACTCCTTTTGTAAACCAATTAAATGTTAATATGTTAATAATTAACAGGTTAACTAATATTATATTAAAATTCAAAAAAATGCAATGTACAAATATAACAAAAAAGCCTTCCTCTAAGAAGGGGAAGGCATGAAACTTATACAATTTTGTTACGCTTTGCAAGCTTCTTTAATTACCTCAACAGCATTTTTTAGCACATCCATGGGAATATTCAATGCAGGAAGAAGTCTAACCTTATCTTTTGCTGTAAGGCAAAGTACACCTTTTTCAATGCAGGCTTTGACAATTTCGCCTGCGGGCTTAATAGTTTTAATACCGATCATAAGGCCCATACCCGCAACACTTTCAACACCTTCTGCATTTTCAAAAGCCTTAAAAACATAATCGCTTTTTTCTTTTACCTCATTTAAAAGCTTATCGTTAATTCTGTCAATTATGCTTATAGCAGCAGCACAGCTTACTGGATTGCCTCCAAAGGTGGAACCGTTATCGCCATAGCCGAAAATATTTTCAACCTTATCACCTAAAATTGTTGCACCAAGAGGCAAACCGCCGGCAAGACCTTTTGCTGTGGATACAACATCAGGCTGAACATCAAAATTCATATATGAATAAAACTTTCCGCTTCTGCCGTTACCTGTTTGAACTTCGTCAAACATAAGAATTATATCGTTCTCTTTTGCATATTCTGCTACTTTTACAACAAATTCTTTATCAAGGGGAAGAACACCACCTTCGCCTTGCACACATTCCATAAGTATTCCCGCAGCCTTTGTTTCTTCGGAAATTTTCTTTAATTGCTCAAAGTTTCCTGCTTCAACGTATGCAAACCCGGGAGTGAGAGGCTGAAATAACTCATGAAAACGGTCTTGACCTGTTGCAGCAAGAGTTGTAAGTGTTCTGCCATGAAAACTGTTTATAAGAGTTATGATTGTATAGTAGTCTTTACCCTTCTTTTCTGCAGCATATTTTCTTGCAGCCTTAATTGCACATTCATTTGCCTCTGCACCGGAATTTGAAAAGAATACTTTTTTCATTCCCGTTTTTTCACAGAGCTTTTCGGCAAGAATTGCACAGGGAGCTGTATAATAAAGATTTGAAGTGTGTTGAACTTTTGAAATTTGTTCTATAACAGCTTTTTGCCAAATATCATCGGCAATACCAAATGAAGTAACTCCTATACCGCTACCCATATCTATATATTCTTTGCCATTTATATCTTTAACTATTGAGCCTTTACCGCTTACTATTTCAACAGGGAAACGGTTGTAAGTTCCGGCAACATAGGCTTTATCTGTTTCTTTTATATTCATTCAGTCTTTCCTCCGCTGAACATAGTGCCGCAGCCTTCATTTGTCAGTAATTCAATAAGAATTGAGTGGGGAACGGTACCGTTCATTATAACCACATTCTTTACGCCCTCATCAATGGCGTCGAAGCAACTTTTTACCTTTGGAATCATTCCACCGGAAATTGTGCCGTCTTGATAGTATTTTTCAGCTTCATTTTTTGATATTTCGGAGATAAGAGTTGATGGGTCGTCTTTGTCTTTAAGCACACCGTTGATATCGGTCATAAGAATAAATCTTTCCGCTTTAAGAGCGCCGGCAATTTCCGCAGCTGCTGTATCACCGTTGATATTATATGTGTTGCCGTCTTTATCACAGCCAAGGGTTGATATAACGGGAATATATCCCTTTTCAAGCAAATCAAAAATAGGCTGAGCGTTTATCTTTGTGATGTTGCCCACATAGCCGAGTTTTTTATCCTTCGTTTCAGCCTCAATAAGTCTGCCGTCCATGCCAGAGAGCCCTATGGCTTTTGCACCTTTTTCTTCAAGGTAGTTTACAAGAGTCTTGTTAACCTTGCCGGCAAGAACCATTTGAACTATATCAACGGTTTCTTTGTCTGTTACACGAAGTCCGTCAACAAATTCGGATTTTTTTCCGAGTTTTGACATCATATCATTGATTTCCGGGCCGCCGCCATGAACAAGAACAACTTTAACGCCGATAGTCCAAAGAAGCACTATGTCAAGCATTACTTTTTGCTTGAGGTCTTCGTTTTTCATAGCGTTTCCCCCGTATTTTACAACAACAATTTTGCCTGTATATCTCTTGATATAAGGGAGGGCATTTATAATATCTTCAATTCTTTCTGAGGTTGAATATTCTTCACTCATGGTTAATTCTCCTAATTTAAGTGCGGTAATCTCCATTGATTTTGACATAGTCATAAGTTAAATCACAGCCCCATGCTGTAGCGCTTGCATCACCGCTTTTTAAGTTAATAAGTATTTCTATTTCCTTTTCAAGCAAAATTTCTTTTGCAAATTCTTCTGAAAATTCTATGCCCGCACCGTTTACACAAACGGGAATTTCGCCTTTGTTGCTCCTAAACGAAACATCAATTCTATTAACATTAACATCTGCTCCGCTGTAACCGATTGCACAAAGAACTCTGCCCCAGTTTGCATCTGCTCCGAACATAGCAGCTTTAAGAAGGGAGGAACAAATAACGCTCTTTGCTACAATTTTTGCGGTTTCTTCATCTTTTGCGCCTGTAACTTTACATTCAAGAAGTTTTGTGGCACCTTCACCATCACCGGCAATCATTCTGCACAGATTCATATTAACAGTGTTAAGAGCCTTCATAAATTCAAAGTAATCTTCATTTTCGCTGTCAATAATATCATTTCCTGCCATGCCGTTGGCAATTACGGTTACCATATCGTTTGTTGATGTGTCACCGTCAACGGAAACCATATTAAAAGTGTTCTTAATATCTCCCGAAAGTGCTTTTTGAAGCATAGTAGGGGAAATTGCAGCATCTGTTGTAATAAATACAAGCATTGTTGCCATATTGGGATGAATCATACCGCTACCTTTGGCAATACCGCCGATTTTGCAGGTTTTTCCTCCTGCCGTAAATTCTACGGCGATTTCCTTTTTGATTGTATCAGTAGTCATAATTCCCTCAGCGGCATTGTCACTTCCGTTTTCGGAAAGGGAAGAAATAAGAGCAGGCATACCTTTTGCGATAGGCTCAATATCAAGAGGCTGACCAATTACACCGGTTGAAGCTACGATAATGTCATCTGCTTTAATTTTTATTTCATCAGCAAGCAAAGAGCACATTTGCTCTGCAATTTCAACGCCGTTTGCGTTGCAAGTGTTAGCGTTACCGCTGTTGCAGATAATAGCCTGAGCATAGCCGTTTGAGATATGTTTTTTTGTTACAAGAAGGGGAGCACCTTTTACAAGATTGGTTGTGTATGTTGCAGCGGCTGCTCCCGGAACCTCGCTGTAAATAATTGATAAATCTCTTTTTTCTTTATTTTTGCGAATACCGCAGTGAATACCGCCAGCAGTAAAGCCTTTAGCGGCGCATACGCCACCGGAAATAACTTTCATCTCATATCCTCCATTAAACATTTAATCCTATTTTTTCATCTATTCCCAAGAGTATATTCATATTTTGAATTGCGGCGCCGGATGCACCTTTGCCTAAATTATCAAACCTGGAAACTAAGAGTATTCTATCCTCATTTCCACAAACAGTTATAATCATATCATCTCTTCCACTGAGAACACCTGCGGATAAAAATCCGTTTTCTGTATCGTTATCAACGAATTTTACTACACCGGAATTGTAATATTCTTTATAGATATTTTTTATATCCTTTATATTACCCCTTATATCTTTTAAGAAGAGTGGAACGGTAACTTCCATTCCGCTGTAATATGGGGCAACAATCGGGCAAAAAATAGGTAAATTATCTAAATGACAAATTCTTGACATTTCCGGAAGATGCTTGTGATTTTGCGAAATCCCATACATTCTGGGCGCATCTAAAAGAATATCTCTTTTATCAGACTCATACTCGGCAATCATCTTTTTCCCGCCTCCGGAATAACCGGTAAGTGAAAAACAAGTAAGAGATAAATCTTTTGAAATTATTCCGTTTTCTGCTAAAGGAGCCACAAGAGAAATAAATCCGCTTGCATGACAACCCGGGTTGGCAATCATTTTTGAATTTTTGATTTTTTCTCTTTGACCCGTAAGTTCAGGAAATCCATAAACCCAGTTGTCGTTAACTCTGTGAGCGGTGGATGTATCTATAATAGCGGTATTACTGCCATCGGCAAGCGACACAGCCTCAACTGCCGCTACATCGGGAAGACATAAAAAAGCAATGTCTGCACTGAAAATTGCTTCTTTTCTTGCGCTTGTGTCTTTTCTTTTTTCTTCCGAGAGCTTAATAAGCTCGATATCATCTCTTTCAGATAGTCTGTCATTTATTCTTAAACCTGTTGTGCCGGCACTGCCGTCAATAAACACTTTGGTCATCTTAAACCTCTCAATATGCAAATTATGCACACATTATACATTTCTTATTATAGATAGTCAAGGGAAAAATCTTGTCATTTTGAATATTTTTTCATAATTACCGAAAAATATACATTATTAGATTGGAAATTTGTAATTTTATACATCTTAAATTGATATTTTATTCGTTTTATCTAAAAATTATTTTAAAAAATTGTTGTTGAATATGGAAAATTTATTTGTTATAATT
>CAVHYZ010000101.1:0-5083 GCA_963640495.1 Acutalibacteraceae bacterium
CCTCCGCTACGCTCCGTCGCTTACTCTCTCTGTCCCGAAAAAACATTCTAATTAGTTTTTTTCTCTCAATTTTCTTAGTCTCACATCATTGACAAATGCACAAAAATTTTAAAATGTTTAATTTTTATTATTTTTTTGCTCGAATATAAATTTTTATTGAATTACCTTTACTGATGTGATACTATACTTGTGTTATAAATTATGCCTTAAGAAAGGACTGACCTTAAGATGAAACAACTTAAAGTAGGTATTATCGGAGCCGGCCGTATTGGTTCGCTTCACGCAAAATCAATTGCATACAATGTTCCCACAGCTCAGGTTATCGGTATTACCGATGTTTTCAAAGCAAACGCAGAAAAAGTTGCCGCAGAGTTAAATATTCCTACTGTTTATGAGGATTATAAAGCTATGCTCGCCGACCCTGTGATTGAAGCTGTGCTTGTTTGTTCATCCACAGATACTCATGCTGATATAGCTATTGAGGCTGCAAAAGCAGGTAAACACATTTTCTGTGAAAAACCTGTTGACCTTACTCCCCAAAAAGTTAATGCCGTTATAGACGCAGTAAAAGCTGTAGGTGTTAAACTTCAAGTAGGTTTTAACCGCCGTTTCGATCATAACTTTGCAAATGTTAAGGCTATGGTTAATGATGGTAAAATTGGTGATGTTCATATTGTTAAAATTACTTCAAGAGACCCTGAGCCTCCCAAAGCTGAGTATTCCGCAGTTAGTGGCGGTATATTCCTTGATATGACAATTCATGATTTCGATATGGCTCGTTTCCTTGCAGGCAGTGAGGTTACAGAAGTTTATGCAAATGCAACTTGTCTTGTTGACCCTGCCATCGGTGAAGCAGGTGATGTTGATACAGCTGTTATCAGCCTTAAATTTGCTAACGGTGCTATTGGTGTTATTGATAATAGCAGGCGTGCCGCTTATGGATATGATCAGAGAATTGAAGTTTTTGGTAGCAAGGGTGCCGCTGTTGCATCAAATGATACTCCTACCAATGTTGTTTATATGGGCGAGGAAGGTGTTGTATCCGATAAACCTCTTTACTTCTTCCTTGAAAGATATATGCAATCCTTTAGGGATGAGATGCTTCAGTTTGTTGATGCAGTTCTCAATGATAAGCCTACACCTACAACAGGCGAAGATGGTCTTAATTCAATTCTTGTTGCTCTTGCAGCAAAGAAGTCTGTTGCAGAGGGCAGACCTGTTCAGCTTAGCGAAATGAAATAAATCAAATTCAGCTTCTTGAATTTCAAGGCGCTGTCTTATTATGGTGATAATTATGACTTTTCTAATTGTTATTTTAAGAATAATTGAAATTATAGTTTGCCTTGCAATTGTCACTGCCGGCTTTTTAATTCTTCTCGGATATTTTGCCGACAGATATATGCCTAAGAATTTAAGAGATGTTCAGACCAATAAAGGCAAGCTTTTTGCCGATGAGGGTCACGCCCAAATTGCAGCTCATAGAGCTGGGGCGGGGATAGCTCCCGAAAATACTCCCATGGCTTTTGATATTTGCCTTAATACTAAGGAATTCAGCGTTAAAGAGCTTGAGTTTGATTTGCACATGACAAAGGATAATAAACTTATTATTCTTCATGACGGTTCTCTTGACAGAACAACCGATGCCGTTGAAAAATTCGGTAGAAAGAATATTAAGCCTTCCGATTTAACATTTGAAGAAATCAGTAAATTAAACCCTGGTGAAAGTTTTGTTACGGATACCGGCGAAATGCCATATAAAGGCTTAAGAAACAATGATATTCCCGAAGGCCTAAGCATCCCATTGCTTGAAGATATAATTGATAAAATTGAGGCTCACGGAGAATATTTATACAGCATTGATATAAAAGATGATGGTGAAACAGGCAGAAAGTCCGCAGATGCTCTTATAAAACTTATCAACGATAAAGGTATTGCAGATAGAGTGATTGTTGCTACCTTTAATAGTGATATAACATCTTATCTCACTAAGAAATATCCAAAAACTCAGCGTTCAATTGGCGTTAGAGAAGGCGTATTTTTCTATTTTGCTTATGCCCTTAACATTAAGCTTAATAAAGATAAACTTCCTTTTAAGGTGGTTCAGCTCCCTGCAAATCAATATAAAATAATAAGGCTCGGCACAGAAAGATTTATCAGATACTGCCATTCTCTTGGCATAGCTGTTCAGCATTGGACAATAGACGATATTGATGAAATTAAACGCCTTAGTGACATCGGTGCAGACTGTATCATCACAAATGTTCCGGACAAAATGTTTAAGCTATTTAATTAAATAGCAATCTGAATTTTAAAAGAAAAAAAGTTTAATATTTTCAAATTATAATGTTGAAATATATTAAAATGTATGTTAAAATAAATCATAGGAGTGGTAGGATTTTAATGAATTTCATAAATTAGAAAGATCAAAATATTTCATAATCTTTCTGAATAAGGGTTGACAAATTAAATGATAAGCGGCACAATTTTGACAGACAGACAGACAGACAGGGCACATCATCAAATGTAGCCCTTTATTTTGCTGTTTCAAAATTTAACATATCTATTGAGCGTCATGCATAATATTTTTATGCGTGGCGTTTTTTGCGTTGCAATTTAAAAGGTGAAAATGGTGTTGAAGATATGTTAAAAATAGCTTTCTTCTTTGGCGCCGGTGCTGAAGGAAATGGAAATTTTGGAATCAGTTCCGGATTTGAATTTATGAAAAAATCCTTGTTTTCTAAAGAACATTTAAGAGGTTATTTAGATGGCTTGAAAAATCATTTCGAAATTTATTCTTATTTTGATAACAAATATAAGTACAGGACTGATACACTTTGCAATGATAATCTCTTTAAAAAATTACTTGAAAATTTTGTTTTTCAAAAAGCGGAAAATGACAAAGCTTTTATGATGTATACCTAATGTATATTTATAGTATTTTGGGTGATGATAATTTAATTCTTTAAAAAAAATTCATAAAATGGGAATCTTAAGAAGATGTACCGGGGCTGAATTCAATTAAAGAAGAATTTGAAAAATGCATAAAAATGAAAATATAATTGAATGAGAAAAAGATCATGAGGAGGCACAACCTAATGAAAACAATAAGTAAGAAACTAATATCATTAATCCTCTGTGCAGTGATAATATTTGGCACAATTTCTGTAGGTGGAGTTATAGATTTCAAAGCGTTTGCAGCTTCCGGCTCATGCGGAGATAATTTAATATGGGAATTTGACGAAGACAGTGGTGAGCTTGTAATCAGCGGCACCGGTGCAATGACTGATTACACATATTCATCAAATGCTCCTTGGTATAGCTATGAATATAAAATTACAAAAGTAACAATTTCCGACAGTGTAACAAGCATAGGTAATAGAGCGTTCTGGGATTGCGAAAGCCTTACAAGCATAACAATCTCCGACAGTGTAACAAGTATAGATAAATATGCGTTCGGTTATTGCGAAAGCCTTAAAACTGTATATTATACCGGAACGCCAACACAATGGAGTGAAATTTCTAAAAGTTATGATTACAGCAATTTAACATCAGCTACAATAATATACGAATGTAACTCAAGCAAGCTTTATCTTTATTCAGGCTCCTGTGGAGAAAATTTTTCTTGGATTCTGTTAAGTACAGGTGAGCTTGTAATCAGTGGCATCGGTGCAATGGATGATTACTCATCATCAGACACTCCTTGGTACAGCTATAAAGATAAAATTACAAAAGTAACAATTGAAGACAGTGTAACAAGTATAGGAGGTTATGCGTTCAGGGATTGCACAAGCCTTACAAGCATAACAATCGGAGATAGTGTAACAAGTATAGTCGGTAATGCATTTTATAACACAGGTTACTACAATAATAAAGATAATTGGCAAAATGGAGTTTTATACATAGGCAATTGCCTTATTGAAGCAAAAGATACAATTTCAGGCGATTACAAAATAAAAGACGGAACTAAAGTTATTGCAAATGATTCGTTCTCTGGTTGTACAAGCCTTACAAGCATAACAATCCCCGACAGTGTAACAAGTATAGGCGGTAATGCGTTTTATAACACAGGTTACTACAATGATATATCAAAATGGTAAAGTTCTGTATATAGGAAATCACCTTATTAAAGCAAAAGACACGCTTTCCGGAGATTACGTGATTAAGACTGGAACAAAAGTTATTTCAAACAGTGCGTTTGAGGGTTGTGTTAAACTAACGGGTATAATAATTCCGGATAGTGTTATAACAATTGGAGAATCAGCTTTTAAAGACTGTAGTTGTTTGTTAAGCGCTTCAATTGGAAACGGAACAAAAAATATTTATTCTTTTGCTTTCAAAAATTGTAAAAGTCTCGAAGTCTTAAAACTCGGTAATAATGTTAGTTTAATACAAGAAGGAGCATTTTGGGGCTGTACAAAAATTGTAGATATAACAATACCTAATAGCGTTATTGCGATAGGCAATTTAGCATTTTATGAAACAGGGCTAACCTCTGTAAAAATTCCACGTACTATTGAAGAAATTGGTGAAGGTGCGTTTGGGTGTTGGTATTATAATGGTTCTAAAGGATATAACTATGATTCTTATTTTACAATTTATTGTGAAAAAGCGTCAGAAGCTCATCGTTATGCAGCTGCCAATGATCTGAAATTTGTCTTTGTAGATGATGCTTCAACACCTATAACACACACCCACAGTTATACATCCACAATCACCAAAGCCGCAACTTGCACAGCAACTGGTATAAAAACATTTGAATGTAGTTGTGGAGCAAGTTACACAGAAACAATAAAGGCTCTCGGTCACTCCTTTACAACTTACATTTATAATAATGACGCAACAACAGAAAAGGACGGCACCGAAACAGCAACGTGTGATCGCTGCCCGGAAACATATACAAGAACAAAATCCGGCAGTAAACTTCCGTCTGCTCATACTCATTCTTACACAAAGAAAACAACGGCTCCTACTTGCACAGAGCAAGGCTACACAACCTATACTTGCTCTTGCGGATTCAATTACAAAGGCGATTATCAGCCGGCTATAAATCACGCGGATACTAACAATGACGGATATTGTGATA
>CAVHYZ010000102.1:0-5004 GCA_963640495.1 Acutalibacteraceae bacterium
TATCTGCACAAGCTGCGCAATCAACATCTATTTTGTAGAATTTTTTCATTTTTATTTCCCCTTTCCATATACATCGATTAAACATTTGTTTAATTGTTAAACTGATTATAGCCTATTTCTGTCAATTTGTCAATAGTTTTTTTATAAAAGATTAAACAATATTTTAATCGTTCTCATTTGTGTTCTTGCAATTTTAATGTTTTAGATATATAATTGTGTTTATAAACTGATCAGAGGTGCTGACATAAATGGTAGACAACAAAATTCCCGAACCCCATCATCATCATGGTAATGAGGATGTAATTGAAAAATGCTTACCCGATGATAGTGCGATTATAGGTGTATCCGATGCTATGAAACAACTCGGTGACCCAACTCGCCTTCGCATTTTCTGGTATCTTTGCCACACCGAAGAATGTGTCATAGATATTGCCGCCGCCATAAATATGACAAGCCCTGCCATTTCTCATCATTTAAGGCTGTTAAAAGCCTCCGGCTTAATAATATCACGCCGTGAGGGAAAAGAAATGTTCTACAAAGCTGCAGATACTGAACTTGCACAAGCTCTTCATCATATTATAGAAGACATTGCAAAAATAACCTGTCCTGAATAAAATGGCACAGTTAAAACCAAATAAATGCAACACAAAACCTGCAATGCCAATTTGAACACTGCAGGTTTTTTCATATACAGATTTAATTTTATTTGGTAACACCAGCGATAAGCTTATAAATTTCATCGACAAAGACAAAAACTCTGAGGCTGAATAATTTATATAAAAATCTGTCGATTTTTGCTGAAGTGGAATGGTCTTCTTCATAATCAAGTTTTTTATCGCCGTTGTCAATTTCAAAAGCTTGAGTGAGAGCGATTCCATCAGTACCCATAAGCTGACAGCGAACATATAGGAAATCTTCTGCCCCATCTATCGTATCAAGATCAAGAACATACTCTGTGCTATTTGAGGACTGATTAATATCTTTTGAATCAATAACTTTACCATTGGCAACCCACTGAATATTATAGCAATCTTTTACACTGATTTTTATTTTGTGGCCATCAACCGTAACTTCATTAAATGTAGGATATGGATCAAAACTTGTTCTCTTATCCATATCTTCTTTAGGCCCAAGCTCAGAATCCGATCTTATCATTCTTGTTACCATGAAAAATGCGCCGGAACCCATAGTCTTTTTAATGTTTTCAACTGTATTTTCTTCCATCATGAATACAGAGAAAGATGAGTTAACATTATTAAGGGAGTGTGTATCACCGTTTGAAAATCCTATAACTTTTTTACCGTAGGGAAGGCAATACATAAGCAAATTATCCCAAAGAACCCTGTCATATGGTGTGGTAGCATTCTTTTCATTAAACACTTCCATACCGAGGCAACTGTCATATTTAAGAAGAATCTTGCCGAAATATTCTACATTTTCGGGGTCTGATACAGCAGCTCTGTTTGTATTTGAATCTAACCAATCGCCCGGATGATTTATTACAGAATAAGCTCCCGCATCATCAGCGAGCTTTACTGCGCCTTCATAGTCATTTTCATAGCCTAAATAATTATCGCCTACGCCGTCGGGAAGAAAAAATCCGTTAACATGGCATTTTGTTGCTGTAAGAGCATTAAGCTCATTGCCGCCGGTAACGCAAGTCATCCCGTAATTTCTTGATTTCCCATTTACTTCATAGGTACCGGTGGTGATGGCTTTATGTTCTTCATCTGAAAGAGTGTGAACTTTATTGCCGATAATTCTTTGATACCAATAGAGTGGCAATTCTGTTTGTTTATCATTCCACGCTTTACCTGTTACACCATGTTCGGTCATGGCAAGAAAATCAAAGCCCTGATTATAATACTCTATAATCATGTCACGCAAATCAACATCAGCATCACTTACATATGAATGAGTGTGTAAATTCCCTTTATATGCACCCCAAGCATTTTCTCCACTCCATATAACATCTTCATATGGAGAAACAATCTTGTAATTTGACTTTGCTTCATTCTCTGCGCTTGCAAAACAAACCATAGAAAAAATCATAACAGCTGCAAGAAAAGCGGATAACATACTTTTTAATATTTTTTTCATTATAACCTCTCCTTACCTTGATATATTTTAAATTTATTTATTTAAATTTATATACCCAAATAATATTCTGCTAATGATTCTGTTAACGCTCTGCAAATACTTGCAGATAAATATTCAGTGTATTCTTCTTTACGAGCAAGATTAACCGTAATGCCGTTTGAGTTAGTGATGGATTGGTACTGCTTGTGACCTTCACCGCTTACACGAACCGTATCTGTTTCACTGTAACCTTTTGAAAGTATATTATCCATGGCACTGTTTAAATCATCAATTTCTCCTAAAGCTTCTTTAAGGAAATAAGAAAGTAAGTATATATTATCACCGTTAGGAATTCTTGATGAATAATCGGAAACTGTGTTATAAAGCTCAGTCCACTTTTTTATTTTGGCATATTCTTCACCAACTGTAAAAGAAGGACTATTTCCGTTTTCATCTTTTGCATAAAGTCTGTTTATTTCGTCGAATATATCCATGAGTTCAAGAATATCCGATTCTCTTTCACTAAATTCTTCATAAAGACTACATACTGTGTCCAACTTTGAAGAAAGTTCTTCCACCGTAGTCTCTATATCTTGAGACAAATACTCTTTATTTGATAAAATTTCCTCGGCAGTATTTTTCCAGCTTGTAATGATATCAATATCAAAATTTGAAAGCAATATAGCATAGTTGCTGTTTATATCAATTCGTAACGAAACATATTGACTAAGTACATTTGCTTTTTCATTATCAATTCCATCAAGATAGCTTTGAGCAGATTTAAAGTCTTGGCTTTCCGCCTTTTTTTTCGCAACAGAAAAGAATACAGTATTTTTCAACAAAAGAAATACAAAAAGAAAAGCAACAAGGCATGCAGCAACACAAACCGCAACAATAAGTTTTTTGCGGCCGGAGAAATTAACTTTTCCATTGTTATTGTCCATACGGTTTCCTTTCAGTTTATTTTGCCTTTTAAAGGAGAATTGAGAATAAATGAAAAATTGCTTGTAAGGCTACTTAAAGGTTTATACATATCGTCACTCTGTAAATATTCTGCGGCAATATCGCCGATTTCATCACATATTTCATCCGATGATGTAACAGAGCTTGCTCTGAGCGTAACAGAATTTTTCGGGCCAAATTCAAGGCAAATTCGTCTTTCGTTGATAGATTCAAGAGGTCTTACTTGAATTTCAAGTGTGTTTTCATTTACCCAAGCGGCAGCACACACGATATTATATTCTATACCTGAAATATGCATTTTATCATATTTGAGAGAACCGTCCATAGCGCAATGAATCATATTGTGATCTTTACCTTCGTCCCAACTGAAAATGCAAGTATTTTCTGTAAAATCAAGCACTATGTTGTTTATGTTATCCCCTTTATCCGGAGCAAGATAGATATTTACAAGGGGAAGCATAGAAAAGGGAACTCCCACCGCATTCATTAAAACACTGCCTCGAAATTTAAGTACATTACCCTTGATTTCATCTTCATATTTATTTCTTTCGCCGAAGATAACGGGAATATCATCAAGATGAATATCAATTTTTTCTTTAGGAGGCTTTTCTTGCCTATGCGTTATCATTCTGGGAAAATGATTGATAATAACATCCATTGCATCTTCCGGCACAATATGACTGCAAGTACAAATAAGCACTGTATTGCAATCTTTTACCATAACGGAAAACTGTGAAAAAGTGCCATCAATCATAAAAGCGTTTTTTAAATTACTTGTCCTTATAAAATATCCGTAATCTGTTTTCCCGAGTTTATTTTGAAATGGCACATTTTTTGATTGCACTGCAAGCATTTCTTTCACAAAATCATTGGGGATAACCTGTTTGCCCGCATATTTGCCATCATTTAAAAGGCAAAGCGAAAGTTTTGCAAGCTCATCGGGTGAAAGGTAAAGGCCCCAAAATCCGCCTTCAATGCCTGTTGAATCCTTCTCCCAAAGAGGAGCAGCTTCATAGCCAAGGGGCTCATAAAGCCGTGGTGTAAGATAGTCGGTTATAGTGGTTCCCGTAACTTTTTTTAATATGTCACAGCAAATGCAAATGTTTTCAACAGTATAATCAGAAACTTTACCGGGCTCTCCACTCCATTTGGTGCCGAAAAATACTTTTAGCCTTGATTTGGCATCCCTTGGACTCAGCGGAGCAATTTTTTTGCCAGATGTCATACTCAGCAAATGGCGAATTGTAAGCCTTTCCAGAAATTTATCTCTCTTTGAAGGGCGAAACTCAGGAAAAAAGTCCGCAACTTTTGAATCAAGTGAGAGTAATCCTTCATCCTGTGCAAATCCAATAGCAAAAGCCACAAGCACCTTTGAAACCGAAAACATAGCCTGCCTTACAAACCTACCATAAGGTAATCTGTGAGCCTCGAAAGCGATTTTTCCATCGCGAAGCACCATAAAAGAATGAAGTTCAATTTTATTTGCTTTAAAATCATTAAGGAACGGAAGCATTTCATAAGAGCTGATGCCGACCTGTTCTGAAAAATCCGCATTTTGAATATCTAAATTTGAATTTTTCACTTGAATATGCCTCCTCCATTATTCACATATTTGTTTATTACACTACATCAGTTTATAAGTATATCACAAATATAATTAAAAATAAACACAAAATTATTAAAAAGTGGAAAGAACGGGCAAAAGATAGTATGCTTGTATTGGAAATCTTAACATAATCACAAATCAGTTTGTATGTTACTCCGAAACGCAGAGACCATGAAAAAGCCGCCTGATTTTCAAGTCAGACGGCTGTGTTTCCGTTATTTAGTTTTCTTGCTTTAAGTCTTCCAGCACCTGCCCGATATCCGAGTCAATGCAGACAGACCGGCTTGCGATTTCGCCGGGGCAGACGGCGTCTCCGCAGTTTATGCACGCATAGACAGCATCGGGATTTTTCGCTG
>CAVHYZ010000103.1:0-4977 GCA_963640495.1 Acutalibacteraceae bacterium
GGATGATATAATAGCAAAAACGGAGGCGATTACAAATGAATAAAGTTATAAAAAGAGCAAATAAAATAATCGGTAAAATTGTAAACACGGTTGTTTCCGCTACCTCACAAACAACCGGTGATGATTCTGAAAAATTTGAAATCAGTAATGAAATCAGCGGCCTTTGCCGCAAAGCTGGTGCAGAAGGTATTGTCATGCTCAAGAATGACAAAAATATTTTGCCGATTAAAGATGATGATGTTGTCTCTGTTTTTGGAAGGGTTCAGAACGATTTTTTCTATGTTGGATACGGCTCCGGCGGCGACGTAAATGCTCCGTATAAAATTGGAATTATTGATGGCCTTAAAAATTTAGGAATAAAACTAAACGAAAAACTTGTCGAAGAATATAAGAAGCTTTGCTCCGAAAATCCTGTTGATGACGGCTATTGGGGCCATTGGCCAATGAGCTATGACGAAATAGATATCAGTAATGAAATATGCGTTGAGGCTGCCAAAAACTCTAATAAAGCTATAATTATACTTGGCAGATCATCAGGAGAAGACAGAGAATTAAAGCTGGAAAAAGGTAGTTACTTATTAAGTGATGAAGAAAAGAGACTTATAGGAAGAGTAACATCAAATTTCAAAAATGTAATTCTTTTGCTTAATTGCGGAAGTATAATGGATTTCGGTGAAATAAACGCTTATGATAATATTTCATCAATTTTATATGTTTGGCAAGCAGGTATGGAAAGCGGAAATGCAATTGCTGATGTTTTAAGCGGTAAAGTCAGCCCATGTGGAAAGCTTACTGATACCATTGCAAAATCTTATTACGATTATCCCGGTTCTAAAAATTTCGGAAATAAAAAGGAAAATTATTATTCAGAGGACATTTATGTAGGTTACAGATATTTTGAAACTTTCGCTAAAGATAAAGTTATCTATCCGTTTGGTTACGGGTTAAGCTATACTGAATTCAAAATTGATAATATAAATTTTGCTTTTGATGAAAAAATAAATATATCTGCTGATGTAAAAAATCTAGGCGAATATTCAGGAAAAGAAGTAATTCAAGTTTATTTTGAAGCTCCCCAAGGAAAACTCGGTAAGCCATCAAGAACATTGGTTACATTCAAGAAAACAAACGAAATTAATCCCGGCAAAAAAGAAATAATTTCTTTAAGTTTTACTATAAAAGAAATGGCATCTTATAGTGAAGAACTCAGTGCATTTATACTTGAAAAAGGTATATACAACATATATATTGGCACAGATGTAAGAGGTGCATCTAAATGCGGTGAAATTAAAATTACCGAAGATACTATAACCGAGCAGCTTGAGCAGTTTGGAGCACCACATAAATCTTTTATGAGGCTTGAAAATATTGATGGAAATCCGAAATATAAGGAAGTCCCTCTTTCAAAAATAGATTTAAGAGAAACAATACTCAGTAATATTCCGAAAGGAATAAAGCCTACAGGCGATAAAGGATTTAAACTAATAGATGTTAAGGCCGGTAAAATAACGTTAGATGATTTTATTGCGCAGCTTAGTTATGATGACCTTGAGGCGCTCTCAAGAGGTGACTTTATTATGAGTAGCCCACTTGGCCCAACAGGAAATGCCGGAGTATTCGGAGGTATAACAAAATCACTTGAAGAAAAAGGCGTGCCGCCAATTACCACAACTGATGGTCCCAGTGGAATAAGGCTTAAAGCAACATCTTCATTACTTCCTATCGGAGTAAGTCTTGCATCAACATGGAATACAGAACTCATTGAGCAATTATATGAAGAAATAGGCAAAGAAATGAAAGCACGAGGCTCTGATGTTCTTCTTGCTCCGGGAATGAATATTCATCGCAATCCCCTTTGTGGACGAAATTTTGAATATTTTTCCGAAGATCCTGTTGTAACCGGAAAATGTGGTGCGGCAGTAGTAAAAGGTGTTCAAAAATATGGCTTATCAGCTTGTCCTAAACATTTTGCTTGTAATAATCAAGAAACAAATAGAACTTTTGCCGATTCGATAGTTTCTGAAAGAGCTTTAAGAGAAGTTTATCTATTAGGTTTTGAAATTTGTGTTAAAACAGCTCAGCCACTTAATTTAATGACTTCATATAACAGAATTAACGGAGTTTGGGGCCATTATCAATATGAGCTTGTTACCGGAATATTAAAGAAAGAATGGGGATATAAAGGTAATGTAATGACAGACTGGTGGATGAGAAATAAGACATCACCGGAATTCCCCGGGTTGAAAAATCAAGCATACAGAGTAAGAGCTGGCATAAATATTCTTATGCCTGGTGGTACAAGAGTGGGTAGATACAGAACGAAATCAGATGGCACTCTTCTTTCTGCTATAGGAATGAAAGAAGGTATTTCCTTAGCAGAAGTACAAAATAATGCCAAAACAGTTTTATCAATGGCAATTAAGAAATTATAATTAAAAGCAGAAAAGCAGTCCAGTAGGGCTGCTTTTCCGCTCATATAGAATATTAGGGGGAGAAAAAGAATTTGTCAAAATTATCTTTCTTGAGTATGATTATATGCATAATTCTTAAAACTTTCTGAAAAAAGCATAAAAATTTTTAAGTATTTTTTAAGGAGGCGGTTTATAATATTAGTCATAAATGATATAATACGATAAAATGGAGGCAAATATAATGAATATACTTATTGTTGAAGATGAAGTTTCTCTTGCCAATGCTATAAAAAAAATACTTGAAGGAAAAGGCTGGTTTGCAGATGCCGTTTATGATGGCGAAGATGCAGTAGCTTATGCAACAGGTGCAAATTATGATGTTATTATTCTTGATGTTATGCTTCCTAAAATGGACGGCTTTCAGGTTGTACAAACAATCAGAAAATTAGGTGTCAACTCCCCTGTTTTAATGCTTACCGCAAGAACATATATTTCAGATAAGGTTACGGGGCTTACCGCCGGAGCAGATGATTATATGACAAAGCCGTTTGATACAGATGAGCTTGTTGCAAGAATTATAGCTCTTTCAAGAAGAAAAGGCGAAATAACAATTGATGAGCTTAGGCATGGAGATTTAGTGCTTAAGCTTGACTGTGCAAAGCTTTCTTGCGGAACAGATTCTGTTCAACTCAGCAAAAAAGAATTTGAACTTTGCAAAATGTTTTTATCAAACCCTTCAAATACTTTTACAAAGGATAATATCATAAATACAGTTTGGGGATATGACTCTGACGCAACGGATAATAATGTTGAAGCTTATATTTCTTTTTTAAGAAAGAAATTTAAATATTTAGGCACAAAATATACAGTAAAAAACATACAAAAAATCGGTTACAAGCTGGAGGCTGACTGATGCAAAATTATCGTAAAAGGTTTATTTGGTTAAATCTAATTTTAATCGGAACAGTGTTGATAATTGTCCTTACTGCTATTGGAATTTATATGGGTGCAGGTATATACAGTGATATTGAATCCACGATGAGGCAGGTGATTTCACCATTTTCATCCTCTTCAATTGAAATTACCGTTGATAAACCTGCACTTTTTCCATCACAAGATTTAAATAATGATGATATAATTCCACCATCTAAGCCTAACGACGATAATCAAAATTCGCCATCAAAGCCTAATAAAAATTCAAAAAAATTAAATAGAAGATTAAGACCTTTATTTGATCTTGATTACATCAAAAATATAACAGCTGTTTTGTATTCCGAAGAAAAGGGAATAACAGTTCTTTCGGATACATCTGATTTAAGTGACACAATAATTCAATCGGCTGTATCTAAAGTTATAAATTACGATAAGTGCTTCGGAAAAATATCAGATTTGTCACTGTACTATTATGTTGATAGCAACAACGGATATTATAAAATTGCACTGGCAAGTACTCTGTTTGTTACAACACCTATTATTGAGCTTGTACTTATTTTGATTGCAATATTTGCAGTGGCAATGGTCATTTTTTACATTATTTCATTCTATATTTCAAAAATCGCAGTTAAGCCTCTTGAACAGTCAATGGAAATGGAAAAACAATTTGTTGCAGATATATCTCACGACTTAAAAACACCTATAACAGTTATTTTAGCAAACAATAGCATTCTAAAATCTAACGAAAATTACACTGTTTTTGACCAAAAGCAATGGATTGAATCTACAGATAATGCTGCACACAATATGCTTAATATGATAAACGAAATGCTCACACTTTCACAGATGGAATCAAAAGAATTAAACGTAGAAATAAGTAAAATTGATGTTTCTCACACTGTAAATAAAATTTCTTTACAAATGGAATCTCTTGCATTTGATAAAGGTATAAACTATATAACAGATATTGAAGACAATATTTATATTGAATCAAATAAAGATTACGTTGAAAGAATTTGTTCAGGGCTTATCAGTAACGCTATGAAATATGAAGTGCAAAATGGAAATATTATTATCTCACTTCACAAAGAAAAAAAGAAAACAATACTAAAGGTAAGAAATACATCAACTGTAATTGAAGAAAAAGATATTGAACACGTTTTCGAAAGATTTTACAGAGGCGATAAAGCAAGGGATACTAAAAGCGGACACGGGCTTGGGCTTTCAATAACAAAAAGAATGGCTGAACTGATAAACGCAAATATATTTGTAGAAAGTAATTTAAAAATTGGCACGGAATTTACTGTTGAATTTAACACGTACGATTAAATCTAAATTCTGTAACGTTATCTTCAAATGTTTGGCGTAAACATAAAAAACCTCTTACAAATTGTTTATAACCTTTTGCGAAATTTATTGCTAATTAATCGATCTGCATTTAAATATGAACAAGTCCGTAAAAAATGGACAATAGAAAAAACACCCTCTTGATGTAAAATATACATTAGGAGGGATTTTTAATGCCAAGAAGTTATCGACATGTAAAAAACTATGAAATAGAAATAATAAATATGCGAATTAATGGATTAACATATAAAGCTATTGGTGAGCAGTTAGGTATGAGTTATGAACA
>CAVHYZ010000104.1:0-4937 GCA_963640495.1 Acutalibacteraceae bacterium
CCTCCGCTACGCTCCGTCGCTTACTCTCTCTGTCCCGAAAAAACATTCTAATTAGCTTTTTTCTCTCAATTTTCTTAGTCTCACATCATTGACAAATGCACAAATTATCGTTTAGTTCAAAGATGATATTGACTATTTTTGATTCGTAAAATATAATAATAAAAAATAAATTTTATGGAAGAATGAATATGAATGAGATAACAGCTGAAGAACTCGGCAAATTAGATATATTTGAATATCATGTTATAGATATAAGGAACAAGGAAAATATTGCTTACGGCAAAATTCCCGGTTCTCTTGAGTTAACCGAAAAAGAAATTTATTCTACTCCACCGGAAAACGATGGTAAAAAATTTATCATTTGTTGTGCAAGGGGAGAATTCAGCCTTGATGTTGCTGATTTTCTATGTGGAAGGGGCTATAACGCTTTAAGCCTTAAAGGCGGATATCCTTCTTGGGTGAGATTTGATATGAATAGGCAGGAAAGCGACGAAGTCAAGAGGAAAGCCGAGGAAAGTCTTCGAAAAAGATTTAGAAAAAGAATTTTTAACAAATTCGTAAATGCTATTTGTGATTATGAATTAGTAAAAGAGGGAGATTCCGTCGCAGTTTGCATTTCCGGCGGTAAAGATTCAATGCTCATGGCAAAACTTTTTCAAGAGTTAAAAAGACACAACAAATTTCCGTTTGAAGTTAAATTTCTTGTGATGGATCCGGGTTACAGTCCTGAGAACAGAAGAATAATTGAAGAAAACGCAAAAACACTTGACATACCTATAAAAATATTTGAGAGCGATATTTTCGAATCGGTATATAATGTTGAAAAATACCCATGTTATCTATGCGCAAGAATGCGACGAGGGTATTTATACAAATTTGCTAAATCGTTAGGGTGCAATAAAATCGCCCTCGGCCATCATTATGATGATGTTATTGAAACTATTCTTATGGGTATGCTTTATGGTGCCCAGGTTCAAACGATGATGCCTAAACTCCACAGTACTCACTATGAGGGAATGGAACTTATTCGCCCTATGTATTACATAAGGGAAGATGATATAAAACTATGGCGAGATTATTGCGGCCTTCACTTTATACAGTGCGCTTGTAAATTTACAAATACTTGTACTACCTGTGATAACGAAGAAACAAAATCAAAAAGGCTTGAAATAAAAAACCTTATAAGAGAGCTTAAAAAGACAAATCCGGATATTGAGTCTCATATTTTCAAAAGTGTAGAAAATGTGAATTTAGATACGATTATAGCATATAAGCAAAAGGGCAAAAAGATAAACTTTCTTGAAAATTATGACAATGAGTAGCAACAAATATAACCTTAAATTATAATTTCAAGTCTTGACAAAAAATATTTATTATGATATATTCCCTATAACCTATGGACATAATAGGGATTGAGGTGTTAATATGAAAATTTCAACAAAAGGAAGATACGCTTTGCGGCTTATGGTTGACCTTGCAGAACATATAAACAGCGGATATATTTCACTTAAAGATATTGCTGAAAGGCAAAACATCTCAAAAAAATATCTTGAGCAAATTATCCCCTCACTAACTAGGGCTCAGCTTGTAAACACAATAAGAGGTGCTCAAGGCGGATATAAACTTGCAAAACAAGCAAGCAAAATAACCGTTGGGGATATTCTTCGTGAAACAGAGGGAACATTCACCTTTGGCGAAGACAGCGAGGATACTCAATCCTCTATCTGCTTTGTTTGGAAAGGCCTTACAGACACAGTAAATAAATATCTTGACAGCATTACAATTCAAGACATTTTAGACCACGATATGGAATATATGGTGGGTAATTTTATAATTTAACAGGAGAAATATATATGGAAGCAGGGATTTCAAGAGAAAATGCTCTAAAACTTTTGCAAGAATATAATAAAGAACCATTTCATATCTATCACGGGCTTACCGTTGAAGGAGTTATGAAATGGTTTGCAAAAGAACTCGGATATGAAGAAGACGAAGAATTTTGGGGCATAGTAGGTCTTCTTCATGATATAGATTTTGAAATGTACCCGGAGGAACATTGCATAAAAGCTCCCGAGCTTCTGAAAAAAGCAGGAGTAAGTGAAACTGTAATTCACGGCGTATGCTCTCACGGCTATAAATTGACAGTAGATATTGAGCCAACTCATCAAATGGAAAAGATTTTATTTGCAACAGATGAACTTACAGGTCTTATAGGCGCTGTTATTAAAATGCACCCTTCAAAAAGCACTTCCGACCTTGAAATTAAGAGCCTTAAAAAGAAATTCAAAGATAAGAAGTTTGCTGCCGGTTGTTCTCGTGATGTAATTATCTACGGAGCCGAACTTCTCGGATGGGATTTAGATAAGCTTTTTGAGCAAACAATTTTTGCAATGCGTTCATGTGAAGAAAGTGTTGCAAAAGAGCTTAAATCTCTCGGATATGAAAATTAAAGGTGAAAAAGATGAAAATTTCAGAAATTGTTAAAGATAATAAGCCCTCTATTTCATTTGAAGTATTTCCTCCAAAAACCGATTCTGCTTTTGAGTCTGTTAAAGCTGCTGTGGATGAGATAGCTTCTTTGAGGCCTGCTTTTATGAGCGTTACTTATGGCGCAGGTGGAGGAACAAGCAAATATACCCTTGATATTGCAAAAGAAATAAAAGAAAAATATGATGTTCCTTCCCTTGCTCATCTTACTTGTGTTTCATCATCTAAAGAAATAGTTAAGCAAAGAATTGAAGATATTAAGTCTGCGGGAATAGAAAATGTGCTTGCATTAAGGGGTGACATTCCCGAGGATATGATAAATTCCGATAGAAGCAAATGGGATTATCACTATGCTTATGAGCTAGTAAAAGAGCTAAAAGAATCTGCCCCTGAGCTTTGCGTTGGAGGAGCTTGTTACCCCGAAGTTCATCCAGAAAGTATTAATAAAAAATCAGATATTGAGCATCTTAAAAGAAAAGCAAACGCAGGCTGTGAGTTTTTTACTACCCAAATGTTTTTTGATAATAATCTACTTTATAATTTCATGTATAGAATAAGAGAAGCTGGTATAAATACACCGATTGTTGCAGGCGTTATGCCGATAACGAGTGCTAATCAAGTTGATAGGGCTATAAAGCTTTCTGGTTCGTTTATGCCACAAAGATTCATCAGCCTTGTAGATAAATTTGGAAACGACCCTAAAGCTATGATGCAGGCAGGTATAGCTTACGCAACAGATCAAATAATTGACTTGTTTGCAAATAACGTTACTAATGTGCATATTTATTCAATGAACAAACCGGAAATTGCAAAACGTATTATGAGAAATCTTTCTGATATTTTAGGTAAGTAACAGGAGCTAAAATGCTTAATGAATTTTCAAGAACAGAGCTTCTTTTAGGAAAAGAAAAAATAAGTAGGCTTTCTTCGTCAAAAGTTATCGTTTTCGGTGTTGGCGGAGTTGGCGGATATGTTTGCGAGGCTCTTGCAAGAAGCGGCGTAGGCACTGTTGATATAGTGGATAATGACGAAGTTAGCCTTACAAATATTAATAGGCAAATTATCGCCACTCACAAAACAATAGGTAAATATAAAGTTGATATAATGAAAGAAAGAATGCTTGATATTAATCCAAATATCAATGTTAAAGTTCATAAATGCTTCTTTCTTCCGGAAAATTCAAATACCTTTAATTTTGAAGAATATGACTACATAATAGATGCAGTTGATACGGTTGCCGCAAAGATTGCTATTATTGAAAAGGCAACAAAATTACAATTACCGGTAATAAGTGCCATGGGTGCCGGAAATAAACTTGATCCAACAGGTTTTAAGGTATCAGACATATATAAGACAAAGATTTGCCCTCTTGCAAGAGTTGTGAGAACAGAATGTAAAAAAAGAAACATTCCTTCATTCAAAGTGGTCTATTCTGAAGAGCAGCCACGCAAACCTGTTGAAAAATTACCAATAGAAGAAAACAAATCTACTATCCGAAAAGACACTCCAGGCAGCATTGCTTTTGCACCATCCATTGCAGGTTTAATAATAGCAAGTGAAGTAATTAAAGACCTTGTCGGTGGATACTATATAAAATAAAATTCGGTGATAAAATGGATAACATTGATAAAAATCTACTGAATAAATACGAAGAATTGAAAAATTATATTAAACACTTAGGCAGCGTTGCTGTTGCGTTTTCCAGCGGCGTGGATTCAACATTTTTGCTTTTTGTTTCAAAAGAAGCCCTGAATGATAAGATAATTGCTTTAACGGCATCATCATGTTTGTTTCCCAAAAGAGAGCTTACTGAAGCAAAGAGATTTTGCCAAAGCCACAAGATTAAGCACATAGTAATAAAAACAAACGAATTTGAAATTAACGGTTTTTCAGAAAATCCAACAAATCGCTGTTATTTGTGCAAAAAGCAGTTATTCGATAAATTTAAACACATTGCAGCTGAGAACAAAATAAATCAGGTGATTGAAGGCTCAAATCTTGATGATGAAGGCGATTATCGCCCTGGTTTAATAGCAATTAAAGAGTTGAATATCAAAAGCCCCCTAAGAGAGCTGAAATTTACAAAAGCTGAAATTCGTACTCTATCAAAACATTTCAATTTACCAACTTGGGATAAACCGTCTTTTGCTTGCCTTGCAAGCAGATTTCCATACGGAGAAAAAATCAACGAAGATAAAATTAAGATGGTAGATAAAGCAGAACAAATTTTACTTGATTCAGGTTTTGAGCAGTTTAGAGTAAGAGTACATAATTCAAGCCTTGCACGCATAGAACTTTTACCGAAGGACTTTCAGAAATTTATGGAAGAAAATATAAGGCAAAAAGTTTATGAAGAATTCAAAAAAATCGGCTTTAGTTACGTTTCACTTGATATTTTCGGCTATCGAACCGGCAGCATGAATGAGATTTTGAAAATTAAAATATAAGTA
>CAVHYZ010000105.1:0-4931 GCA_963640495.1 Acutalibacteraceae bacterium
GCTTTAACGATTTCAACTATGGGGATAATTGAGAAGGCAAGAGCAAGAGAAATTGCGTATGCTTTAGCATCAAGATGTGCAAATCCGAAGATTTCAGCAATCGGGTCAATTTCAACAACTGCGGTTGTAAGGATAAGAGAAGCAACTGTTGCAAGATAAAGGAAAGCATTGTGACTACCCTTGAACATCATACCGACCGAAGATGCTCTTTGTGAACGCATGTTAAATGAGTGGAAAATTTCACACATGGACATTGTGAAGAATGCCATCGTCATACCTTCACTGCAATCTTGAATATTTCTGAACTGCCAATAACCGGAAGTTAAAAATTCACCGATATAGAAAGCAGAAATAGTAAGAATTGTAACTATTATACCTTGATATAAGCAATCTATGCCAAGTCCACCGGCAAATATACCATCTTTCTTATCTCTCGGTTTTCTTCTCATTATATCTGCTTCAGGCTTTTCAAAGCCAAGAGCAAGTGCGGGGAAACAGTCTGTAACAAGGTTAATGAAAAGAAGATGTGTTGCAGAAAGAATATTGAAATTCATTATTGATGCAAAGAAGATTGAAAGAACTTCCGAAAGGTTGGAACCAAGAAGGAATTGAATAGCTTTTCTGATATTATCATAAATTCTTCTGCCCTCACCTACCGCGTTAACGATGGTAGCAAAGTTATCATCAGCAAGAACCATATCAGCAACGCTCTTTGTAACATCAGTACCCGTAATGCCCATGCCAACGCCGATATCGGCAGTTTTAATGGAAGGAGCGTCATTTACCCCGTCTCCTGTCATAGCAGTAACATAGCCTTTATCCTGCCATGCTTTAACAATTCTCGTTTTATGCTCAGGCTGAACTCTTGCATAGACATGGATTTTTTCAACAATTTTCTCAAATTCTTCGTCTGTATACTTATCAATTTCAGCGCCCATCATAGCCTGAGAATCATCGTCAAGTATGCCAAGTTCTCTTGCTATAGCTTTAGCGGTATTAATATGGTCGCCGGTTATCATAATCGGAATAATACCTGCAGAGCGGCACTGGTCTATGGCATCCTTAACTTCAGGGCGAATCGGATCAATCATACCGGTAAGACCGATGAATATTAAATCATTTTCACAATCTTCGGGAGTGTATTCGGATTTCTCAGCATCATAAATCTTATAAGCACAAGCAAATACACGAAGAGCTTTATTGCCCATTCTTGTGTTTTCACTCATTATATTTTCTCTGATTTGATCGTTAAGAGCGACAACCTCACCATGAACTAATGCAGATGTGCATTTTTTAAGAATTTCATCAGGAGCGCCTTTTGTATATTGAGTAACGACACCGTCAACATTGTGAATGGTGCTCATCATCTTTCTGCCTGAATCAAAGGGAATTTCACCGATTCTCGGATATTTTGCAACAAGGTCGGATTTTTCAAGGCCAAAAGTTTTCGCATAGTTAATAAGAGCAATTTCATCCGGCTCACCAATTTGATCACCGTCTGCATCAATCTCAGCATTGGTGCAAAGAGCCATTGATGTAGCTAGCTTGACCTCATCCTCAGCATAATGGTCAACAACTGTCATTACATTCTGAGTAAGAGTACCGGTTTTATCTGAGCAAATAATCTGAGTACAGCCAAGAGTTTCAACTGCATTCATCTTTCTGATGATTGCGTTCTTTTTGCTCATATTTGTAACACCGATGGCAAGCACTATTGTCATAACAGCAACAAGGCCTTCGGGAATTGCGGCAACGGCAAGCGCAATAGCAGTAATAAAGCTATCAAGAGAAAGAGTTAAAAGGCTGGGTCTTGCAGCAGCATCAACCATTACAAACTTTGTAATTATATCAAAAGCAAAAATAAATACGCATATGCCTACAACAAGTCTTGTAAGAACCTTTGAAAGCTGTTCAAGTTTAATTTCAAGAGGAGTTTTCCCTTCTTCTGCAGCAGAAATAGCGTTTGCAATTTTACCCATTTCGGTATCCATGCCGGTAGCAGTAACAACTGCTTTACCGTGGCCGAAAACAAGAGTTGAACCCATATATGCCATATTTTTACGGTCACCGAGAGGAACATCGTTATCGCCCTCTGCCATAAGAATACCGATTATTTTATTAACGGGAACGGATTCACCGGTAAGTGAAGCCTCTTCAATTTTCATACTGTTACAATCAATAATTCTGCAATCGGCAGGAATTGAATCACCGGCATCAAGGATAATAACATCGCCTACAACAAGGTCTTCACTTTTAATGCTTACAACTTTACCGTCACGAATAGTTTTAGTCATTGCAGCAGACATTTCTTGCAAGGCTTCAATCGCTTTTTCGGCTTTACTTTCCTGCACAACGCCGAGAACAGCATTAACTATAACAACAAAAAGGATAATAAATGTGTCTGTAAAAGACCTTAATTCAAAATGAATTGCTACATTACCGCCATCAAGGGTAATAATGTTTGTTATTGCGTTAATTACAGCAGCAATAAGAAGGATAATAATCATTGGATCCTTCATCTGATCAAAGAATCTTTTAATTAAAGAATCTTTTTCTGCCTCTTTGAGTTTGTTCTTTCCGTTTGCAGCAAGTCTTTTTTCTGCTTCTGCCGAGGAAAGACCGTTTTCGGTAGAATTTAAGTTTTTAAATACTGCCTCAACACTTTCGAGATAATGTTTCATTCTTTCCACTCCTGATTTTTATTAGTATAAAAAAACCTTTAACATAGCAATAAATGCTATGTTAAAGGTCTTGCTAACATAAAATGCACCTAATGCCAGCCATAAAGGCGGGTGTTGACAGTAGGTTTAAAGCTACTCCCCTCTAACGAGGTTTATTTACTTTGTACTATTTTACAATAAAACATTTAAAGTGTCAACCAAAAAATCTTAAATTAATCAATTTTTCAATTACCACTGAAAAATCAAATCTCTGAAACCTTTTGCGCCGAATATTTTATACGTAGTGTCATTCATAGATTTCAAAACTTTGGTTTTAAAATCATCTGACTTTTCTGTTTCAGTCTCATATACTCCAAGAGTAACAAGCATATTGTAGTAATTCTTGATAACGGCATCGTCGGCTTCTCGGTCATTTACAACTGAATCCATCATTTTATTTACAGCTGAGGTGTTTTCATCAATGAGTTTCTGTTGCTCGACTGTGGGAGTATTAGTTTCAAGCCATGTATTGAGATCTGCCATATAATTTCTCTTGAGCTTTTTAAGGTCTCTTGAATCGTTATACTGCGGGTAAATATTAGCGCTATCGTTAACACTGTCAATCTTGCCGAGAGCTAAATCAAAAGCAAGTTTAAGAGCTGTATTATTATTTTCAAGCTCATGCTTTTGACGGTAGAACATCCATGTTCTATCAGGGAATAAAGAGGTTGAGATGTCAACGGATTTATCAGGTGTGATATATTTAGAATCATGAGAAGCAAGATATTCATCGCTGAATGTTGTGCCTTTTGTTACATAAGTTGCAAAAGGTACGGTAGAAGAAATCTCAATAATTTCATCCGAGTTTGTGGTGTCTGCAGATGCAAGAAACTGGAAGAATTCATAATCACTGCTATATTCACCGAATCCGAGGCCATAACCGGCAATAAAGAAGAAATCTACGCCATAATTATTATAGAGATTCATAATAGTGTCTTTAAGCTCTGTTTGGACCTCATAATATCTATCTGTTTGTTTCATAATATATGCAAGGTCAGGGTTGCCCTCAAGTCTTTCTTTCCTAATCTTTTCATACCTGTCAGGAGGTACAATTCCGAAAAGAGAGGGAGTTTTAAGAATAAGATTTTCAACTACGGAATTAAGAAGCTCATCAATAATACTTCTGAGAGTTGATTTAGGGAAGATTCTGAGAATTACATTTACAAGATAGCCCCAAGGCTCGCCTACAAGGTCACATACAATTCCATTATAAAGCTTTTCAGGAGCATCATCAGCATAAGAAAGGTCAATAAGGTCAGCAATAACATCACTGCCTTCCCATGCTCCTACAATGCTAACAACTTTTGAAACTTTGCCATCAGTGCCGTAATCATGAAGATAAGCACTTACAACGCTTGCGCCCATACTCATTGGAACAAGAACAACTTTATCTTTACCGGTTTGAGGCAAAACATAATTATTTATAAAATCATTAAGAGCATCTGAATTATCAAATGTAAATGAAAATGCAGAGTAGTTGAAGCAATAAAGCATATCCTCGCCTACATCACCGATAACATCATGGCAAGGAATAGTTCTGTAGAAATTTTCTCTCTGCTCTTTTGTATATTCGGAAACGGGGTAATAGCACCTCGGTGTAACGACGTTTGCAGGAAGTTCACCGTTTTCATCAACAGTATTATATCTGAAAAGAGTTTTAACAAGGCTATCAACAGAACTCTTGCTGATTAAATTAACATCTAATATTGCAGAGGCAAGAAGACCGCCGACAATAGAAAGAATATCAAGATATGTTCTTACTTCTTTAAAAGCAAAGCTGAAATCATTGCAAAAAAGATTCCATCTTGCAACCGCTCTGTCAGTTTCGTTATGTGCAACATCGGCCTTGGCATCTTCTTCTGTTTCGTAAAGATAGCTATAAGACTGGCCTATGCCTGTAACAAAAACTATAGGATACTCGATATCTGATGATTCATTTTTTGTATTATCAGCAACTGCAACAACAGTGATAACTGAAAGAATCATACTGATACAAAGAATAACAGCAATCAATTTCTTAAATCTTTTCATCGATAAATCCCCTTTAGTCAATTTTGTTCATTATACAATATAAAAAATGTAATATCAATAAAATTTAAAAATTTTATTTTAATTTTTGACAAAAGTCATCCCGACAGGATACCCTGACGGGATGATAGAATTTATATCTTTTGCTTTTTTATTTTATGGCTGTACGGTTACATTGGGTAA
>CAVHYZ010000106.1:0-4921 GCA_963640495.1 Acutalibacteraceae bacterium
AACTCACGGCTGAGATCATCCGAGAATTCGTAGAAAAGATTTATGTGTATCAAGCAGAGAAGGTTGACGGACATAGGGTTCAGAAAATCAAGGTAATCTGGAACTACATCGGAGAGCTGCCAAGCACCAACTCCGAAGCATAAGAGAACGGCATAGCCGCTCATAACGACTATGCCGAATTTTTCAGGGATTAGAAAATCCCTAAGTTGAACTCCCTTTCGGGGAGCCTTTTTTAATATGGAATGTGGAATGTGGAATGAAGGTTCGCTTCGCTCCGATTATATAAAACAGATATTTCTGTAAAATTATATTTTTTCACTTTTTTTCAGCAATATTTTCATTGCTGATTGGCTGATTGCAAATTCAGCAAGACGATTACACAGGAGAGGCGCCCCCTCGCTGTCAGTTCCTGCTATTCTAACCACTAACCACTAACCACTAACCACTAACCACTAACCACTAACCCGGCGTAGTGTCTGCATTTCTTTTGCGTGGCAAACAAAAAAAGAGCCAACAAGACATGATTTCACATCTTGTTGACCCGACTTGGTCCTTCATCTGTGCCAATCCACAGACGGCTATATTAAATTGCAGCAGATGTTTCACACATCCACTATTTTCATGCTAACATACATTTTTCACATTGTCAATAGAATTTTTGAATTTGTGTACTTTACTCTCTGCTTTTGTGAACTTTCGGCTTAAATCAATCTGTATTCCTCTCTTTTAAGGGATCTTTCGGAATTTTCATTTTAAGCCCCGTAGCTTTTTGGCCATTATAATTTGCCCATTTTTCCGGGTAAAAAATATAGTAAGATTTATGATTTTTTTTGCGCCAGCCTTCAAAACAGTTGCACCAAATGAAGCTGGGAATACAAATCACAAGCCAATAAAGAGGCCCTAAAAGCAGGCACTGCCATGTGTGGCCGTATTCGTGAATACGGGTGTTGTAAGTCCAGGTTTCGTTTGGGTGATTTTCACGCATAAATATGAAAAGCCCGAGGGTTAAGCCACCTTGATTCCAAGGAACAAATACTATATATGCGTTGCCGAATTTTTCTCTCCTGTACCCCTTTGCCACGCAAATAAGGTAGGGAATAAGGCCTATGAGATTAACAGGCAATCCCCAGGTCCATTGAATAATATAAAATAGGGGCTTGCTGAAATTTTGCATGAATTTTTCCATTTTAATTCCCCGAATCTATTTGTTCTTTGACAAAAAATCAAAAGGTGTTAAGAACGCTAAGGTAGCAACGATTTCAATTATCATAACAAGTATTGCATCCGGAGATGTAAATCCGCCTTCACTGCATCCGAACACAACAGATAAAGCAAGGCCTGTTACCATAAGCACAAACTGTAGAATTGTGCCGATTTTACCTCTGCCGCTCATTCTGCAGCAAGCCGCAATAGCTTTAAGCATGGATTCCGGTTTACCATCATGTATAACACCCGCATCAAGGCTCTCACTGACGGCATCTTTTCTTCGCTTGTAAAGCCTGCCGGCAACGGATGAAAGAATCTTGAAGTTGTTGGGGGCAATACCGAATCTTTCGGAAATAAGCTCCTCTGTAACATTTACATCGTTGGTGCGCACAAGAGTCTGAATACCGCTCTTATCAAGCTGCTTCATATAATTCTTCATTTCTTCATCAACGCAGTAACTTACCACAAAAAGGGCTGCAAGCTTTTCGTTACAGGCAAGGTAAATAACCTTTCGGCCGTTATGGGTATACCTCTTTTCAAGATTTTTATCCGGAGCTTCAATATTATGATGGGTAAGCATATTTCTGTTGCCAAGCAAAACTTTTTGGTCATAAATTCTTGCGGAAATACCCATTTTATCTTCATAAACAAGCTCTCTTACAGGGGGAAGAAGGTCATTTCTGCCGTCAATAACCTGCTCAAAACATTCTTTAAGAGGGCCGCCGGATTTAATAACCATGGCGGAAGCATAAAGAAGCACCACATCCGTTCTCATGGTTTCAAAAGATTTCATTCCGTGCATTGTGCAGTTTTTGCGGTCAAATATGTCGGCAGCATCAAGCACCACGGCATTTGCGGCTGCGATTTTATCCGCAGCATCAAGGGAAACAATCATTGTGCCCTCGTGGTTAAGCTTGTTGTTGTGAATATAAGTAATATATGAGGGAATAAATTTACCGAAAACGGGTACGCTCAGTGCCACTGCTGCTGCAAAGGCGGAAACACCGGTCATAAATCCTTTTTGAACAACTCCCACAATAATACCCGAAACAGCAGAAAGCACAAGGGAAATAAGGAGCATAAGTTTTATATTTTTTTCGTTTGCCTGCTCAGAATCGGAGTTTTTAATAAAGTTTGACGGGAAATTAACATTTGAGGAATAGAGTAATTCCGCATTGCCCATAAGAAGGCCTCTGCCAAGTTCAAAAATTTCCGACTCATTTTCAAAGGGATGAACGGCATACATATTATGCTCATAGTTAAATGCACAAACAGAGAAGTTTGCATAAATCCTGCGAGCGTTTATATAATCCGTGATTCTGCTGATAAGTATACCTGCCACGGCAACCACACCGAAAACTGCGGTTTTTGCCTCGGTAATGGCTGAAAGGGTGTTTTGAATAAGAGCTATGGCCACAGCAATGGCCGTTGCGCTGTCTCCGTTGATTTTTCCCCTGAAAATTCCCGTAATGGCATCAAAGAATTTATCGCTGTCAAGGGCGGCGGCAATTATTATAAGCACCGCATTTATAACGCAAAGAATCATTGAATCCTTTGCGAAAAGTGATGTTTCAATGGAAAGCTTATCCGTAATTGTGGGCAAAAGAGCAAAAATGATCATAAAAGCTTCAACAATACCTATAACTATGGCGCTTTTTGCCAGCTTCTTAACTCTTGCGGCAAGCTTTGTATGAATTTTACTGCGCTGTGACGGATCGGTGTATTCCCCTAATGCTTCTACAAGTGAAACGGGCTCCGGTTCTTCTTTATTTTTGCTTTTCGGCTCTTCCGGCACATATTCATCAACTTCTTCGGAAATTTCATCAAAGCCTTCGCCGAATTCTTCATCCTCTATACTGTCAATTTTAAATGTTTTGGCCTTTTGCCTGCGTTTTTTCCAAAGAAACTCTTCAACAGCATTTTCATTATCTTTTTCGGGAATTGCTTCCTCCGGAACATCCACAAAGCCCGTAAGCACCATTTGCCCTTCTACATCGCTTTGCTGTTTTTCGGGAGTTTTTTTCTCAAAATCATGTGATGCACCGGCAATTCTTGTTTTTTCAATGTCAAAATTTTTTACATCTTCCGCCGCCTTTATGGTAGGCATGGGGTCAAGGAATGTATCTTCTTTTGAACTGTCATTTTTAAAAGTAACAGTGCCGGAATAATCTACCGGCCCTTCGGGCTCCGGATCATTTTCGGGTTCAAAACCTATGTCCTCAAGGGTAAGTTTTTTGAAAAATCTTTCTTTATAGTCAATAACTTCCTTGCTTTCGTCCTTCGGTTCCTCATTTTTTTCTTGAACGGTAAAAGACGGGGCTTCTTTTGGAGCCGGGGCACTGTTGTATTTTTTTATAACTTCCGGCTGCTCATCCTCAGGCATAACAAAAGTTTCCAGCTCAAAGGAATCCGGATCAAAGGCATCTTCTTCAGAGGTAAAAAAGCTTTCTTGGCCGTCAACCTCTTCGGATTCGCCGGAAGAAATATCCTCAATTTCCGGCTTTTCCTCCGGAATTGATTTTACCGTAAACATATTTTCATTATACTCGGACGAGAAAAATCTGCTCACACTATTCGGAATTTCTTCTTTTTGCTCAACGGCCTCAAGGTCATAATCTTCCCCGTTGGTTTCCGCAATAAGCCTGTCAATATCAGCCATAGACCAATCCTTTGACGGCTCTGCTTCTTCGCCTTTTACTTCGTTAAGAATTGCTTCAAGCTCATCATCTTGTGTATTTGAATTCAAATAATCGCTCATAGCTTTCACCTATTTGTTTTTAATAACTTCATACATAAGAATTCCCGCCGCAACGGAAGCGTTTAGGGAATTGATTTTCCCCTTCATGGGTAAGGAAACAATGAAATCGCATTTTTCTTTAACAAGCCTGCTTATTCCTTTTCCCTCAGAGCCTACCACAAGGGCAACGGCTCCGCTGTAATCCTGTTTGTCCCAAGGTGTGCCGTCCATATCCGCACCGTAAATCCAAAAGCCCTTCTTTTTAAGGTCGTCAATGGCAGAAGGCAAATTCGGTACCCTTGCAACCGGCACATATTCAACGGCTCCGGCGGAAACCTTGCCCACAGCATAAGTGAGGGATACTCCTCTGCGCTTCGGAATAATAACTCCGTGAGCTCCGCAGGCATCTGCCGTGCGTATAATGGCCCCTAAATTGTGAGGATCCTCTATTTCATCGCAAATAATCACAAAGGGCTCCTCTCCCTTTTCCTTTGCCAAGGCAAGTATATCTTCTATATCCGCATATTTGTGGGCGGCAGCCCTCGCCGCAACACCCTGATGGTTTGCCGAGCCGCACATGGAATCCAGCTTTCTGCGATCCACTTCCTTTATCACAATACCCTTTTCACGGGCTGTGCCGATTATAACACCGATAGAGCCGTTGCGCTCACCCTTTGCAACAAAAAGAGTGTCCATTTCTCTGCCGCCTTTAAGCGCTTCAAGGCAGGCATTTCTGCCTATAATCAAATCTTGCTCTTCGATCTCCGAATTAAGAGGTCTGTCAGTCACTTTCTCACCTCGCATAGTTTATAAATATTCAGTTTATTATAACATATATTTATATATTTGCAAACTATTTTTATTTATTATCATAATAAAAGGCCGGCGCCGGGTTAGTGGTCAGTGGTCAGTGGTTAGTGGTTAGTGGTTAGTGGTTAGAATAGCAGGAGCTGACAATGAGTAATCGCCTCTCCTGTG
>CAVHYZ010000107.1:0-4891 GCA_963640495.1 Acutalibacteraceae bacterium
CCTCCGCTACGCTCCGTCGCTTACTCTCTCTGTCCCGAAAAAACATTCTAATTAGTTTTTTTCTCTCAATTTTCTTAGTCTCACATCATTGACAAATGCACATTTTTTATTAAATGTAAAAATATTTACATTTACATTTATAATTTTTTGAATATTTTTCGTTTTTGGCTTAAATTTTTATTGACATACAGCCAATTTTGAATTAAAATGCTAAATACAGCGATTGAGTAACGTTGTATATTTCGGGGTGTGGCGCAGTTGGTAGCGCGCGTGGTTTGGGACCACGAGGCCCAGAGTTCGAACCTCTGCACTCCGACCATATTCCCGGATCCAATAGGGTTCGGGTTTTTTTTATAATTTTTAAAGCTATTGAAGATTTACTCTATTCGTCACAATGTAATCTCAATAAAATCAAGGAGGCAAATTATGGTTACAACAGTAGAAAACAACAATCTTAATGAAGCAAAAAACTCCGGCACGGCAATAATCGACTTTTCGGCCGAATGGTGCGGCCCATGCTGCATGCTGGCACCCATTATGGAAGAGCTTTCAGATGAGCTTGACGGAAAAGTTGATTTCTATAATGTAAATGTGGATGCAAATCCTGCTCTTGCCATGGAATACGGTATAAGCTCCATCCCCGCTGTTATTTTAATGAAAAACGGCAAAGTCGTAAAGCAAACAGTAGGTTATCAGCCGAAAGAGAAAATGAAAGACTTTATTTTGGGCTAAAATTAATCAGCTGTAAAAATTTAAAAAAATCGAAATTTTTTTAAAAAGTACTTGACAAGTTAGCAATAGGTAACTATAATATAGACAAGAGGTTAGCCAAGGCAAACTCTATAAATTTTTAAGGGGGCATTGAAATGGAATTTTGCATGGTTATAATCGGCTCTGTGGCATTGGCGGCAGGCATGGACGCAGCAAAAAGCGAATTAAAAAAAATCGCCTCTTCAATGTCTGATAAAAAGGATTTAAAATAACTCGCAAGTATCAATCTTCTCCTGAATGTAGGGCTCCTCTCGGTCTTATAAGCAGCTGAGGCCGAGAGGATAAAACCCTAAAATTACCGGCAAGGAGAAAATTTATCTTATTCTGCATTCCTCCTAATGCAGATTATAGTGCAGGTTAATGCATCAGATGTATTTGGACAACCTTTGAACATTTACTGCACAAACAATTAAATGCCATAAAGAAAAATCGGAGATCGCCCTCCGATTTTTCTTCGTTTATAAGAGAGCTTGATTTTTGATTTGTATTTTTGTGGTACACATTCTATTTTAAAATCGGATATTGATTGCAAACTAAACAGTGTGTACAAAACCGCAGCTTAATTTTGTTCATATTTATCAAAATGAATAGATATATAAAAATATTCCTTGTTTGATTTGTTGACTTTATATAAAAACTCTGTTAATATAATTACTAACCGGTTTGTTATGTGCAAAAATTGGTTAATTTAAAGCGTTTAACGCTTATTATAAACTCAAAAGGAGGAATTTCCCATGGCATTATCAAAACAGGAATGGCTTGACCTTGAAAAGAAAGCCAATGAGCTGCGTCACCTTTCCCTTCAGACTACTGTATGGGCAGGCAGCGGACACCTGGGCGGCGGTCTCTCCGTAATGGACCTTCTCACTGTTATTTATCACAAATATCTTAACATTAAGGTTGAGGATCCAAAGTGGGAGGACAGAGACAGATTTATTCTTTCAAAGGGCCATGCCGCTATTGCTTATGCTCCTGTTCTTTGCGACAAAGGCTTTAATGACCCGAAAATGCTTAAAACATTTAATCTTTCAGGTTCAAAAATGGGTATGCACCTTGACTCCAACAAGGTTGTAGGCGTTGACGCTTCTACAGGTTCTCTCGGTCACGGCGGTTCAATTGCAGCAGGCACAGCTCTTGCAGCAAGGATTTTAGGCAAAGATTATCTTACCTATATTGTAACCGGTGACGGTGAGCTTGGTGAAGGCTCCAACTGGGAAGCATTTATGACAATGAATCACTACCAGCTTTCAAACTGCATAGTTTTTGTTGACAGAAACCATTGCATGATTGACGGTAATACCGAAGATGTTATGAAACTTGAGCCTCTTGCAGATAAGCTCACAGCTTTCGGATTTAACACCATTTGTGTTGACGGTAACAATATTAAAGAACTTTGCGATGCAATTGACGTTGCAATCGAAAGATCAAAGGCTCCCACAAATCCCACTTGCATTCTTATGGATACAGTTAAGGGTGCCGGCATTCTCAGTGTTCAGGGTGATTATCACTGCCACTACATGGCAATTGACGAGCCTACATTTGAAAAATATAAAGCAGAACTTGATAAATATTACGCAGACCGTGTTGCACGCGTAGAAAAGGAGGCTGAATAATTATGGCAGGCGGATTTGTTTATAACGCAATAGACCAAACTGAAGTTGCTACAGCTGAAATTTACGGTAAAGCTATTGCTGACATTATGTTAAATGATCCCAAGGTTGTTGCCATCACAGCCGACCTTGCGAAATCCACAAAACTCGGTGATGTTCTTAAGGTTTGCCCCGAAAGAGTAATAAATGTAGGTATTGCCGAGCAGGATATGATGGGTGTTGCCGCCGGTATGGCAAAATCAGGCATCATTCCTTTTGTTTCCGGCTTCTCCGCATTCTGCTCAATGAGAGCTTGCGACCAGCTTCATACAGATATTTGCTACCAAAAAGCAAATGTTAAGATTGTTGCCACTCACTCCGGCACATCTTTCGGCCAGGCAGGTTCCACTCACCACGCTCTTGCCGATATAGCAATTACAAGAGCTATGCCTAACCTTACTGTTATTGTTCCCGCAGACGGTTATGAAACAGCAAACGCAGTAAACGCTGCTTACAATACAGAAGGCCCCTTCTATATCAGAATCAACAGAGGTTTTGACCTTGTTCTTTATGATAACCAGGATTATGGCTTTGAGGTAGGCAAGGCTGTTACAATTAACGAAGGCACAGATATTACCGTTATCGCTTGCGGTTCATGTGTTGCACAAGCAAAGAAGGCAGCTGAGTTCCTTAAAAACGCCGACGGCCTCAGCGTTCGTGTGCTTAATATGCATACTATTTCTCCTATTGATAAAGAAGCTATTCTTAAAGCTGTTACAGAAACCAGAAGAATTATCACCGTTGAAGATCACTTTGTTACAGGCGGCCTCGGCTCTGCTGTTTCAGAAGTTGTTGTTGAAAGCGGTAAGGCTTGCGCATTCAAGATGCTCGGCCATAAATCCTTTGCAATGATCGGCCTTCAGGAAGATATTATGGCTGATGCAGGCATTGACGCTAATGGCATTATCGAATCCGTTCGTGAAGTTATGCATAAAGACTTTGAAGAAGATAATGACTGGGACGACGAATATTAATAAGAAGAGCAATTACAGAAAGGATTGATTTATATGGCTTCAAGAGAAGATATGTTTACCAACAAATTGTTTCTCTGTGGTGCTCTTCCGCTTATGAAAACCATCGCAAACGATGTGCCCGACCTTGCAAAAAAGTTTGAGCATACTCATGCAGTTATCCAAATCAGCGCCCTTGACCCTGACGCACCTGAGGGCAAATATGCCACGCACTTTGTGATTAACTCAGGTGAATGGCTTGTTCACGCTGACAAGGTAAGCGACAAAGAACACACAGATATAGAGCTTGAATTTAAGTCCGTTGAGCAGATGAACGCCTTTTTCAAGGGCAACATCGGCCCCAAAACTCTGCCAAAAATGCACGGCATAGTTAAAAATATGGGCACTTTTGTTTCTTTTATGATGGTGCTCCTTAAAATGAGCTCTTTACTCACAGCAAAAGAAGCTCCCGAAGATGAAGAAACTCAGCAACTTATGGTTAAGTGCTTCTTCTACCTGCTCACAAGCGGTATCAGCACACTTAATAAGAACGGTCATGAGGAAGTACACGCATGGACCTCAAAGAGTCCGGACCGTGTTTATGCCCTCGCTGTTGACGGTCACCCAGAAGTTAATGCATTCATCAGAATTAAAGCCGGCCACTCAAAAGCAGGCAGAGGTGATTATAAGAGAGCTATGCCTTTCTTTACTCTCCGCTTTGACTCATTCAAGAGTGCTCTCGGCACTCTTCTCGGCACAGATGATATGCTTGATGCTACCAAGAACGGTAGAATTATAATGGACGGCGGCCCGGAATTCGGTGCCCAGTTCGGTGGATTCCTTCTTACAGTAGGAAGCTACGTTCAGTAAACATAATTGAAAACGGCCACTCAAAAAGCCGAGGCTTTATAAGGCAGTATGACAAAACTTAATAGAACTAAGGCATTGCAATGGCAGAATGAGGCTTTGACTGTAAAAGGTCGGAGCCTTTTTTCTGTGTTTTGAAAATCCGTACATTCGCAATTTGAAAACCAGCCGAGTAGAATATAGTCAAGGAGGGTTTCACGATGAGAAATATCAAATACCACCTTGCACTGACCGATAACGAATATAGCTTAATTATCAACTCGCTAAATGACCTGAGAAACGAGCTAATAGCACAGGGCAGATATCACCAAATACTCTTATAATATCCATAGTTACAAACCTCCATAATATATAGTATAATAAAAATGAACACAAAAAGTCTACATACAATAAGTATCTAAGTGAGGCTATAAAATGGCTATACAAAAAATTAAAATTAGTAATTTCAAATGTTTCAAAGGACTAATTGAAATTGAATTGAATATCCAAAATAAAATTCATAAGACCACTTACTTGTGACACAGAGAATGTGTCCCAAGTAGGTGGTCTTTTTATTTTTGAAATTTTTTCTGAAAAGGGGGGTACAAAACGGCTCTCCTAGTTCAAACAAGTGAGAGGGTTTTTAAATTCCTTCAATCTGAACCTTGAAAACTG
>CAVHYZ010000108.1:0-1334 GCA_963640495.1 Acutalibacteraceae bacterium
TGTGTTGTTTGGTAAATAATAACTGCTTGTAAGTAAAAAATGCACCGCGTTCATTAAGAGCGCGGCTTTTCTTATCAATAATTTAATACAAGTTATTGTATAAGTTGTTGACTTTAATTCAATATGTGGTATACTATATTCGTTGAATTATGCGAATTTTCAAGGAGGAAATCTGATGCCGAAAAAGAATGAATACAATAATGATAGTATCAGGCTTCTTAAAGATGAAGAAAGAGTCAGAGAAAAACCCGCCGTTATATTCGGTTCCGATGGCCTTGACGGCTGTGAGCATGCAATATTTGAAATTGTTTCAAATTCTGTTGATGAAGCAAGAGAAGGTTACGGAGACAAAATCATAGTTACAAGGTTTTCCGATTGTTCTGTTGAAGTACAGGATTACGGCAGAGGCCTGCCTGTAGATTATAACTCGAAAGAAAAAAGATATAACTGGGAATTGCTCTTTTGTGAATTGTATGCCGGCAGCAAATATGATAATAATTCAGGCAGTAACTATGAGTTTTCACTTGGTACTAATGGTTTAGGGCTTTGTGCCACTCAGTATGCTTCCGAATATATGGAAGCTGAAATTCATGCAGGCGGTTTCAAGTATAATCTTGAATTCAAAAAAGGTAAGCCCTATGGTGAAATGAAAAAAGAACCATATATTAAAAGAGATACGGGTACAAGAATAAAATGGCGTCCCGACCTTGATGTTTTTACGGAAATTGATGTCTCTGATGAATATTTTAAAGATATGCTTAAGCATCAGTCCGTTGTAAATGCCGGCGTTCATTTCGTTTATAAAAATCAAAAGGGTAATTCTTTTGAAACTACGGAATATTACTACGAAAACGGCATCGAAGATTATTTAAAAGAAAAAATCGGCGATGAGGCTTTAACTGCTATTCAGTCTTGGAAACAGGAAACTGAATGCAAAGACAGAGATGACCTTGATTATTATAAATTAAAAACAAATGTTGTTGTTGCCTTTTCGAATAAAATTCAGTTTAAGGAGTATTATCATAACTCCAGCTTTTTAGCAAACGGTGGTTCACCTGATAAAGCCACAAGAAACGCTTTTGTTTATCAAATAGATTCTTATTTAAAAGAAAAAGGCAAATATCAAAAGAGTGACAGCAAAATTACTTTTCAAGATATAGACGATTGCCTTGTACTTATTATATCTTCCTTTTCAACCTTCACTTCTTACGAAAATCAAACTAAAAAAGCTATAAATAATAAGGGCATTCAAGATGCAATGACTGCATTTTTAAAAAATCAATTAATGGTTTATTTTATTGAAAATCCGCTTGATGCCGAAAAAATTTCAACTC
>CAVHYZ010000108.1:1344-4796 GCA_963640495.1 Acutalibacteraceae bacterium
TACAAATAGAATTCAAAAGTTTACTGATTGCAGAAGCAAAGATGTTTCTATAAGAGAACTTTTTATAGTAGAAGGAGATTCCGCTAAGGGCGCTTGTGTTCAGGCGAGAAACTCCGAGTTTCAAGCTATTATGCCTATAAGGGGTAAAATCTTAAATTGCCTAAAAGTTGATTATGATCGTATTTTCAAAAGCGATATTATTACAGATTTACTTAAAGTAATCGGTTGCGGAGTTGAAATTAAAAACAAGCCTAAATCCGGTAAAGATCTAGTATCATTTAATATTGATTTGCTAAGGTGGAGCAAAATAATTATTTGCACTGATGCTGATGTTGACGGCTTTCAAATACGAACACTTGTTTTAACCATGATTTATCGTCTTATGCCGACACTTATTATTGAAGGAAAGGTGTTTATTGCAGAATCACCCCTTTACGAAATCAACTGCGGTGATGAGGTGTGGTTTGCCTATACAGAAAAAGAAAAAGCAGAAGTACTTGAAAAGATTGGTAATAAAAAATATATCATCCAGCGCTCCAAAGGCCTTGGTGAAAACGATGCGGATATGATGTCCTTAACCACCATGAATCCTGCTACAAGAAGACTTATAAAAATAGATCCATCTTATGCCGAAGAAACTGCTGCTAAATTTGAGCTACTTCTCGGTGACAATTTACAGGGAAGAAAAGATTATATATCTGAATTTGGTCATCTTTATATTGATGATACTGATTTATCTTAATCGGAGAGAATTATGGCAAATAAATCAAAAAAAGAAAAAATAAATTCCGGAAAACAGCTTGATAATAAGACTCATATTTTCGGCGCAGGTGAAATTGTTGAGCAAAAGATTGTTGACACTCTTGAAACCAACTATATGCCATACGCTATGAGCGTTATTATGTCAAGAGCAATTCCTGAAATAGATGGATTTAAGCCCTCACACAGAAAGATATTATATATGATGTATAAAATGGGTCTTTTAACCGGACCGAGAGCAAAATCCGCTAAAATCGTAGGCCAGGTTATGATGCTTAATCCTCATGGCGATGCTGCAATATATGATACTATGGTTCGTCTGTCAAAAGGGTATGATGCTTTGCTACACCCTTATGTTGATTCAAAGGGTAATTTCGGTAAAGCATACTCAAGGGATATGATGTGGGCAGCATCAAGATATACAGAAGCAAAGCTTGAAAAAATCTGTACTGAGCTTTTTAACGATATTGATAAAGATACGGTTGATATGGTTGATAACTTTGATAACACCATGAAAGAGCCGAGACTTTTGCCTGTATCTTTTCCATCTGTTCTTGTTAATTCAAATACTGGTATTGCCGTCGGTATGGCAAGCTCAATTTGCTCATTTAATCTTGCCGAAGTTTGTAATACAACAATAGAGCTTCTTAAAAATCAAAATGCAGATGTTACAGAAACTTTACTTGCTCCTGATTTTTCAGGTGGCGGATTGCTTCTTTATGATAAAGAGACCATTGATGAAATTTATAAAACCGGCAGGGGAAGCTTTAAAGTAAGAGCAAAATACAGATATGATAAATCTAACAGCTGCATAGAGGTCTATGAAATTGCACCATCAACAACCAGTGAAGCTATAATTGATAAGGTTATTGAAAAAGTTAAAGAAGGTAAATTTAAAGAAATCAGCGATATCAGAGATGAAACGGATTTAGGTGGTCTTAAAATTACAATTGATGTAAAAAGAGGCACAGACCCTGATTTGCTCATGAAAAAGCTTTACGCTTCTACCCCTCTTGAAGATTCGTTTTCATGCAATTTCAATGTTCTTGTTAATGGATATCCAAAAGTAATGGGTGTAAAAGAAATTTTACTTGAATGGATTGATTTCAGAACAAATTGTATTCGCAGAAGAACAACTTTTGAGCTTAATAAAGCAAAAGAAAAGCTTCATTTGTTAAGAGGCCTTGAAAAAATACTTCTCGATATTGATAAGGCCATTTCGATTATCAGAAATACTGAAGAAGAAGTTGAAGTTGTTCCGAATCTTATGATAGGTTTTAAGATTGATAAAATTCAAGCTGAGTATGTTGCTGAAATCAAACTCAGGCACTTAAATAAGGAGTACATACTTAAAAGAATTCAAGATATTGAAAAGCTCGAAGAGGGAATTAAAGATAGGGAAGATATTCTCGCCAACCCTAAGAGAGTTAAAAAAATTATTGCAACTGAACTTAAAAATGTTTCTTCAAAATACGGTAAAGAGCGTAATACAGAAATAGCTTATTCTTATGAGGCATCTGTTTCTGAAGAAAATGATGAAATACCTGATTATCCCGTTACGATATTCTTCACAAAAGAGGGTTATTTCAAAAAAGTTACCACTCAGTCACTCAATCAATCCGCAAGAATGAACGGCGTGCATAAGTTGAAAGAAAATGATGAAATAGTTGAAACAATTGAAACTTCCAACAATAAAGAATTGCTTTTCTTTACAAATTTGTACCAATGTTATAAAACAACTGTATCAGCATTTGATGATACAAAAATAAGCTCAATGGGTGATTATGTAGCAGCTAAGCTCGTGATGGATGAGGGCGAAGTACCTGTTTTTATGGCAGTTACAGACGATAGTTATAAAGGCTATATAATGTTTTTCTTTGAAAACGGTAAAGGCGTTAAAGTTGATCTTTCATCTTACAAAACACTGACAAAAAGGAAGAAGCTTATAAAAGCGTATTCTAATAAATCTCCTCTTGTTAAAGCTGTTCAGTTTGTTGAAGATAAAGAGCTTGTTCTTATATCTTCAGCCGGTCGTCATCTTTTGATTAATTCGGCAGTAATAAATTCTAAATCATCAAAAGATTCAGCAGGCGTTGGAATTATCACTCTAAAAAAAGGCCAACGTCTATTCGATGTAAGACCTTATGCTGAAGGTGAATTTTCAAAAGTATATCGTTTCAGAGCTAAAAATTTGCCTGCTGCAGGTGCTTTGCTTTCATCTGATGACAGTGCAGAACAGATTACTTTTTGATTGTTTTCTAAAAATATCTATAAGATAAAAAAATGTCTTGCATTTATAATATTAATGTGGTATTATTCCATAGTAATATTAGATTTATTTGGAGGTTAATTACCTATGTCTTGGTATGAAATTGTTCTTGGTGTAGTTTTAATCATTACATCTATTATACTTGTAGCTATTGTTCTTATGCAAGAAGGCCGTGCTGATGGTCTTGGTGCTATCGCCGGCGGTGCAGAAACATTCCTCGGCAAAAATAAAGGCAGAACAGTTGAAGAAAAGCTTGTTAAAATTACTAAGGCTTTTGCTATTATCTTCTTTGTCCTTTCTCTTTTAGCTACTTTAATCGTTCTTTTTATTGCCTAAGTTATTAAAGTTAAAACAGGCTTGCTTTTTGTTAGCAGGCCTGTTTTTTGTTAATCAAAAACATCAGTTTATTGTTTGTTTATTAAAT
>CAVHYZ010000109.1:0-4771 GCA_963640495.1 Acutalibacteraceae bacterium
TATCTTTTGCTATATCATCGGTTCTTTTTTCCGCCGATACATTCATTCCGCCCACCGCAACAGAGCATAATACCATCATGGCACAAAGGAACATTGATAATGTAGCTTTTAATTTTTTAGTCATGATAAACCTCCTAAAAATCATAAATATTAATTATTCATATTTACCGTAATATGCAGGTAGATAATCAATTAAATCTGTGGCAAGCATGCCTCGCATAGATGCTTTTTTCGCAAGTTCGTCTGCTGCATCGCCGTGCATAAATACAGCTGCAACAGCTGCCTCATAAGGCTCCATTCCTTGTGCGATAAGAGAAACAATCATACCCGCAAGTAAATCACCGCTGCCGCCTTTTGAAAGGCCGGAATTTCCGGTAGTGTTTATGTAGATTGGTGCTTTACCGCAATCGCACACAACTGTGTTTGCAACCTTTAATACAACAACGCAGTTATATTTTGCTGCAAAATCTCTGCAAATTTCAATGGGATTTGAAACAATATCTTTTACACTCTTTTCTGTCAGCCTGCTCATTTCACCGGGGTGAGGGGTAAGCACAACGGGAGCGAGTATATCTTTTAGCAAATCAATATTTCTGCTTAGAATATTCAATCCGTCTGCATCAATTACAACGGGAATTGAAATTCCTTTTAAGAACTTTTCCGTAACTCTTGCCGTGTCTTGATTAAAGCCGATACCACAGCCTATTAAAGCTGCATTACATTTCTTTGCCACCTCATTTATGGCAGAAACGGCAGAAAAAGCAAATGTGCCTTCAAAATTTTCTTCTGTGGGTAAAAGCAAACATTCTGTAAGTTTTGATGTTATAGCCGAATACACACTTCTCGGAAAAGCAGCTGTAACAAGGCCTGCACCTGTTCTTAAAGCTCCCTTAACGCTCATACAGGCGGCTCCCGGCATTTTCATACTGCCGCAAACGCATAAAGCATGGCCGTATGTTCCCTTGTTTGAAACGGGTTTTCTAATGGGGAGCATTTTTTTTATTTCATTCGCTTTGAGTGTATAGCATGGCGAAATTTCTTTCGTTTCAAAGTCGCCCGGCTCAATTCCTATATCCGCAATTTTAACTTTACCACAAATAGTATTTGCCGGCTTAATCACATGAATAGGTTTAAGCGCTGAAATTGCAATAGTCAAATCCGGCATAAATAGTTCGCCCTCTGTGCTTGCAGTGTCACAGTTTGCACCTGATGGTACATCTATACTTACAAGAGTGTGACCTAAGGCATTAACGGTTTTTGCAAGCAAAGACAGATCATCTTCCAGTTTCCCTCTGAAACCTGTGCCGAAAACCGCATCCACAAAAATCTCATTTAATTTAAGTAAATCCATAATTCCCGCTACACTGCCGTTATATTTGCGCACGGGTATTCCTGCACTGTCAAGTAAATTGTAATTTTCAAGGGAATCTCCGTCTTTTGGCTCGCCGTAGGCTAACAGCACAGTAACATCGCAGGCTTTTTCCCAAAGTGCACGGGCAATAACAAATCCGTCACCGCCGTTTTTACCCTTGCCGCAGATAATAAGCACTTTTGTTTTAGCTTTTTTATTGCAATAAGAGTCATATATTATTTTGGCACAGGCATAACCTGCTCTTTCCATAAGTTCGGAAAAAGTAGTGCCTCTTCTTACTGCGTTAGATTCGGCAGCATACATTTGCTTGCTTGTTACAATATACATAAATAACTCCGTTATCTGTAAACTATAGGCCTTTGTTGTCCTCTGTTAAGCTGTGGGAAATAAGATGCAAATCTATATTCCGGAACAGTATCAAATATCACTTTTATAATGGGGATTTCCAAAATCGGGTCGGGGTTTTCGCTTGGAAGATTTTTAAGAAAAATTCTGTCACCCTTAACCTCAAATTCAATTGGAGTTCCATCCATGAATGTAATGGCTTTCGGCTCTGTCATAAGACCCGCAAGCGTCATTTCACCGTTTATTGGGTTCCAAATTTTGTTCCACATATAAATTGTATTTTTTTTGAATGAAGAACGGGAAACGGCATTTAATTGGTATTGATTATCACTCAATTTTTTGAGAGAGCCGTAAACTGCTTCACCGTTGGCTTTAAGCCAATCACCGATTTTTGTCATAGGCTCAATAGCATCACCGGGTATTGAACCGTCAGGGCGTGGGCCTACATTTAAAAGCAAATTACCACCTTTTTCACAGCAAGTCTGAAGCATTTTGGCAATTTGTTGTGCTGTGTAGCAATAAGGCATTGTTTGAGCTTCATCAATATATCCCCAGCTTATGCCGTTAAAGGTCATGCATGCTTCCCAATCTCTGTTGGTAGGTCGAATGATTTCTTCCGGCGTGCCGAAATCTTCCGGAAGTTGACTTCTGTCATTGATTATAATATCGGGTTGCAGGGAACGAAGATATTCGTTTCTTGCAAGTGAATCCCAGCCTTCCCAGCTTTCCATAGGTGAGGGAACATCATACCAAAGAATATCAATTTTACCATATTGTGTGAGAAGCTCTGTGTTAAGCTCTTTCAGGTAATTTGTGAAACGGAGTCTTGCTTCTGTGTCAAAAGCGGCAATTCCTCCATCGAGATGATGCCAATCCATGCAGGAAGTATAAAATCCAATTTTTAAGCCATATTCACGGCAAGCCTCAACAAATTCTTTAACAATATCTCTGTGTGGGCCGAAATTTACGGAGTTATATGGATTAGCTTTAGAATCCCAAAGGCTGAATCCTTCGTGATGTCTTGTTGTAAGAACCATGTATTTGCAGCCGGCTTTTTTTGCAAGTGCAGCCCATTCTCTGCAGCAACCTTGCTTCGGAGCAAAGGTATCCGCATATTTTTCATACTCTTTCGGTGGAATGTTTTCGCATGCCATAACCCATTCGTTTCTGCCGATTTGTGAGTAAAGACCATAATGAACGAACATACCGAAACGGGCTTCACGCCACCATTTCATTCTTTCATCTCTTGTTTCTGCAATATGTTTTTCGTAATCAACAATGGAAATCATAAACTCTCCTTTAATAACAAAGCATGTAGTTTTTTATTTGACTGATTTACCGGTCGCTTCTCTGCGAGCTTGAAGTTCTGCGGCAATTTTTGCTTTCTTTTCACCGCATATATCATATTTAAACATAGGAATTGTTGACAGTAAAGCAAGAATGCCCGGCATTGCAGTATAAGCAAAGAAAATAATTTTTTGAGTTTTGAAAAGTTCTGCCGTGTCTGTAATGCTTGCAATATCAGCCACATATCCGCTTTTTTGTACAAATATAAGACCGAGAGCTGTACCGAGTGCAAGGCAAATTTTGATTGTAAGTGAAAGAAGAGCATAAACAGGGCCTTCTGTTCTCTTGCCTGTTTCATATTCGTAATAGTCTACGCAATCGGCAGTCATAATCATGGGCATAAGTGTAACTGCACCGAATTGAAGACCGATAAGAAATAGAAAAATATAAAGAACAACGGCAGCCTGTGTTATATAAGCAAATACAACATAAGCTAAAATTGAGATTGCAAAGCCATATATCGACATTGCAAGATATGTTTTCTTTTCACCCATCTTTTTAATGAGCAAAGGCGTTATTGCCATAGAAATCATTGAACCGATAGCGGTTGTAATCCCAAGAATTATAACATAGTTTTGGCTGCCGAGAAGGGCGTTGGAGGTTTGAACCTGAATACCCATTGCCATTTGACGACCAAATCCGAGGAAGTAAGAAACTATAACAAGAATAAGAGGCTTGTTGCCTTTTATTGCAGCAAACATATCCTTAAAAGTTGTTTTTTCGCTTGTAGAGTACGGAACTCTCTCTTTGTTCCAAAATACAATTAAAGAGAGAAGAACGCATCCGAAAAGAGCGGTTGCAATACCTGTCCAGAAATATTCTGTGTTAATCATTGGGCTGTCTTGTTCGCCTTCATACCCGAAAACCTGTGAACCACCGGGAACTATCAGGCAAATAACCGGCACAACTACTGCGCAAGCTGAAAATCCGATTTGTTTTGCTGTATTTGCGATGGAAACAACATTTGTTCTTTCTGTGGGGTTAGGTGTAAGCACAGAAGCAATTCCCTGTGTGGGAACATCTGCGAGTGTCATACCAAGGCACCAAATGAGGAATGTAATAAATATGTAGACATAAAGCATATTACCGGTATTTTCATAATGAAGTGCCTTAATGTCAAGGAAAACTACTCCTGTAAAAACTAATAGGATGGGGATTGATGCAATAATAAATGGTTTAAATTTGCCGAGCTTGCTGTTGGTGCTTTCAATCTTATTGCCGATAATAGGGTCAAAAATTGCGGATACTACTTTTGCAACAAGGATGATAATACCCACAACGGCAAGGCTTGCACCCATTACAGAGCCGTAAAATTCCGCTTGATATGAATTAAGCAGACCTACGATTGCCTGAAATCCGAAAAGTCCTAATGAATAGGCAAGGATTTCTTTAAATTTCATGTACTTTTGCATATATATTCCTCCTTTGGAAAAATTACAAATTTAAGATTCTCAATTATTTTTTCTCGGTTTTTTAAATGCTATAAGTTTTGAGAAAATATAATTAAGAATAATAATTACAATGGCAACAACAATCTTTGCAAGCAGACCTTTTACTCCGAATATTGTTTGGTCAAGGCCCATCTTAACAAGCCATGTTGGAAAGAAAGTTTCCATAAGTCCTGTTATAATTCTTGCACCCACAAAAGAAATGAATTCTTTTATGAATAATTTTGCTTCAAAGCTCTTGCTTTCAAAAACTAACAAC
>CAVHYZ010000110.1:0-472 GCA_963640495.1 Acutalibacteraceae bacterium
AAGCCTGAGCTTCTTTAACACCCGGAACCATCCATAAGGTGTGACGGAACATATCACGATATTCTTTAGTAGAGTATGGATAACCGCTATCAGTATCTTCTCTAACCATTAAATCAAGGAATGCCTTACTCATTTATTACTACTCTAAATGAGAAGGCAAGTGCAAATTCAGTGGTTTCAATTATCGATAATAACGGAAATGAAATATTCAGTTATACAGCTGCAAAATCATTTAGTTCTGTTGTATTCAGTAGCAGCGATTTAAAAGTAGGTGAAATATACACGATAAAAGTTAATGACAGCGAAACTTCTGTTACAGTTGAAGAATACAGTGAAAATTCATCTTCCGGCTTTAGCAACTTTAATGGGTTTAATAATTTTGATAAAAAAGATATGCCTCAAAATAAAACTGAAACAGATGATAATGAAAAAACTACCAGCTTATAATTAAGCAAATTATTCAACCTATGCT
>CAVHYZ010000110.1:482-4682 GCA_963640495.1 Acutalibacteraceae bacterium
GCAAAAATGCAAGAGGCTTAAATTATGAAAATCTATGATATTCAATTATTTAAGGCCAAGCTCCGGATGTCTTGCTGCAACAACGCCGAATGCATCCTCAGCAATATCAATTGCAAGAGCGATATCTTCATCTGTAACAGCTGCATTCATAAAGTGGTTATGGTGAGAAGCAAGGAACAAGCCTCTGCTTACGCACTCTGCAATCCACTCCTGATGAAGCATAAGGCTATCATCATTTGCAATTCTGAGATAGAAGAGAGCAGGTTCACCGCTGACAACAAGGTCAAATCCGTGCTCTTTACCTGCAGCCTTAAAGCCATCTGTAAGTTTTGTGCCCATTTCACGGAACATCTTGGGAGTATTTAATCTCTTCATCTTGGGAACACAAGCAAGGCAGGCAGCAAAAGGCTCTGCACTCATCCAATATGAACCTGTATAAACAACTGATGAAGCGGTAGTCTTCATATGTTCCTGACCGCAACAAGCGGACATATTATAACCATTAGCAAGAGCTTTGCAGAAGCAAATAAGGTCTGCCTTAATGCCATAGTAATGGTCTGAACCAGCTATATCAAGTCTAAAACCTGTTCTAACATCATCAAATATAAGTACCATACCGTGGTCGTCGCAGAACTTGCGAACAGCTTGCCACTGCTCTTTTGTGGCACACTTATTATCAAAGAAATTACCGTGATCATAAGGCTGAGCAATAAGGCCGGCAACATCTCCGCCACACTCATCATAAGCCCTTTGCATGGCGTCAAGATCAAACCAAGGAACGACTATATTATTACAAACATCTTCTGGTAAAATGCCAGGATAATCAGCTTTTTGTGCCCACTGGAAATCACCGTGGTAATAGCCTTTGAAGAACATAATCTTCTTTTTGCCAGTATGTGCACGCGCACACATAACAGAGAACGTTGTAGCATCTGAACCGTTCTTCATAAAGAAAGCCCAATCTGCCGATGCAACTGTATCTACGAGCATTTCTGCACACTCTACCATCTTATATGAAGGAGAAGTGGTGCAGTTACCGATTTTAAGCTGTTCCATAGCTGCTGCATCAACATCATCGTCACAATAACCGAGAACATTGGGGCCATAAGCGCACATAAAGTCAAGATATTTATTACCGTCTACATCCCAAAAATATGTACCTTTTGCATGGTCTCCCATGAGGGGCCACTTTGTAATAGGAAGCCAAAGGCCTTCTGAGGGGCCAAGGTGACCGTAGATACCTGAGGGAATAGCATTAAGTGCACGGCCAAACCATTCTTTTGATTTTTCGTGTGTATATTCTGGATACTTACTCATAATTCTATTTCCTCCTTAGCCAAGATATACAGCAACTCTGTCAAGAATTCTGTTAATATTATCAAGCATATTGCACATACCGCTCATGTAGATATTGCCTGCGCAAAGCTCACCTATAGTTGAAGCGGTACCGTTGAAAAGTCCGTAAGCAAGGTCAATGGTTTTAAACTCCATAATAGCTCTTGGATTTTTACTCTTTTGTTTAACGAGCGAAAGGCGATGATTTCTGGAAACCAGCGTAACATAAACGGCATCGGTAATTCCCATGGAAATTTCGCCGTCAACGATATAAGATGCTGAAAGCATACTGATAGAATCGTTATTGCCAAGCGCACAAATAGCACCTGCTATTGTGTACATTGTAAGAATTGTTGAAGTTTCGAAAAACTGTCTGTTTTTAAGATCCTCTTCAGAGGGCCTGAGATATTTGGTGAGAATATCCGTAAGTTTAGTGAATGGTCCGAGAAGGAATTTAAGCACCTGAGCAACGCCTTTTACGGGAACACCGGGCTTAGAATTATCAATGAGGTCGTTAAATTTTTCGGGTGATGAGAACGCCATCTTGCAAGTGCATCCTTTTTCACCTTCAGTGAGTTTGCATCCATCTGCCGAAAAATTAAGAGTGACACAAGGGCCGTTCTTAACATCGAAGCAGAGTGAAACAGGCTCTTTAAGGCCCTTGCATATTGCCTTTGCGTTGCTATCAAGTTCGCAAAGATTTTCGAGGGTACCAAGAACACCATATGCATTGACAAATGCTAATGCTTTTGCTTCTTTCAAAATCATTTCCTCCTAAAAATTTATTAAGCAACTCAGAATTATAACTTAATTTAATAAAATCCTTCTTGCTTTTATATATATAATAACATTTATCAAAATATGTGTCAATAATTTGTTAAATAATCAACGATTCTAATTGGCTCATTATTTTTGAAGTAAGCCCTCGGAATACGCCTTGAAATACGACAAGAGAGCTCATAATTGAAGGAATAGGCAGAATTTCCCACTTCTTCCATTGTAAGCTCGGCATTTCCCTGCTTTCCGATAAGCACAACATCATCACCGATTTCACAGTTAATATCGGTGACATCAACCATAAGCTGATCCATGCAGACCCTGCCTATGATGTTTGCATATTTGCCGTTAATTATAACTTTACCATTATTAGATAAGCACCTTGGGTATCCGTCTGCATAGCCCACGGGGATTGTCGCAACTTTTGTTTCTTTTTCAGTGGTGAAAGTGCCACCGTATGAAATTTCTCTTCCTTTTTCAAGAGCTTTAATAAAAGAAATTTTGGTGTGCCAGCTCATTGTGGGTTTAATCTTGATTATAGATTTGTCCACATCATCGGAAGGATACAAGCCATATTGAATAATACCAACCCTGCACATATCAAAATATTCATCAAAATTTATTATGCCGGCACTATTGCTTATATGCTTTATCGGTAAGTCAATCCCCTCCTTTTCAAGGGAATTGCAAAATTTTTTGAATACTTCTTTTTGCTTGCTTGCTTTTGATAAATCAGCCTCATCGGCAGTTGCAAAATGTGAAAAAATACCTTCTGCGTAAATATTCGGAAGTTTTACAATTTTTTTGCAAAGCTCAACGCTTTCGTCTGTTGCCTGAAAACCGATTCTGCTCATGCCTGTATCAAGGCAAAAATGAAAAGGTACCGTTTTATTCTTTTTTACTGCTTCATCGGATAAGGCTTTTGCCTCTTCAAAGGTGTAAACAGGTATTCTTATATTATTCTCAACAACTGCTTCATAATTCCAAGGAAATACGGTGCCTAAAATAAGAATTGGGGTGCTGATATTTGCACTTACCAACTCATTAGCTTCTTCTATGCAAGCTACGCCGAAAAAATCATATTTATTTTCTAAAAATTTTGCAATTTCAACAGCCCCGTGGCCATAAGCATCTGCTTTTATAACCCCAAGTAATTTAACATTAGCGGGAACTTTCTCTCTTATATTTTTGTAATTAAATTCAACAGCATCCAAATCAATGGCTGCGTATGTTCTGTAATTCATTTTATCTGCCTCAAATATTATTCTGCTTTGCATTGTTCCTCAAAATCTGCAACGAGTGCATCTTGGATTTTTTTAAGCATTTCCGGTGCTTTGCCGCCAACAGGCTTGCCGTCAACGGTTTTAACAGGAATGCAAAACGATCCTGTTGAATGAACGATTATTTCATCGGCATTCATTAGCTCATCAAGTGTATAATCTCTTTCTTCGGTTTCATACCCCAGCTTTTTTGCAAAAGCAAGAAGTCTGATTCTTGCAGTACCGGGTAAAACCATATCATCAAGCTGATGTGTAATTACTTTGCCGCCTTTGAATATTGAAACATTGGAATGGGCGCACTCTGTTACAATTTCTCCTCTGTGAAAAACTGCCTCATGGCAACCTGCTCTGTTAGCTGCCGTTGCAGCCAAAACAGAAGGAATTAAATTTAATGTTTTGCAATTACAATAATAAAACCTTTTATCTTCGTAAGTAATAACATCAACCGGTTTATATGTATCTTCAACTGTTTCGGGAACAAGGGTTATCCAAAGATTTCCAACTGAATTTTCTTCATAAACATGATTTCTAATGCCGCTACCTCTTGTGCATTGCATATAAACAAATTGATCAGGGCTATCAAGCTTAAGGACAAGTTCTTTGAGAATTTTCTCAAGTTCAGGTCGTTCAACCGGAATATTTATATCTAAAAGTTTTGCGCTTCTGAAAAATCTTGTTAAGTGATTATCAATATCAAATATTTTATGATTATGAGCATAAGTTGCATCATAAATTCCGTCGCCATACCAACAAACTCTATCCAGCATGGGAATTGACATTTTTTCTATTTCGTCATATTTTCCGTTAT
>CAVHYZ010000111.1:0-4561 GCA_963640495.1 Acutalibacteraceae bacterium
CTTATTGAAGCAGGCTACGAAATAGCCGAAAAAAATAATCAAAAATTAAAAGTAATATCTATAATAAATAAATTTGATGAAAAAACGACTAACACACTAAAAGAACTTTATGACTATGTTGACACATTGAATGCGGAAATGAATTTATATGTTAATAATGAACCTTTTATTACCGCAGCTGTTGCGGCAAAAAGATTTAACGCAACAGAAATAATCAGAGGCTTTCCGAAGGATAAAGGCAGCCCGTTTATTTACGGTTTACACTCCATTATTCCAGACATTCCGATAACAATGGTTAATGAAAGCGGCACTCAATACAGAATGATACAATACACCAAAGAAGAATTAAATGAGCTAAAAGCAAATATCAACTTAAAGTAATTCTTTTTGAAAAAAGTCTGTTAACACTCTTTTTAAGATTATCGTACACCTCACCCTCAAGGGTGGGGTTATTTTTTAATAATTCTTCAGCTGCCAAATGTGTTTCTCTTATTATCTCGCCATCAGTAATAAAATTAGCCATTTTGAAAGAGGGCAAGCCATGTTGCCTTGATCCGAAAATATCTCCGGGGCCACGAAGTTTTAAATCTTCATCTGCTATTTTGAAACCATCTGTGGTGGAAGTCATTATTTTAAGCCTTTCGGCCGTTTTTTCATTTTTATCATTAGAAATTAAAATACAAGTGGATTTATCGGAGCCTCTGCCTACCCTACCCCTTAACTGATGAAGCTGAGATAAGCCAAACATTTCTGCATTTTCTATAACCATAATAACTGCGTTAGGCACATCTACCCCAACTTCAATAACCGTTGTGGAAATAAGCAAATCTATTTGGCCAGTTGCAAAAGATTCCATAACAGATTTTTTATCAGCAGGTTTCATCTTGCCATATAAAAGGCCTAATTTAAATCCCTTAAAGAAGCCCTCGGATAAATCTTTGAACAATTTTGTAGATGATATCATATCGGAATCCGGATTTTCTTCATCTTCATCCACAAGGGGGCAAACTATATATCCTTGTTTCCCTGCAAGAAGATGTTTTTTTACATATCCATAGGCTCTTTCTCTAATAGAATTATCAACAAGAAATGTATCTGTTTTTTGCCTACCCGATGGCATTTCATCAAGTATACTTAAATCCAAATCTCCGTAAATGATAAAGGACAATGTGCGGGGAATGGGGGTTGCAGACATAACGAGCACATGAGGATTAGTTCCTTTAGCGTTAAGCAGTCCCCTTTGATTTACCCCAAAACGATGTTGTTCATCTGTAACGGCAAAACCAAGATTTTTGAAAATAACATCATCTTGAATAATCGCATGAGTGCCTATGATCAAATCAATTTCACCATTTGATAATTGTTCTTTAATTATGCGTTTATTTTTTAAAGGTGTGGAACCTGTTAAAAGCTCTACACGAATATCTGTATTTTTGAAAAAATTAAAAAATGATTTATAATGCTGAGTTGCAAGCACCTCGGTAGGAGCCATAAGAGCAGCTTGAAAACCATTTTTAATACAATTATAAATAAGTGCGGCACTGACGGCAGTTTTACCGGAGCCTACATCTCCCTGTAAAAGTCTGTTCATCGGCAGTCCCGAAGACATATCTTTGCAGCACTCTGCTATTGCTCTTTTTTGAGCACCTGTTAATTCAAAAGGCAAAGAAGAAATAAAATCGCCTGTATAATCATAGGGCATTACAGAAGATGTGGCATGTTTTGCTTTTAATTTCAACCTTGATAGTCCTATTTGAAGTGTAAATAACTCCTCAAAAATAAATCTACGCCTTGCCTCCTCGAGTAAATCTACAGACTTAGGAAAATGAATATTATTAAGAGCATCATAAAATGACATTAAACAATAACTATTTCTTATATCATCCGGAAGGCATTCAACAAAATAATAACATGATTCAAAGGCAGTTTTTACTGTTTTTTCAATTGTATTACTTGTTAAATCGGCTGACTGTGAATATATAGGCTTCAAAGAATTTGCATCTGATGATACAGATGAAAAGCGTGGATTTGTCATAGACTTAAAATTACTGCCAAAAGTAGTAATTTTACCATAAAAAATATATTCTTCGCCGTATTTTAACGCTTCAGCTGCATATTTATTATTAAAAAAAGTAATATCCATAAAGGATTCGCCGTCTGTTGCGTCAATTTTATAAGCTGTTAGTCCCTTTCTGATATTGTTAACTCTCGGCACAGAACCTACATAGGCTTTTACACAGACATTAACATTAAGAGGTGCATTTCTAATTGTATAAATTTGACTCCAATCTTCATAATCCCGTGGAAAATCCATCAGCAAATCATAAATTGTAAAAATGCCGATTTTATTAAATAATTCAGTTTTTTTATATCCAACACCTTTAAGAGTGGAAATACTACTGAACATATCCATTATTTAATACTCCAAGTTTCAATATCATAGTAAACATCTGCCTCGGAGCAATTAAAATCTCCGGAAATTGCATTGGTATAAGATACAACAGCATTGCGAAAACATATCGGAATAAGTGGTGTATCGCTATTAAAAGTGTTTATAAAGTCCATAATTTCGCAATTATCAGACAGAAAATCATTATACTTTTCGGCACTTTGAGAAACAGAGGCATAGCCATAAGAAGAATCACCGGTAAAAAGTGCCTCAAGATCCATGTTGAAGGGCATTTTCACTTCCCCCAAATATAAATCATAATTTCCGTTTTCAACTTCACTTTGAAAATACTGTGATTCAACACCGCTGAGCCTTACAATAAATCCAAGCTTTTCAAGGCATTCTTCAATATTCTTTGCCGCCTCGGCTTTAAACTCATTTTCTTTGTTATAAAGTAATGTAAGCTCTCGGCTTTCGGTATCAATTTCACTTTCTTCTACTAAAGTCTTTGCCTTTTCAGGGTTATAATCATTTGCGGAAGTGTAAGATTTTAAAGCATACCATTCCGGATTAAAGGGCAAAACAGATGCTCTTGCATGGTTGCTGAAAGCGCCTGTGCAAATTGAAGCTCTGTCTATTGCAAGGCTTAAAGCCTGCCTTATATTACTATCCTCAAAAAACGGGCAGTTTGAATTAAAACCAAGATATACAAGATTGTTAATTCCAAGGTCTTTAGAGTTTGCATTTATTCTGCTATATGTGCCATCACTTAAATCATTATAGAAAAATGCTGTATTGCCAATAACAATACTACTTTCGGCAGAATCACTATCATGAACAGGCTCAAGATAAATTGTTTTAATTGCAGGGTTAAAAGCGGATTTATTTGTGTTTACGATAAGGTATTTATCATCCCCATCGCTTGCAAGCATATATCTTCCAGAGCCAATGGGATATTTTTCTTCTTCCTCTGTATCCGAAAATGAGCCGGATTTAATTATCGGAAAATTAAGGCATGAAACGGCATAAGGATCTGCCTTTTCAAGCACAAACATAAGCATATTTGATGAAGAAACACTTACACTCTTAAAGTTACTAAGCGAAGAAGAATAATTATTGGATTCCTTTGCAATATTATATGAATAAACGACATCATCAGCTGTAAGAGATGAGCCGTCACTAAACAGCACATCATCAAGAGTAACATTTATCGTTCTGCCACTTATTATGGAAGATTTTGCTATAGAGGGCTGCGGCTCATAGGCACTGTCAAGTTTAAAAAGACTGTCATAAATAAGGCCGGCAATTTGAAGATTGATAACGGTTTTGCAATTAAAAGGATTTAATGAATCCGAACGGGAATAGGAAAGTTTTAAGTTGCCGGTACTGACAGTAGATTCCCCACCTGCGTTCAAATTATCATCATCGGAATCTTCTTTCCCGCATGCGCAAAAAATACCTATTAAGAGTGACAATATTAAAATAATTGAAATAAGTTTTTTCATTCTGACTACCTTTTCTGTAATTATATGTAATAATATACTATATAATTATGAATATTGCAAATCAATATATAAAAATATTGTTGAAACAAATGAAACTGTAGCTTTCTTTCATTTGGTATTTTCGAATTGTTTCGCAACGATGATGTTGTTGATCCCCAAGTCGGGCGAGGTCAAGTCTCGTGAGACTATCGCTTTCGCTCATTATACGGCGACAGCTCCCCTGTGAAAGGGAGCTGTCTGCTCTTATTTAGTGAGATTTAAATTTTTCGCTTTTTAACTGTTTTATCGTTTTCATTGATATTTGTTTGCTCTGAAAACGGTCAATCCCCCAGTCTGCTGTCGCCGACAGCCCTCTTTACAAAAAGGGGCCAAATTTGATTGTTTCTTTGGGACAATTATATAAACAACCTCTCCGTCAAGGCTTCGCCTTGCCACTTTTCCTTACACAGGAGAGGCTTTTATTTTGCTACGCAAAATTTTTTTCTTTGCAAGCGAAGACTAACCCATAACCGCTTTTGACTGCTATACATCACATAAAAAATAAAACCCATAAATTAATATTTTTAATGCTGAGATAGCATATTTATACAGGTTCATATTTCCACAATAATTTGAAAATATCTACTATTTCAGAGCATTTTTCTCTAAAGATATTTCATAATAAAAT
>CAVHYZ010000112.1:0-611 GCA_963640495.1 Acutalibacteraceae bacterium
CTGCATTTAATTGCTTTCTTTCTCCTACATTTGACAAATAGCCGCAAAATATAATTGATTAAATGTTACGATTTATTTGTTCAATTCTTTTGTTCTCTTATAAGAAGCCTCAACAGCATTTATTAAATCTGCTCTGAAAGCTCCATTTTCAAGAGCTTTAACGCCTTCTATGGTTGTACCTGCCGGGCTGCAAACGGAATCTTTAAGCTCTGCGGGGATTTTACCACTTTCTATCATCAGCTTTGCGGCACCCTCAATCATTTGAGCAGCGTAAAGATATGCCTTATCCCTCGGAACACCGATAGCTACCTGCCCATCCGCAAGTGCCTCAATCATTAAGTAAGTGTAAGCCGGGCCGCAGCCGGTAACGATGGAATAATTATCTATTTGACTTTCTTCTATTTTATCCAGCTTACCGGACTCGGACATAGAATCAATAAAGAAGTTATATTCTTCATCCGTAACTTTTTCATTTTTTGCCACAAGAGTCATTCCCACACCTACGCTGCAAGCTACATTAGGCATAATTCTTATAACAGGAACATCAACACCGACAAAAGATATTATTTTTTCTATTGCCGTGCCTGCCGCCATGGTGACAAGTATAAATC
>CAVHYZ010000112.1:621-4551 GCA_963640495.1 Acutalibacteraceae bacterium
TGTTATCGCAAACAATAACAGAGGATGATTTTTTGCAAACGGCTTTGGCAAGGGCTGAGCCCATATTACCTGCCCCGATAAGTCCAAAATCAAACATTTATCTCACCTGCCCATTTCCTTTAATAACATAGTGATAGGTCATCAATTCTTCAAGGCCCATAGGCCCTCTTGCGTGCATTTTTTGAGTGGAAATGCCCATTTCACATCCGAGCCCGAACTCTCCGCCATCGGTAAATCTTGTGGAGGCATTTACGTAAACGGCAGCACTATCTGTTTTATTTATAAAATACTCCGCTTTTTCCATATCATTTGTGATTACAGCCTCACTGTGATGTGTTGAGTGCTTCAAAATATGCTCAACTGCTTCTTCTGTATTGTTTACGATTTTAACTGCAATAATATAATCAAGATATTCTGTGTCAAAAGCATCATCACCGGCTTTTTCACCCTTAATGTATTCACCGGCATTTTCATCCACAATAAATTTTACGGGGTGTTCTCTGTTTGCGGTAAGTTTTTCGTAGAGTTTCGGAAGAAATGCAGGAGCAATTTCTTTATCAACCACACACACTTCACAGGCATTACAAACGGATGGGCGTGAAGTTTTGGCATTATCCACTATATTAACGGCCATATCAACATCTGCTGATTTTTCAACATAAATATGGCAAATTCCCGTACCTGTTTCAATACACGGCACCGTTGCATTCTCAACACAGGCTTTAATAAGGCCTTTTCCACCCCTCGGAATAAGCAAATCAATATAACCTTTTGCCGTCATCATTTCGTTTGCGCTGTTTCTGGTAGTATCATCAACAAGCTGAATTGCATCGGGGGTGATACCTGCTTTTTCAAGGCCCTTTCTTAAAGCATCCGTAATTGCTTTTGAGGTGTGATACGCCTCTTTGCCACCTCTTAATATGCAAACATTTGAACTTTTGAAGCAAAGGACTGCCGCATCAGAAGTAACATTCGGTCTGCTTTCGTAAATAATTCCTATAACACCCATGGGAACAGCTGTTTTCTCAATAATAAGTCCATTAGGGCGTTCAATATGCTTAAGCACTCTGCCGTTAGGATCCGGTAAAAGAGCAACTTCACGCATACCCTGAGCCATGGCTTTAATTCTGCTTTCGCTGAGTGCAAGGCGGTCAAGCATAACATTGCTGATTTTACCCCTTGCGTTTTCAATATCCGTTTTATTCTCGGACAAAATAATATCTATGCTGTTTTCAAGGGATTTTGCCATAAATTCTATGGCGTTATTTTTTTCTTTCTCGGAAAGGCTTTTAACTTGATTCTTTGCCTTTGCCGCTCTTTCAAATATTTCGGCTGTAGTCATAATATCACTTCCGTGCATAAAATCTTGTACCAACCTGTTTACCATCGGCTATATCATAAAGACATTCGGGATTGCTGCCGTTGGCAATAACTACATCAATGCCCTTTTCGGTGGCAATTTTAGCTGCTTGAATTTTGGTGTGCATACCACCTGTGGCAAGACCTGAACCTTTACTACCACCGAGAACAGTAATTTCAGATGTAATTTCAGTAACCTCTGAAATAAGTTTAGCATTTGAAAATTTATGTGGGTCTTTATCATAAAGCCCGTTTATATCGGATAAAATTATCACTAAATCCGCCCCTATACTAACAGCAACAACAGCTCCGAGAGTGTCATTATCACCTATTGCAATTTCATCGGTGGAAATAGTATCATTTTCGTTGATTATGGGTATAACCCCCAATTCAAGAAGCCGTGTAATTGTATTTTTGAAATTATTATGATTTTTTTCGTTTTTTATATCGGCACTCGTGATAAGAATTTGGGCGGCAGTATGATTATATTTTGAAAATTCATCATCATAAACATACATAAGCTCACTTTGACCTATTGCGGCACAAGCCTGCTTTGTGGGAATATCCTTTGGCTTCTCCGTAAGATTTAATTTACCTACGCCCATTCCTATGGCTCCTGAGCTTACAAGCACAACCTCATTGCCGGCATTTTTAAGATCACTGAGCACTCTGCAAAGAGTGGCAACACGCCTTATATTTGTGCGTCCTGTTGAATGTGTAAGAGTGGATGTGCCTACTTTAACTACTATACGCATATAATTACCTTCATTTAAGTATTTTACCTGTTGAAATGTTAAATACAAGCTGTTTTGTTTCGTTATTTTCCATGTATTTTATTTCTATTATGTCTTTATCTTTACGATAAGCAGACAAAATTTTCGCTTTGTTTTCTTTGAAAAACTCGGTAACAAGATCTATTTCTTTTTCACCGTAATCGCCTGCATTATCGGAAACAAAAAGAACATCACCAAAAAGATTATTTATTTTACCAAGCAGATATTTTTGCTCAGGCGTAAATTTAAGATTATTGTCTCTTAAGAAAAATACATCCGGGTCATTGCAAAACACTCTGCCGTTAAGATGGCGACGGAAAATGGAATTGTTTATTGCATTTTGTGCTGAGGGAACTTCACGGGTAATATTTAAGGTGTTGTAAATTTTACCGTTGTAATTAAGGTCTACGTCGCAGGAAATGCGGCAAGCATCAACCACTCCGAAGGTTGCGCCGAGGGGCACACCACAGCCAAGGAAGAGCTTATCATCCCCAACACATTCACGCAAAAATTCCAAGCCTTCACACATTATTTGACCTCTGGATTTGCCGTTTCGTGGGTGAATTGACTGGGAATAAAGGAAATCCAATTTTACCATATCATAGCCCCATTCACGAAGTATAACATGGAAAAAGTGCTTTATATATTCTCTTGCTTCCGGATTATAAATATCCAAAGTATAGGCTCCGCCCCAAGAAATACAGCCCCATTCAGGTTTGCCGCTACTGTCTTTTATAAGCCAGTCCGGATGCTCTTTTACTACCTTTGAATTCCTTTGAGCAGAAAAGGGAGCAAGCCAAACACCTGCAAGATAGCCTTTTTTATGAACCTCATCGGCAATATATTTCATCCCTTTGGGGAATTTTTTTGAATCCGGTATAAGCCAATCGCCAACGGCAGATTCAAAGCCATCATCTATTTGAAAAATTGATACGCTGTCTTTAACTTTATCAAGCCCGTTAAGATCACGAATAATAATATTTTCATCAATTTTTTGAAAATAATTATACCATGATGTATATCCGGACAAATGGTCAATATGAGATTTACGAAGATTCATAGATGAAAAATATTCATCAAAAGCGTCATCATAAGAACCTTTTACTATTTTTACATTCAAAAGCTCATATTCAGCATCTGCGTAAACACCATCAACATCTTTAACAATGTCAAAACTATCATCATTATTGTTGACCGCAAAAAATGTGTAACCCGTTTTTTCGTTCATTGAGCCGAAAAGCTCAATTTTATTCTCTTTACGGAAATAAGTGTAGGTGTTTGAATGAAATCTACCCTCAGTGTCATAATCATCAAAAATTTCATAATCGCCGAACATAGTGGCTAAATGGTGAGTAAATTTACTGATTTTTGAAAGTGGCGTTACTCCTTTAATTTTTTCGCCTCTATGCACTTCATAAGATGTTGACCAAGACTGAAAGCCGTTTATAAAGAATACTTCATCTTGCTCCATAGGGCGTTTTGATGCCATTTTGAAAGAAATAAGTTCTATTTCCTTTTTGGGAAGCAAGACTACTTTTACCTCATTATCGGTAACGGATATGTTGAGGGAGTAGTCATCATTTTGATAGGATGAATTATTTATAACATGTCCGTTCGCTTTATATTGAAGCACCGGTGTAAAATTATACATACATATTTCTCCAATCAAAAAATTTCTCATGGTAATATTATCATAAAAAATATGAATGTACAAGCATAAAATAAAAAGGCAGCAACTTTTACTGTAGAGTTACAATTGATGTGAGACTGAAATCAAAAAAAGATAGAAAAAAGCGAC
>CAVHYZ010000113.1:0-4494 GCA_963640495.1 Acutalibacteraceae bacterium
GGGTTGAAAAGCTTTGTAAGGAAGCCTTTTCTGCAGAAGACGACGGATTCCCGGGTGATGAAGATAACGGCACAACTGCTATATGGTATATTTTCGGAATTCTTGGAATTTATCCATTCTGCCCCGGAAATACTGAATTTGTAAAAGGTAAAAAGCAAGTAAAAAAAGCATATATTCTGGGTAAAGAATTTGATGCAGATAAATTTGAAGGAAATAAGATTCCCTATGAATCTATAATTTGATTATGAAAAAGAAAATTTTAAGCAAGAAAAAATATCCTCCAAAATGTGATTATTGCAAACACGGCAGAGTTTCACCTAACGGAGAAAATATACTTTGCGAAAAGAAAGGCATAGTTGAAAAAGGTCACAGTTGCCGGGCATATAAATACGATGTGATGAAAAGAATCCCCACAAGACAACCTATTTTGCCCACAGCAGACCCTAAAGACTTTGAGATATAACATGAAATGTAAAAAGACTTTTGTTTGTGATAAATTGCCTACTGCAAACTGCCACGCATCGACTGTTTTGCCTCTTGATAACGGTAATGTAGTAATTGCCTGGTTTGGAGGCACAAAAGAAGACAAAGACGATGTTGATATTTGGTACACGGTTAAAATTAAAAAAGATTTTATAAAGCCTGTAAGGCTAAGCAAGGCAAATAAGTCGCCCCATTGGAACCCGGTACTGTTTGAAAGAAAAAGCGGAGAAATAGTTTTATTTTTTAAAGTAGGAAAAAGCATCCCTTACTGGCGAACATATTACAGTGTTTCGAAAGATGGCGGGTTTACATTCAGTGAACCTGAGGAACTTGTAAAAAATGACAAAAGCGGTGGCAGAGGCCCTGTTAAAAATAAATGCCTGCGACTTAAAAGCGGAAGGATATTGGCTCCCTCGTCTACTGAGCATCATGGTTGGATATGCTTCACGGATATATCCGATGATGATGGTGTAACATTTAAAAAAAGTAAAAGAGTACCGACTCAATATGAAACACCGATTTTTAATTCACAAAATGACTTTTGTAAAAATAAAATTCCTATGATACAACCTACCCTTTGGGAAAGTAATGATGGCAGCGTACATATGCTTACTAGAACGGCAGTAGGTAAAATTTACAGAAGCGATAGCGTTGACTGCGGCGAAACATGGTGCGAAGCCTACCCAACAAACTTACCTAATAACAACAGCGGTATTGACCTTGTTAAAATTTCAAACGGCGATATTTATCTTGTTTCAAACCCAGTGAACGAAAATTGGGGTGAGCGTTCCCCTCTTACATTATCAATATCCAAAGATGACGGAAAAGTTTTTAAAACAATTCTTACATTGGAAGAAGAGAAAAAAGGCAGTGAATTTTCATACCCGGCAATAACATATAAGAACGATAAATTATATGTAACTTATACTTGGGAAAGAAAAAATATTGTCTATTGGGAAATTGATTTATAGTTTTCAAAAAGATCCCGTGATGCTTACTGCACCACGGGATCTAAAAAAATGTAGAAAAGATAAAGTTGCGGATCTCATGATAATTTAATTAGATAGTAACTTATTACGCTGATAAATAGTATATCACCGTTGTTGGAGCGAATCATTCTTTACCTTGCTTCAATATGTTTTTTATTTCTTCTAAATTTTCTGCAAAATAAATTCCTTCTTGCCTTTTCTTCGAAGACAGTCCCATTTCAATCATATGATTTAAAAGCTCTTTAAGTCCGTTATAATATCCGTTGAGATTATAAAGAATGCAAGGTGCCTCAATATGCTTTAAAGATACTTTTGACATTACCTCGGCTATTTCTTCAAGGGTACCTGTACCGCCGGGGAAAGCAATAAAAGCGTCACCCTTTTCTATCATTATCGATTTTCTTTCGGACATATCATCTGTAACAATTAATTCTGTTAAATCTTCGTACAAAAAACCTTCGTCAATAAAAAACTGAGGCTCACCACCTATTGCTTTACCTCCGGCTTTTAATACGCTTTCGCAAATATCGCCCATAAGACCATTTTTTGAACCGCCGTAAATGAGCGTATTGTTGTTTTCACCAATCCATGTGCCAAGCTCTTTAACTGCCACTGAAAGAGAAATATCATTCCCGCAAAAAGAGCCGAGATATACAGTAATATTCATATAATTCTCCTACTGAACATAGTTTACCGACAAAATCACGATACTTGTTAATATTAAAACCACACCAACCACTCTGTTAAGCGTTTTTGCAGATGCTTTATTTGCAATTCGAGCTGCGATTCTCGCCCAAATAAGAGTAAAAGCAACGCATAATACCAAACATAATATATCCGGTACACCACCGATGATAAAGTGGCTTATTCCACCAGTAAGGGCGGTAAATGCCATAATAAAGACGCTTGTACCGACCGCCATATGCATTTGAAAGCCAAGAAAAGTTGTAAGCACAAAAAGCATCATCATACCTCCGCCGGCACCAATAAATCCACAAATAAATCCTATTAAAACACCACCTATAATGGATTTTATCAGTCTTGATTTTTTGCTTTGAGCTGCCATTTGTTCCTTGGTATTCTTAACAGGCCTGAGTATAAATCTAAGCCCTATAATTATCATTGCTATTTGCATGGTGTTACTCATTGCTTGCTCAGGCATATAACTTGCTATAAAACTACCTATAACCGTTACAGTAAGCACGCTAACCATCATAGGCAACGTATTTTTTATATCTAAATTTCCACTTTTCTTATATGTATAGGCACTTACAGCACTCGCAAGCACATCACTCATAAGACCTATTCCTACTGCTTCATAAGCAGGCACATTAAGAAATGTAATTAGTAAAGGTCCTATTACAGCAGCAGCACTCATACCTGCAAATCCGGTGCCGATTCCTGCACAAGCTCCGGCAATAAAACATACAATTACGGTAGTCAGAACGCTCAAAATAACGCCTCCAAAAATAACGATCAAAAATGTATTTTAAAAAAAGAAAAATGTGACAACCTCAAAGAAGCTGTCACAAAGCAGACGAGTTTTATATGCAATACTTAAAAATTCCCACAAATTGCAGCACACTGCCAGCAAGAATAAATAGATGAAAAATGCTATGCATATATCTATGTTTAATTCCGAGTCCAAAGAAAATCATTCCGGAGGTATAAGCAACACCTCCACCCACAAGCCAAAGTATAAATTCAAGACCGTAGAACTTATAAAGAGAAGCAAGGCCGAATATAGCAACCCATCCAATAACAAAATAACTCGCATAAGATAATACTCTGTATTTTTTGAAATCTATTGCCGTAAATGTTACCCCCACTGCAGTTGCAGCAAACAGTAAAGTACAAACAACAATGAATAAAACAAGGTTTACTTTTCTAAGCCATGCGCAAAGTATAGGAGCATAAGTGCCCAGAATCAAAGCATAAATTGTGCAGTGGTCAAGCACCTGCATAACTTTTTTCCCCATACTTGGCCTTAAACCATGATAAACGCTTGACATAGTGTAAAGAAATATCATCATGAAACCGTAAAAGATTCCGCTGCCAAGGCCCCACCAGTTCCTGTGAAGACACGAAAATATAACACAGAGTGCAAGCACTGCAACTCCAAATGCACCACCTACTATATGACTTACCATGTTAAATATTTCTTCACCTTTTGTATAATCGGGTAATTTTCTGTCTTTTAATTTTGTTCTGCTCATAATGAACCTCCTGTTCGTGATTTCATTATATTGCGATTATGCTTTTATGTCACCCTATCTTTAACAGCAAATGTCTACTCCATAAAATATAGAGTAGAGTTATAAAAGTAGAGCTCTACTCACAGTGGAAATTCAACTATATCAAGCTTTTGCATACTTGAAATTATATTTATTATGTTGTATAATACTGCCAGTAATTTTCGGAGGGCTGTCCATGACTGAACAGGAATTTAAAAATAAAGTTGCTTCAAATATAACCACATTCAGAAAAGAAAGCGGTCTGACTCAAACTGCACTTGCAGAAAAATTAAATTATTCCGATAAATCCATTTCGAAGTGGGAAAGAGGAGAAGGCCTCCCGGATGCCTTTGTACTCAAACAAATGGCGGATATATTCGGCACCACCGTTGGTCAACTTTTAGGTGAGGATCCTAACAAAATCTCCAGTAAAAAGCAAATAAGTAAAAAGAAAAAATCAAAACATAAGATGATTGTTGCCATGTCTGTTATCCTTGTTTGGCTCGTTGCGGCTATCGTTTTCTTTGCACTCACTGTGCTTGCGGTTCAGAAATGCTGGTTTGTATTTCTAGTTGCGCTTCCGGTATCCTTTGTTGTTATGACCGTACTCGGCTGTATATGGTACGGTAATATCTTTAAGGCTGTAAGTGTGAGTGGTCTTATTTGGACTGTTTTTCCTGTTGTTATTGTTGCCGGTGGCAGTGCAAAATTTGCATTTTTCTTAATTATATGTGCAATACTTCAGATTTTAACGATCCTTTGGTTTGTAATGTGCCATAAGTTTGGAA
>CAVHYZ010000114.1:0-4407 GCA_963640495.1 Acutalibacteraceae bacterium
ATTATAAACTATATATTTGTGGTTGAAAAAGCTTTTCAACATTTTTTGTTTAGTAATACGTAATTCAAACAATATACGCTGACATACCGGAAATGAAATCAATATTCACACATTTATAAATAAAGTACAATAGTAAATCGGCAGTTACCAATTCACCGCCGATTTAACTTAATAATATGAAATTAATTTGATATTTCACTTTCCTTTTTTTGCTTAAAATAAGAGAGTATAAGATTTACCATATTATAAAAATAAGTTAAAAATCCGGATAAAAACAGGCTTCCCAAAATGTCAGTAAACCAGTGAACTCCTGCAAAAAGTCTGCCTACAACAGCAAGCAAAATTATCAATATTCCGAATATTATTATAACATTTCTTACTGCTTTATTTTTAATCAGTCTTTTGGCTTCTGTCAACGCTGTTGAAATAACGCAAACCACAAGCATAGTGTGGGATGATGGGTATGAGGCTTCAAGCACGTCATTTACTAAGATCGGCCTGTAATTTATCACAACAACCTCAAAAATACAATAAAAAGCTATCATTGCCACATAAAAAATCGCCATTGCATAAAGCTGAATATCAACCTTTTTAAGACTTTTTCTTACTATAAGTTGATACATTCCCATGCCCGCAAAGAAAAGCATAACAAGAATACTCATTGCTGCAAGAAAATCGGTTATTGTATAAAATATTGCGTGTACACCTATTGTGTTTATAAAAAATCTGTTAATCGCCGCAAACCCGACTTTTGTTCTTATTGGACCGATTGGTTGCACATCAATTAAACAAACTAAGTCAGTGTATATTAAAAAAATAATCAGCAAAATTGCAGATTTTATTGCGCTCAGCTGAATATCAGCTTTTTTTATCATCTGTGTCACTTCCGTCATTCAATGGGAATTTCTTTTAAATGTTCAGATTCAGGTTTTACAATAACAGAGTAAATGCTTTTAACTCTTGAAAAAACCTCTCTGAAATTTCTGTATATTATATTTATCGGACTGTTTCCATCCCTATTAGCTGCAACTCCAACGGCATCTATACCAAGGCGTCTTGCAATAAATACGGCTCTGTAAAGATGATATTTTTGAGTTACTATAATTGAATTTTTTACTTTAAGTAATTCTTTTGCCCTGTAAAGCGAATCATAAGTTGAAAGCCCGGCTTTGTCAACATAAATTGCTTTTTTATCTATGCCTTTTTCGGTTAGATAATTATACATAACTGTTGTTTCATCATAATAATCACTCATGCCGTCACCGCTTACAATTATGTATTTGCATTTGCCGGCATTGTAAAGTTCAATTCCACAATCCAGTCTGTCTTGTAGTTGCACACTCGGAGTGTCACCGTAAACGGATGTGCCGAGAATTACTATGCAGTCATATTCTTCATTTATTTGCTCACAATTTTTAATATTAAAACTTCCGTAAGCAATTATTCCTATGTTAATGACCGTTACAATAGCTATAAGAACAATAATAAGTTCATAAATTGTTTTAAGAAATTTTTTCATTCTTTTTCTCCTGATAATAACAGATTTTACCATTTTATTGTCAATAGGTCAATAGCTCAAAGAATTAACATTTTAATAAAGCAAATGTTGACTTTGTTTTGTGTTTAATGTAAAATTATCACGGTGATATTTAATGTACAAACTTTTAAAAAATGAAGGCGCTGCAAGGCGTGGCGAATTTGTAACAGTTCATGGCACCGTTCAAACACCCGCTTTTATGAATGTTGCAACCTGCGGAGCAATTAAAGGCGCGCTTTCTTCCATTGACCTTGAAAATATAAACTGTCAAGTAATGCTGTCCAATACATATCATCTTCATGTAAGACCCGGAGATGAGCTTGTTAAAGAATTAGGTGGCCTCCACAAATTTACAGGTTGGTCAGGCCCTATTCTTACAGATAGCGGCGGATTTCAAGTTTTTTCTCTTGCTTCTCTCAGAAAAATTAAAGAGGAGGGCGTGTATTTTCAAAGTCATGTTGACGGGCGTCATATTTTTATGGGGCCGGAGGAAAGTATGCAAATACAGTCAAATTTAGGCTCTACAATAGCAATGGCTTTTGATGAATGTGTTGAAAATCCCGCAAAATATGAATATGCAAAAAAATCTTGCGAAAGAACAGTTCGCTGGCTTGAAAGATGCAAAAAAGAAATGCAAAGGTTAAATTCTTTGCCTGATACAATAAATAAAAATCAGCTTCTTTTCGGCATAAATCAAGGTTGTACTTTTGAGGATTTGCGTGTTGAAAATATGAAGCAAATTGCCGCTCTTGACCTTGACGGTTACGCAATAGGCGGCCTAGCCGTCGGCGAGCCTAAAGAAGAAATGTATCGCATTATCTCTGCAGTTGAGCCCTATATGCCAAAAAATAAAATTAGGTATTTAATGGGCGTTGGCACACCCGGTAATATTATTGAGGCCGTTTACAGAGGTGTTGACCTTTTTGATTGCGTAATGCCTTCAAGAAATGCACGCCATGGCCATCTTTTCACTAAAGCCGGAATTATCAATCTCAATAATAATAAGTATGAGCGAGATTCAAAACCTATTGATCCTGAATGTAATTGCCCCACTTGTCAAAAGTTTTCAAGGGCATATATTCGCCACTTGTTTAAATGCAAGGAAATGCTTGCAATGAGGCTTTGCGTTACTCATAATTTGTATTTCTATAATAATCTTATGTTAGAAATCAGAAATGCACTTGATGAAGGAAATTATAAATCATTTCACGATGAGTATGTGGATAAGTTTGATAAACGGATATAATTTATACCACAAATGAGAAGGGAGTATTTTTATGTTTTTAGCATTTTTTAGAGCATTTTTTAGCAGAATTTTTACTTTGCTTTATACTGTTTCGTCAGTATTAGGTACCATCGGTGCATCAACCACAGAGGGCTTACCGACTGTACCGTCTGATTTTGAGCCGGCGATTCGTTTTGTCGTTTTCAGTGATAATCATACCGAAGTGGGCGAAAATTACGCAGATGGTCATCGAGTTATCGATATGATAAATACCTGCTTTGATATGTATGGCGATGATGGCATTGATCTTTTTGTTAATTGCGGTGACTTTACCGAGTATGGCAAGGATGCTCAAGCAGAGCAATATATTAAAGCTTTTTACGGAACAATTGGTGATAGATCTGAAACAATGGTTATTCTCGGCAATCACGACTTAAAGAAGACCTACGAAGCACAGGAACATTTCCGTGAAACATTTGGAATTGAAACAGGGGAGCAATCTCTTACGATTAATGGCTTCCATTTTATCGGTGTTCCTTCTTATACAAAATCTGCAATTCAAATTATCCCCGAAACAACTGTTAATTGGGCTGCAAGTGAGTTGAAAAAAGCGGAAGCAGATAGTGACAATTTACCGGTTTTCACCTTCCAACATCCTCATAATTTCGGCACAGTTTATGGCAGCACAATTTGGGGCTGCAGCAGCTTGAACAGGGTTTGGGAAGGCCACAGCAGAGTTGTTAATTTCTCAGGACATTCGCATTTTCCAATCAGTGACCCTCGTTCAATTTGGCAAGGTTCTTACACTGCAGTTGGTACAGGTGCAATGGCAAGGTATGAGCTTGAAAAAGATCTTATTTGGGGTCAGCATCCTTCTAACTTTACTGATGCTGCAGAATTTTGGATTGTTGAAGCTGATAAAGACGGCAGCGTAAAAATGAGTGCCTATGACCTTAATACAGATACCTTCTTCAGATCATATTATATAGATAATGTTAACGACTCAAGCTCTTTTGCGTATACCTATAAAAATATGGAAAAGAATGATACTAAGCCTGAGTTTTCAAGCGACGCAAAAGTCACATATACAGTTAATGACAATAGCGAATATGAAATAACTTTTGATAAAGCTACAACAAACTTTGTTGTTCAAAATTATAAAATTATGGTTTATAACAAAGCGGGTATTTTAGTCCACAGTAAAACTTATCTTTCTGATTATTACCTTCAAGGTATGCCGAATACTATGACTGTAAATCTCGGAGATTTAAATGTTGATAATGGTGATAAATTCACCGTTAAAATAATTGCGGCAAGTGCTTATGGTAAACTTTCTGAGCCGTTAAGTGTAACCTTTAACGGATAATCGAATATGACTTTAGCAGTGGGCTTTTGTTCACTGCTTTATTTTTGCCTATTGAATATTTATGTAATTGTGATATGATTCTTTATCATAATAAGGGGGATATAAAATGAAAAAAATATTATGCTTATTTCTTTCTGTCATTATGTCAGTTTCAATGTTTGCAATTACCGTATCAGCTGATGCTGATTACAGCTTTGATAAAGAAACAGGGGTTCTTACCATAACAGGTGATGAAGAAGTTACAAAAGCAAAAGTTTTATCAGCTATAGAAGATGATAC
>CAVHYZ010000115.1:0-4360 GCA_963640495.1 Acutalibacteraceae bacterium
CGCCAGAGAGAACGATCACATAAGTGATCGTTCTTTTTTATACTATGTACAATTTTTAAAAATCCGCTATTTTCCTATTGACATATATTGCTCGTGATGTTATATTATTTGAGCACATAAAAGCACAAGATATTGTGCTTTTTACAAATAAATCTGTAAAGGAGGCACAATATGAACGTGATTAAAAGAAATGGGGCAGAAGTTTGTTTTGACATTGACAAAATCATATCTGCAATTACAGGTGCTAATGAAAGCGTAAATGAAGATACAAGAATGACCGAGCTTCAAATTAAGAGAATTGCAGAAAATGTAGAGTACGCTTGCCTTAAAATGAATCGTGCCCCTTCTGTTGAAGAAATTCAAGACCTTGTTGAGTATCAAATTATGGCTCATGGGGCTTATGAAGTGTCAAAGAGTTATATTACTTATCGTTACACTCGTTCACTTATTCGTAAATCAAATACAACCGATGACAAAATACTTTCTCTTATAGAATTAAGTAATGAAGAAGCGAAACAGGAAAACTCAAACAAGAACCCTGTTGTAAATTCCACTCAACGTGATTATATGGCTGGCGAAGTTTCGAGAGATATTACAGAGCGTATTCTTTTACCTGCAGAGATTGTTGAGGCACATCGTGAAGGAATTATACATTTCCACGATTCCGATTATTATGCTCAGCATATGCATAACTGTGACCTTGTAAATCTTGAAGATATGCTTCAAAACGGTACTGTTATCACTGGCACACTTATTGAGAGACCTCATTCTTTCTCAACAGCTTGTAACATTGCTACTCAGATTATTGCTCAAGTTGCTTCAAATCAATATGGCGGTCAGTCTATTACACTTACCCATCTAGCACCTTTTGTTGATATTAGTCGTAAGAGAATTTGCAAAATGGTAAAACGTGAGATGGAGGCAATCAACGAAACTCTAAGTGAAGAAAAACTGGAAAAATTAGTTGAGGCAAGGCTTCTTGAAGAAATTCAACGCGGTGTTCAGACCATTCAATATCAGGTTGTAACCCTTCTTACAACCAATGGACAAGCACCTTTTATCACCATATTTATGTACCTTAATGAAGCTCGTAATGAGCAAGAGAAGAAAGACCTTGCTCTCATTATTGAAGAAATGCTCAAGCAGCGTTGCCAAGGCGTTAAGAACGAATCCGGAGTTTGGGTCACCCCGGCCTTTCCAAAACTTATTTATGTGCTTGAGGAGGATAATATTACTGAGGATTCAAAATATTGGTATTTAACTGAACTAGCGGCAAAATGCACCGCAAAGCGTATGGTGCCCGATTATATTAGTGAAAAGAAAATGCTGGAGCTTAAAGGCGATGTGTATGTTTGCATGGGCTGTCGCTCCTTCCTTACCCCTGACAGATTTACGGATGCAGGTGTCGGCAATATAGCTAATGCCGGAAATTATGAGCCCGGAAAACATAAATATTATGGCAGATTTAATCAAGGTGTAGTTACAATTAATCTTCCTGATGTTGCTCTTTCTTCCGGAGGCAACACCGATAAGTTCTGGAGTATCTTTGAAGAACGTCTTGAACTTTGTCATAGAGCTCTCCGCTGCCGCCACGAAAGACTTCTCGGCACGCCATCTGATGTTGCGCCCATTCTTTGGCAATACGGTGCACTTGCAAGACTAAAAAAGGGTGATGTTATTGATAAGCTCCTTTATAATGGATATTCAACGCTCTCTCTTGGTTATGCTGGTCTTTATGAATGTGTTAAATATATGACAGGTAAGAGTCATACAGACCCGGAATCCACTCCTTTCGCTCTTTCTGTAATGCAAAAAATGAATGATAAGTGTGCAGAGTGGAAAAAAGCAGAAAATATTGATTATTCTCTTTACGGAACTCCACTTGAAAGCACAACTTACAAATTTGCAAAGTGCCTTCAGCGCCGCTTCGGTATAATTGAAGGTATAAATGACAAGGGCTATATCACAAACAGTTATCATGTTCATGTAACTGAAAATATAAGCGCTTTCGATAAGTTGAAATTTGAATCTCAATTCCAAGCTCTTTCACCCGGCGGGGCAATAAGTTATGTTGAAGTGCCCGATATGCAGGATAATATTGAGGCAGTTCTTGAGGTTATGAAGTTCATTTATGATAACATAATCTATGCCGAGCTCAATACAAAGAGTGATTATTGCCAAATATGCGGTTGGGACGGCGAAATTGAAATTAAAGAAGAAAACGGCAAGCTTATTTGGAAATGCCCGAATTGTGGCAACACTGACCAAGATAGGATGAATGTAGCACGTCGCACTTGCGGATATATCGGCACTCAATACTGGAATCAAGGTCGCACCCAAGAAATCAGAGATAGGGTTCTTCATTTATAATTATGTATTACAGTACAATAAAAGATTGCGATATAGCAAACGGAACGGGTGTTCGTGTAACTTTATTTGTATCTGGCTGTACAAATAGATGCAAAAACTGTTTTCAGCCTCAAACATGGGATTTTAAGTATGGTGAACCTTTTACAAATGAAACGGAAGAAAAAATCATAAATATGCTTCGGCCGGCTTATATAAAAGGTCTTACTTTGCTTGGCGGTGAGCCTATGGAGCCTCAAAATCAGCAAACTCTTGTGCCGTTTATTAAGAGGGTAAAAAAAGAACTTCCTCAAAAAGATATTTGGTGTTTTACAGGTTTCACTTATGAAGCACTTAAAACTGATGGTAACCATCCGAGGTGTGACGTTACAGATGAATTTTTATCTTTAATTGATGTGCTTGTTGACGGAAAATTTGTCGAAGAGCTTAAAAGTCCGGCGCTAAGATTCAGAGGTTCGTCAAATCAAAGACTTATAGATATGAATAAAACGCGAGAATCCAAAGATATTGTTCTTTTGCCGGATTTAGACCGCAAACTCAACAAACAATAAATTCAAAATTAAGAGGTTGTCATTTTTGATAGCCTCTTTTTGCAACATTTTTTGCATTTTATAATACTGATAGTTATAGTTATTATAATTATTTTATCTGTTCATTTTAAGATTATTTTAAGCTTTTAATGTAAAAATCAACCTGTAAAACTTTCTTAAGCTGAATGGGTGGCTTATATGAACAATAAAAAGACAAATTTACGATTCAGTTCTTTCTCAGAGGCGAAGAAAATGTTGAATCTGCTTTACAGAAGCAGCACAATGAATCTTGATGATTTTTTAGATACAATAGAACTTACGGGCTTTTCTGTTAAAGAAATTCATGAAATATACGCTGCATTAAAAGAACAGTCGACCAAATAATAGGAGACCCAAATGACAATTTCAAATCGTAAAATTATTAGTGTAATTTCTTGCATTTTTATATTTGTATTTATTACAACAATTACAATATCTTGCTTAAAGCCAAAGGTGGATGCAGACAGAGCAGATTATGCTGTTGCTTTTTATACGGGTGGATTTACTCATAATATCGCTTTTGAAAATTATAATAAATCCTATATTGTTGACCTTTCAAGCTACAATTCAGTTTACGATTTTACGGCAATTTATAATTCCGGTATTGAGGGAGTAATACTAAGAGTTGGGTATCGTGGATATAAAACTGCCTCTTTTAATATTGATAAAAAATTTGAAGAGTTTTATAATTCTGCTAAAGCTGCAGGGCTTAAAGTGGGGGCGTATTTCTATGGCCAGCCTGTTTCCCATGATGATAGTACAGAAGAGGCTGAGTTTGTACTTGATGCGATAAACATTAAATCTTTTGAACTTCCAATAGCATATGATATTGAGTGTGCATCAAATAGCTCCGGACCTACAGGAAGGCTTTATGAAGCTAATCTAACAAAAGCATCCCTTACAGAAATATGCAATAATTTTTGCTCGATTTTGAATAATAACGGTTACAACACAATGGTTTATACCAATGCGAATATTTTAACAGATCACATGATTTCTTCTTTACTGAACAGCACTGTATGGCTTGCAAGATATAATTCTTATGTGGATTATGATTGCGCTTATTCAATGTGGCAGTTTACAAGCAAAGGCTCAGTAAATGGTATTTCAGGCAATGTAGATGTTTCCGTGCTTTATGAATTAAACTTAATGTCGGATGATACATTTACCTCATCTACCGACACACTAAATACAACAGTAACAGAATCACTGACAGATGTAGATACTCTTAACTCAACACTAGATACTACTTCCGCATTTTCAGAACTTATAACAGCTTTTATAAATCTGTTTATGCAGTTTATATATGTTTTGTCATCATTTCTTAAAACGCTTATTGGATGATCATTATGCATATAAAAGAGCTATACTCACGAAAAATGAATATAGCTCTAAACTTTTTTATTATTTTATTATTCTTGTTC
>CAVHYZ010000116.1:0-4305 GCA_963640495.1 Acutalibacteraceae bacterium
TCCGCTGATGAAGCTGATGTTATCAAGGTTCAACAGCTATGCGGAGAAATCTCCTAGTGGCAATGGCGGTCATATCTTAGGTCTCGTTGACATCACAAAACTTCCTGTGCATTAATCTGGAACTACATCGGAGAGCTGCCAAGCACCAACTCCGAAGCATAAGAGAACGGCATAGCCGCTCATAACGACTATGCCGAATTTTTCAGGGATTAGAAAATCCCTAAGTTGAACTCCCTTTAGATGCACCGTTTTCGATATGGGGCCTCAGCTTCTTGCAAGGCTTTTCAACCTTTCCGATGCTCAAAGTGGTGTTTTAAGCATTGTTTTCAAGGTAGCAGATGAACATGGTATGCCAATTCTTGATTTTAAGGATTTAAGAGCAATGCTGCAATTTGTTGGTGAACATAGAACAGAATTTACAACCATGTACGGAAATGTTACTACGGCAAGTATTGGTGCAATTCAAAGAGCGTTACTTACTTTTGAAAATGAAGGCGGATCTGACATGTTTGGCGAGCCTTGTTTTGAAATTAAAGATTGGATGCGAACTGATACAGACGGTAGGGGATTTATAAACATACTTTCAAGCTCTAAGCTTATACAAAGCCCTACGGTTTATTCTACCTTTCTACTTTGGATGCTTTCAGAGCTTTTTGAAAAATTGCCGGAAGTTGGTGATCTTGTAAAACCGAGAATTGTATTTTTCTTTGATGAGGCTCACATGCTTTTCAGCGATGCACCTAAAGCTCTTGTTCAAAAAATAATTCAGCTAGTAAAGCTGATTCGTTCAAAAGGTGTTGGAGTCTATTTTGTTACTCAATCGCCTTCGGATATTCCCGATGAGGTTCTTGCTCAGCTTTCAAATAGAGTTCAGCACGGTCTCAGAACTTATACCCCATCTGAATTAAAAACTGTAAAAGCTGCGGCAAACTCTTTTAGGCCAAACCCGAATTTTAATAGTTACGATGAATTGTTAGCGCTTGGAACAGGGGAGGCTTTAGTAAGTTTTCTTGATGAAAGAGGTGTGCCTACAATTGTTGAAAAAGCAAAAATTTTACCTCCTCAAAGTTTAATGGGTCCCGCTGCGGAAGAAAAAATTAATTCTATTATTTTTTTCGATGAATTTGAGCTTAAATATAGAGAAACTGTTGACAGAGAGTCGGCATACGAAATTATCTGCAAAGCAAATGAACAACTAAAAGCTCAAGGTGAAGTGTTAACGGTGAGCGAACAAGAGGCTAAACAACCTAAATGCCTTACAAATTATAAAAAAGGCGGTTCCATTAACCTTACTTCAAATTATAAAAAGTCTTCTTTATCCTCTAAAAGTTCAAAAATTGCCGAAAAAGCCGTTAAAAGTGCAACATCTTCTATTTCAAGATCTATTGCAACCAATGCGGTAAATTCATTAACAGGTGGCAAAACCAAGAGCGCTTCGGCTATCGGCAAGCAAGCTGCTACGAACGCTCTTTCTTCTGTTATGAGAAACACGGCAAACAGTTTTATCAGAGGCTTATTCGGAACAAAGAAATAGTTATTACTGTGAGGTTATATTATTATGTTTAATGCGTTTGAAAAAATATTTTCTTTTATATTGTCAATTTTAACATTTGTTTCTGGCTTTGTTTCGGGTATCAATAAAACAAGTGTTACTATTGATGCGAATAAATTGGGCGATGAGGTGCCTGCGATAGTAAACACATTAAATGTTTGGAATCCGTATGCATTTAATGAAAATACACAGCCGGACAGCGAAAATGATGTTATGTCATTTGTTGATTACATAGAGCTTATGACTGCAACCGGTGGTAACGAAGAAAATGACCCGTTTATAAATCCACTTGATAATTCAATTCTTGATGATTATGATTTCAGTCGCATTATTGCTTCTTGTCAAGGTGTTCTGAATCTTGGGGCAAAACCTGTTTTGATACTCGGTAATGTTCCTTTGAAACTCAGTGAAAATCCTGTTTTGGGTGGTTATGGATATAATGTCTGCCCTCCTAAAAATTATAATGAGTGGTATGATTTTATCTGCACATATCTTTCGGCACTTGTAGAAAAATTTGGCATTGACGAAGTCGAAACTTGGCACTTCGGTGTGCTGACAGAGTACGAAAATGAAGAATGGTTCAGTGCTGATGGTGATCCACAAAAAACATTTATCTCTTACTGCCGGCTTTACGATTATACCGTTAAAGCCTTAATAGATATATTGGGCGATGATGTCTATGTGGGAGCTCATTCTATGACAGTAACAGAAGGACTTTGGGATGAACGTGACTTTATAAAACACTGTGCAATCGGCAAAAACTATGCTACAGGAGAAACAGGAACTCGTATTTGCTATCTTACATCATCCTTCTATGATTCTGAAATTTATGAGAAAACAGCTGGGAAAAGACCTGCTGAGTGCATAAATTTTCTTCGCTTAGCCGCAGAAGAAAATGGGCTCAATAATCTTGATTATGGATTTGATGAAGGTAGAATTTTGAGTGGTGAAAGAGGTGCTGATGATAACTCTCTCACTTGCCGTGCTGTAGGTGATAGTGTACAGGCGGCTTATGATGCTAAGCTGTATAAAGAAATTATAGAGGCAGGAGCATCGTGGTTTTCTTCATGGGGATATACCACAGGTGGTGCTATTAATGGTTTTGCAAGTGTTGCATATCATGAGGCTTTATTATTCTCAAAAATGACGGGCAGCAAAAGACTTGATGTTTCTACTAATACAAAAATAGAAAAAAAGACAGATAAAAATGCGTTTGCCGCAAAGGATGCCAAAACAGGTAATATTTATATAGCAGCATATAATTTTAGGTTCGATAAGCACCATATTATGCCTTGCACTATGAATATTACCGTAAATGACATTTCTCTTATCGGTAAAACAGTTGAAATTCATACATATTATGTAAATGATGACTGTAATTTCTTTGATGAGTGGAAAAAAGATGCTGAAAAGTATATTTTGTCAGACACAGCAACATCATGGTCACCTGATTCTTTTACTCTTGACTCGGATATTTTAAATCCTGAACTTTATGAGCTTTATACTACAAAACTTCGTGATGAATATAAAAAACTGTCCGTTTTAACTTCTGAGACACAAACAGTTGAAATAAGTAATACTTTAACATTGAAATTGAAAACTGATGCTAACACAGCAGCTTTTGTTGAGATAATTCCCCAATAAAATTTAATATTGTATTAAAAAAATAAAAATAGCGACCTACGAATAAACATAGGTCGCATAATTTTTATTCTGAAAATGGTGTATTTATTCCAGTGTATCTAAAATTGATAGGCTCTCTATACTTGTTGTATCTGTAAACACTCATACAAAGACCGATTGCAAAATAAATACACATATTTGATGAGCCACCTGCACTTATAAAAGGAAGTGTAATTCCAATACATGGTAACAATTTAAGGCACATACCAACATTCATTATAACTTGAGAGCTAATCATAAATGCTGTGCCATAACAAATTGTAGCACCCGGCAATGTTGCAGATTTACGGCCGGTGTGCATAATCCAAATACAGATAAACGCAAGTACTGCAAGCAGTAAAAATCCACCGACAAATCCAAGCTCTTCACCTACAACAGAAAATACCATATCACTTTCGTTTACAGGCACACCGGAAGCGGATTGAGTGTAAGTCCCTTTGAATAAACCATCTCCGAAAAATCCACCGCTTCCAATGGCATTAACTGCCCTTTGCTGCTGATAAATTTTTGTCTTATATACGCTTTCACTCAGTGCAGAAGGGTAGTAAACAGCAAGTATTCTTTGTCTGTGAAAGTTTGAAAGAAATTTAGTCCATAATATCGGCGAAACCGCAACAATTGCGCCGAAAGCCATAATAAAATATCTGACTTTAAGGCCTGCTATAAACATCATTCCCACAAACATAAAGCCGAAAATCATAGCAGAGCCGAGGTCATCTGTCAAAATGATTAAACCTATAGGAATCAGTGCGTGAATACAAAGCAAAATTACATTTTTTAATTTATTTATTTCTGTCTTAACTAAATCAAGATGTGCAGAAAATGTAATTAAAAATCCAACTTTAACAAGCTCGGAAGGCTGAAAATTAACAGTTAAGGAGCCTGTTTTTATTATAGGTAACCAGCATTTTGCGTCAGGCCTATCTGCAGGAGCTTCGCCCCAAATAAAGAGCGAACCAATAAGTAACAGACAGATGCCGGCTACAATAGGCCAGATACGAACTATTGAATTGTAATCAAAGAATGAGATTATTATACACCCCATGATACCTATTGCTGCAGCTATAATC
>CAVHYZ010000117.1:0-4229 GCA_963640495.1 Acutalibacteraceae bacterium
TTTCTACATCAAGTAGGCTTTTTTGTACTGTCTGCACAATCTGGGGCAGTCCACTTTAGCCTTAGGAGGATTTTTCAAATTTTTCAACTGCATCTTCAAGCAATTTTCTTATTTTTATATGCTGTGGGCAGGCATGCTCACATCTTCCGCATTTTATACAGTCCGAAGCTTTTCCTCGACCACTTGTCTTCACATTGTAGTAATAAATTTGATTCCAATCTGTAAAGTGTTTGTTAGTGTTTATGCATGAGAAAATATCAGGAATGGGAATATCTTTCGGGCAATGCTCTGTGCAATAACTGCAAGCTGTGCAAGGTATATCATCCATTTGCTTGAAAATTTCAACAACTTTTTCAATAGCAATTTTCTCTTCATTGGTTAAAGGCTTGAAATCTTTCATATATGAAACGTTGTCTTTAACCATATTGCAGTCGCTCATGCCGGAAAGTACCATAATCACATTTTCAAGGCCTGCGGCAAATCTAATAGCATAACTTGCGTTGCTCCCTTTGCTCTTTAATTCATCAAAAATCTTTTGTGCATTTTCGGGAAGCTTTACTAATTTACCGCCTTTCACAGGTTCCATAACTATAACAGGCTTGTTGTGCTTGCAGCAAACTTCATAACATTCACGGCTTTTTACAGAGAGACTTTCAAAATCTATGTAATTAAGCTGGATTTGTACCACTTCTATTTGAGGATATTCCGTAAGTATTTTGTCAAGCATTTCGGGCGTGTCATGGAACGAAATACCGAAATGTTTAATTTTACCTTCTTTTTTGAGTTCTAACGCCGTTTCATAAGCCTTGCATTTTTTGTACTTTTCAAAATTGTTTCTGTCTTGTGCGTGCATAAGATAGAAATCAAAATAATCAACACCAACGGCTTTCAATTGACTTTCAAAAAGAGGTCTGATATCTTCATTTTTATTGAAATGTCCATCTGAAAGCTTATCTGTAATGGTATAGGAATTTCTTGGGTACCTGTCTACAAGTGTTTCTTTAAGTACAGCTTCACTTTTACCTTCACAATAGCCGTGAGCAGTGTCAAAATATGTAAACCCTGCTTCCATAAAGGTGTCAACCATTTTTTTCGTTTCTTCAATGTCATAAACACCTTTACCGGTTTCGGGAAGTCTCATAAATCCAAATCCAAATTTTTTTGCAAATTCATTCATAGCTGTTTTCTCCTTGAATGTTGTAAATGCCTAAATATAAATTCTTTAATATTATAGCATAGCTTTTTTATGTAGACAACAGCAATTTTAAGTTGTATAATTCAAATATAAAGGGGATGATTTTGTGAAGAAAAAATATAATTTGTCCAAAAATTTCACAGTAACGTATCATGCAGGCTTTATGAGAACCGAGCCAAACTCAATAGAATCCATAGAAAAAGCCATAAAAATGAATGCTCAAATAGTTGAAATGGATGTAACCTTTAGAGATGATGGCACGCCTGTTATTATTCACGCATCATCTGCCGGTAAAGATAAAGGCGCATCTTTTGATAAAGCTCTTTCTATTGTTGCAAAGCACCCCTCTTGTAAAGTGAATCTTGATATTAAATCAATTGCAAATATTTCAGCACTTGATAAAGCTGTAAAATCATATGGCCTTGAAAACAGAGCCTTTTATACCGGCGTTGGTGAGGACTGGGTTGAATGTGTTAAAGCAAATTCTACTCTTCCTTATTATCTCAATTTCTATGTTAAAGAAGAAATTGCTGCTTCCGAAGAAAAATTAAAATCGCTTGCAGATAAAATCCAATCTTTAGGTGCTTGTGGTCTTAATACGGATTTTTCTCATGTCAATAAATCAACGGTTGATATTATGCATGATGCAAATCTTTCCGTGTCTGTTTGGACTTGCAACAAAAGGAGGCACATGAAAAAAATGCTTTCTGCAGCTCCTGACAATATAACCACAAAAAGACCTGATAGATTAAACAAACTCATTAGGTAATAATACACAATTCCTCTCTCCGTTTATTGTGCATATCGTGCATAACGGAGGAGGACTTTAATTTTTAACAATAATTCGTGCATCTGCAATAAAACTTTTGTTTATTTTATGGAAATGTACAAATATAGGGAAAATAAAGACAAAAATTATTGACACAAAATTTGAAAAGATTTATAAATAAATGTAATATTATTTATTTTATAAGAAATAGGCGGTGAGGTATTGATGAAAGAATTCAAAAAAGCAAGAAATTTCTCAATAAAAATCCTTTGTTTTTTATTTTCTTTGCTAATTACTTTCGTCGGTTTTTCTTTGTGTGCTTATGCAAATGAAACCTATGTTTCCGAGGTAGCTATTGCAACGGGTACAAACGGAAGAACAAGTTTAGAAAATAAGGGGTATACCGTATTATTCCAAAGTCTTAATTTAATTTCAAATGAAAATTCAATGGTGTTTTTGGGTTATAAAATGGGTACGGGCGCAATTACCAATTTTATTGTTTCAACTCAAAAAAGCAGCTCGCTTACTTACAATAAAGCGACTTATACTTTGGTTTCTTCCGTTAGTTTAAATAATGGCACAGATGGAACGCCTATCTACCTCTATTCAACAAAAGATAGCTCTGCCGGAGGTAAAATTTCATCTCTTGATACTGTATCGGGTTTTACTGATACTGATGAAATTGTCTCTCTCAGAAATGATGGCTCTTCACCTGTTCGTATGAGTGACGGCTCTCTAGCAAATTTTGATAAAGGCGTAACAAATAGTGAAATTTATCTTTTAATGTATAGAGATGGAGCTGTTAAACAGTATATTTCTAATGCGTGTATTGTTACAGGTAACTCCAAAACCGATGTTATAAATTCCATTGCATCAAAAGGCTGTGATTATTATCTTAACTATGATTTAACCTCAGGCAACAAAGTTACTTACATAGGTTTTCAAAGAACGGCAGATAAAAATGATGCGATTACCGAAATTACCGTTGATGGAACTGATTTGAAGTTCAGTAAAGCAAAAGAGTCAACATCTTATCTTTTAGATATATCAAGTGATAAACTTTTTGATGATACATTTGCATTAGGAGATTGGGCAGGAGTTTACGCTGCAACAGATAAGACAATTTCAAAAACCTCTAAAGAGTATAAAGCTCTAAAAAACAGTAAAGAAACCTGCACCTGTGTTTCAGCAGGAAACTCAAAAATTTATGCTGTTTATCTCGGTAAAGTAACAAAACTTGTTGAAACTACCACAGTTACTACTACCGAAAATTCAACAGAGGCAGTTACCGAAACAGATAGCAATACAAGTACAGAGGAGTTAATCGCCGAGGAAACAGATTTTACCGAATCGGAAATCAGTGAATCCGCTGCAAGTGAAGAATTAACAGATGAATTCTATGATATTGATAAATCTGAAACCTCCGAAAGCGAAACTGAAGAAACCGATAGTGAAAGCGTTGGTTCTGTATTTAGTAAAGGAAACGGTAAAATTATTTTATGTTTAGCAATTATTTTTGCTTTGATTTTAATCGGAACAGTATTTTATTTGAAAGTGAGGGGCAAAAAGATTGAAAAAGATAATTAAACTTATTATTTCCCTTATGCTTTCCGTTACTTGTGTTTTGCAGCCTTGTTCGGCATTTGCTGCATCAATTACCGGTAAAACCTATGTTAAAGAAATGATTATCAGTTATGGTAAGACGGAGAGTGATGCTAAAACATGGCTTAAAAATAAAGGCTATAAGATAATTGATAATAATCTCAATGAAGGCGCAGATGACACGCTTTCAAAAAAAAGAGCTGTATATCTCGGATATAAAACCACTTCAAATGCAGATGAAGCTATTACCGATATGAAGCTTATGAATATGAAGGGCGGATATAGCATTGAAGATTACCAACTTCTTTTGGAAGAACAAAAATCAAGCATAAGAATATTTCTTGATAATTTTAAAACGGCTCTTGATGAATACAGAAGCAATTATAACAAAGGTCAGGAACGTGCGATTGCCGCTCATGATTTGTTAAATTTAATGTATGATGATGATACCGAGCAAAATTTAGGTGATTTATTTCTCAATAAAATCAAAGAAGAATATACGGATGCTGAGTTCAATGCTCTTTCAAAAAGTGAGCAAAATCAAATTGCCGACATGACAACAATTCTTATGCAGTCAAATTCAGCTGCAATTCTTGCTATTGAGCAGCTCTTGGCTCTTGCAACAGACTCCGGTGACTATCTTTGGTCTGAAAGATATTCAAG
>CAVHYZ010000118.1:0-4120 GCA_963640495.1 Acutalibacteraceae bacterium
GGTCGCAAGATCGCACGCATTTTTGAAGGCGCGGGTTTTGCGACCTTATTTTTGCAGACTTAAAGGAATAATTAAAAAGTGCACACCCTTTTGAACTTTTACACGAAGGGTCAAAGGAGTGTGCATTTGGTATTAAAATAGGTCACTTTTTTCAAATAAGGTGTCAGATTTTGATAGAAAATCTGACACCTTATTTCTTTGCCCTCTGCGGATTTTTCAGTGGAGGGCTATTCTTTGAGCTTATTCTGTATATTTGAAGGTTTGTGGTTTTTCAAGAACTTTAAGATATTTGCGACATTCTTCCTTACACTTTTCAAGGTTAAGATCAAGATAATTTCCGCATTCTTTTCTGCTTTGGCCGAAAACCGGACCGTTGTATGCAATTATATCTTTAAGTATCCTTTTTGTAATCGCGAGAGTTTCTTCGTTATCAGCATTTCTGATCAAAAGATAAAAGCCTGTGCGGCAACCCATAGGCCCAAAATATATTACTCTGTCTCCGATTTCACTGTTGCGCACGAAAGTAGCAAACATATGTTCAACTGTATGGGCTGTGGTTGTGTCCATATATTCGCCGTTATTCGGTATGCGGGTGCGTAAATCGTAAGTTGTAACATCACCATCAATCCGGCTTACATATATTCCTTCGGTGAGCTTATCGTGGTCAACAGTAAAGCTTGTAATTCTTTCCATATAAATACACCTTTCTTTTTCAAATTTTTACAGTGCCATTATACTTTTTTTAAGGATAGAATTCAAGAGAATGGTCTTTAATTGTTTATTGTAGACAAAATAAAACTTGTTAGGTGCCTCTTAATTTTTCTAAAATACCATAGACATTTGAAAATTATCCTGTTATAATATCATTTGGTCAAATAGCAATTTACGCGTAAAATCTATTTATGGAGGTAGACTAACCAATGTCCCACAAGTATTGTTATTCATTCAAAGAAGGCAACGCTTCGATGAGAGAACTTCTCGGCGGTAAAGGTGCAAACCTTGCTGAGATGACTAACATCGGCCTTCCCGTTCCTTTCGGCTTCACAATTTCAACTGAAGCTTGCACACAGTATTATGAAGATGGCAGAAAAATCAACGATGAAATCATGAGCGAAATCATGAAGTACGTTGAGATTATGGAAGAAGCTAACGGCAAAAAGTTCGGTGACCTCAAGAATCCTCTTCTTGTTTCAGTTCGTTCAGGCGCTCGTGCTTCCATGCCCGGTATGATGGATACTATCCTCAACCTCGGCCTTAACGATGATGTTGTTGCTGCTATGATCGCAGGCAACCCGGATCCCGCTTTTGAAAGATTTGTTTATGACTCATACAGAAGATTCATCCAAATGTTCTCTGATGTTGTTATGGAAGTTGGTAAGAAATACTTTGAACAACTCATTGACGAGATGAAAGAGAAGAAGGGCGTCAAGTTTGACGTTGAACTTACCGCTGCTGACCTTAAAGAGCTTGCACAGCAGTTTAAGGCTGAGTATAAGAAACAGCTTGGTGAAGACTTCCCCTCAGATCCTAAAGTTCAGCTTTACGAAGCTATCCGTGCTGTATTCCGTTCATGGGATAACCCCCGTGCAAACGTTTATCGTCGCGATAATGATATTCCTTATTCATGGGGTACTGCAGTTAACGTTATGCCTATGGTATTCGGTAACCTTAACAATAATTCCGGTACAGGCGTTGCATTTACAAGAGATCCCGCTACAGGCGAAAAGAAGCTCATGGGTGAGTTCCTCAAGAACGCACAGGGCGAAGATGTTGTTGCCGGTGTTCGTACTCCGATGCCCATCGCACAGATGGAAGAAGAATTTCCCGAAGCTTATTCAGATTTCGTAAAAGTTTGTGCTCTTCTTGAAGATCACTACAGAGATATGCAGGATATGGAATTCACTGTAGAAAACGGCAAGCTTTACATGCTCCAGTGCCGTAACGGTAAGAGAACTGCTCAGGCTGCTCTTAAGATTGCTTGTGACCTTGTAGATGAAGGCATGATTGATGAAAAGAAAGCTGTTGCAATGATCGATCCCAGAAACCTTGATACTCTTCTTCACCCACAGTTTGATGCAAAAGCACTTAAAGCTGCTACACCTATCGGCAAGGGCCTTGGCGCATCACCGGGCGCTGCTTGCGGTAAGATCGTATTCACAGCAGAAGACGCTGAAGCATGGAATGCAAAAGGTGAAAAAGTTGTTCTTGTTCGTCTTGAAACCTCACCTGAAGACATTACAGGTATGAAGGCTTCACAGGGTATCCTCACCGTTCGTGGTGGTATGACCTCTCACGCAGCTGTTGTTGCTCGTGGTATGGGCACTTGCTGCGTATCCGGCTGTGGCGATATCGCTATGGACGAAGCTAACAAGAAGTTTACTCTTGCAGGCAAGACCTTCACAGAAGGCGACTATATTTCAATTGACGGCTCAACCGGTAACATCTATGATGGTATTATCCCCACTGTTGATGCTACTATTGCCGGTGAATTCGGTAGAATTATGGCTTGGGCTGACAAATACAGAAAGCTTAAAGTTCGTACAAACGCTGATACTCCTACAGATGCTAAGAAAGCTCGTGAGCTTGGCGCAGAAGGCATTGGCCTTTGCCGTACTGAGCACATGTTCTTTGAAGCTGACAGAATTGCTGCATTCCGTGAAATGATTTGCTCTGACACCGTTGAAGAGAGAGAAAAGGCTCTTGAGAAGATTCTTCCTTATCAGCAGGGCGACTTTGAAAAACTTTATGAGGCTCTTGAAGGTAACCCCGTTACCATTAGATTCCTTGATCCTCCTCTTCATGAGTTTGTTCCCACAACAGAAGATGAAATCGCACTCCTTGCAAAGACTCAGGGCAAGAGCGTTGAAGATATTAAGAACATCATCACTTCTCTCCATGAGTTCAACCCAATGATGGGCCACAGAGGATGCCGTCTTGCAGTTACATATCCTGAAATCGCTGCAATGCAGACAAAGGCTGTTATCCGTGCAGCTATCAATGTTAAGAAGGCACATCCCGATTGGAATGTTGAGCCTGAAATCATGATTCCTCTTGTTTGCGAAGTTAAAGAGCTTAAGTATGTTAAGAAGACCGTTGTTGAAACTGCTGACGCTGAAATCGCAGCAGCCGGCATCGACCTTAAATATGAAGTTGGTACAATGATTGAAATCCCAAGAGCTGCTCTTACAGCTGATGAGATTGCTAAGGAAGCTGATTTCTTCTGCTTCGGTACTAATGACCTTACTCAGATGACCTTCGGCTTCAGCCGTGATGATGCAGGTAAGTTCCTTAACGCTTACTATGACACCAAGATTTTTGAGAGCGATCCGTTTGCTCGTCTTGACCAGAACGGTGTTGGCAAACTTATGGAAATGGCTATCAGCCTTGGCAAGCCCGTTAATTCTAAACTTCATTGCGGTATCTGCGGTGAACACGGTGGTGATCCGACATCTGTTGAGTTCTGCCATAAGATTGGCCTTGACTATGTTTCTTGCTCACCCTTCAGAGTTCCTATTGCTCGTCTTGCTGCTGCACAGGCCGCAATTAAAGACATGCAGTAATTGAGTGAAAAGCCGGCAAAATCAAGTGGCTTCAAGCACTCAACACCTGATTGTTGAAAATCAAACAATTAATCTGTAAAGAGAGATAAGGCGTATTGCTTATGCAGTACGCTTTATTTTTGGAGATTACCCCGTATCCGACGGTTAAATCCGTTAGATATGAGGTTTTTCTGTTTCCGACGATGAAGTATTTGGATAAGTAAAATCCGGTATTCATGCGGGTTTCCGAGCTTTTCGGTGTGAGTTCTACCAAAAGATTTACCAAAAGTGTTTTGGTATGAACAGCAATACAGCAGAATAGATAAGAATTAAAATAAACTCTCAGAGAATGGTAAAACATTTTCTGGGAGTTATTTTTATGTCCGGAGAAGTGTAAAATTGAAAATCCACACATTCGCAATTTGAAAACCAGCCGAGTAGAATATAGTCAAGGAGGGTTTCACGATGAGAAATATCAAATACCACCTTGCACTGACCGATAACGAATATAGCTTAATTATCAACTCGCTAAATGACCTGAGAAACGAGCTAATAGCACAGGGCAGATATACCGATGCAGT
>CAVHYZ010000119.1:0-4112 GCA_963640495.1 Acutalibacteraceae bacterium
ACTTTAAACAATTTAATTTCTCGTTCACAAAGAAAACTTGAAACAAGAATAAAAGAACTTGAAGATTGCAAAGATAAAGACAATTTCAGAATAAATGCAGAGTTAATTTTGGCAAATCAATATTCTTTAAAAAAAGGCTCACTATACTTTGATATTCAGAATTTTTATGATAACTACAATTTAATTCGAATAAAGGTTGATCCTGCATTATCACCTGCTCAAAATGCACAAAAATATTTTAAAGAATATAATAAAAAAAAGAATGCGGAAAAATTACTGGATAATTTAATTGAAGAAAATAAAATTGAAATTAAATATTTAGAAAGTGTTCTTGATGCTGTAAAAAGATCATCCGGTTTTTCTGATATTTCTGAAATAAAATCTGAGTTATATGATGAAGGATATCTTAAACGTTCTTCAAAAAGTAATAGAAAGCAAAAAGCTTTACCGCCAATAAAATATATTTCAGATGATGGATATGTGATTTTTGCCGGTAGAAACAATATTCAAAATGAAATGCTAAGTTTAAAATCTTCAGATAAATCTGATTCATGGTTTCATACTCAATCTTATCCAGGCTCTCATGTTGTTATAATTGGAAATGGAGACATTATCCCCGAACAAACTTGCAGGCAAGCGGCAGTTATCGCCGCATATAACAGTGCTGCAAAGGATTCGAGTCAAGTTGCAGTTGATTATACAGAAATTCGAGAGCTTAAAAAGCCCAGAAATGGCAAAAAAGGAATGGTTATATACCATACTTATAATACAATGTGGGTGAACCCAGATAAAGAGTTATGTGAAAGATTAAAATTTAAATAGAATTAAAACTAAAAAGCTATATTCCAAAGAGATTGACAACAATTCTCCGACGAATATAGCTTTTAGATTATTGAAAAATTAAATTGTAATTATTTTATTTAAATTTAAAACTTTTTTAATTTTATCAATTAAGTTTTCGTTTTTATCATTTAAAGTGTCAATTGTTATTTCATTAGAATTCTCATCATAATACATAAATCTTGGATATTCCTCAAATGTATTAACATTTGCTTGACCATTGTAATAAAGAAGTGTCTTTTTGAATATTTCAAAACTATTACAGCTTGCGGCATGCGTAAAATGTCTGATAAGCCAAGTTTGTTCAGGAAACAAGCAAGATGAGGTGCTTACGCTCTTATCTGGAGAGATATATTTTGGATCAATATTTTTTATATATTCATCACTTAATATACAATTATACTCAGCAGATGTAGCCCCAAAAGAAGAATATTTAACATCTATAATCATATCTGTTGCTGTTTGCCATGAAGGAGTTAAAAACATACCGCTATAACCATATCTTGAAATTACATAAAGGTAACTTGTGCTATTAATTTGTTTTAATGTATCTGTTTTATACGGCCTTATTTTAGTGTTATATTCTGTAATTTTATCTTTAAGCCCTGAAAAATCGGTTATAGTGTTTTTATATACACTATTAAAGACATAACTATATGCTTCGTCTATTTTGTCATCCGGAATCATTGCCCATATACTGAGCCATCCTCCAAACATCGGTGCTATGCATTCTCTGACTACTTGATCCCCTATTTTTTCAACCATTAAATTTGTTAAACGCATCAAGCTTTCAGTAACACCTGTTTTATTAAGAATGGCAAAAAGGCTATTTAAAAGTTCTTCGTATTGATTATAATCAAATGCCCCTTTGAGATAAGCCGTAAGTGCATCCGCATCAAAATGCATATTTCCGGTCATAAGGTCACCAGTATAAGTTTCGCCGTAAATTGCTGTTGAATTAAAAAGCCAGCTTCGTACTTTTGAAGTACCATATAATTTTGCATAAGTATTTGCAATAACGCCGCCATAACTATGACATTCAAGTACAATTTGATCTGCGCCAGAACAACCAAGAACATAGTCAATAAAATCGTTAAGATTTGCAGCCGTTTCAATTGGACTGAGACGCCAGTCATAAACAAAATCAAGCTGAGAAGTATTGGTTATGGTTTCCGGAGCAGGATAGCTCCATTTAATCCCGGATTTGTCTTTAACGTTGCCATCCGGCCCTAACATTATGGGCTCAAATAATTCTTTTACAATTGGAACAACCTTATTTCCAAATTCATTCCAATTATGATTTATAAGAAGTTTACTTATGTATGGTAATGATGATTTAACTGCAGAAATAATTTTATCCGACGAAGGAGGCCATGCTGCCTCAGAATTTGGATCATCTGGGTTTACATATATTGTTGATGCCATAAAGCCGTGAACAAAAATATACGGGCAATCGGCAGTATAATTAACAGATTGTGCGGATACAGAAAGCCCGGGAATTATTAATAACGAAAACACAAGTAAAACACTCAAAAAGTCTTTAAAATATTTCATATATTCACCTCATTTTACCTATGATAGCAAACATTAAATAATAATTCAATATTTTTTTATTTTATAATTGACAATAAATATTCTAATGTTATAATTGAATCCAAAATATTTTAAGGAGACTCAAAATGGTATTTTCAAGCTTAATATTTCTGTTTGTGTTTTTACCTTTTGTACTCGCCGTTTACTATATATTACCCCATAAATATCGTAATTTATTTCTTTTAATTGCAGATTTATTCTTTTACGGTTGGGGCGAACCGATTTTAGTATTTTTAATGATATTTACTATTATAATAAACTATATTGTCGGTTTATTTATAGAAAAATACGATGATAAGAAGAAAAAAATTGTTCTTATAACTTCAGTTATAATTAACCTTGGTTTACTTGCATTTTTTAAATATGCCGGATTTATAACAGAAAATTTAAATATAATCATTCCATTTATAAACATACCTATAATAGATATTCCTCTTCCTGTTGGTATCTCATTTTATATTTTTCAAACAATGTCTTACATTATTGATGTTTACAGAGGGGATACAAAAGCACAACTAAGCCTTGTTAAATTTGGAACTTATGTTTCTCTGTTCCCGCAGCTTATTGCCGGGCCTATTGTAAGATATAGAGATGTTGATGAACAGCTATCTGTCAGAAAAGAAACTATTGAATTATTTGCTAAAGGAATAAAATTATTTACTCTTGGTCTCGCAAAAAAAGTTTTACTAGCTAATCCAATGGGACTTTTATGGGACTCTCTAAGAGAAACAGAAGGCCGCGGTGCAATTGCTTCATGGGTTGGAGCTATTGCTTATTCGCTGCAAATTTATTATGATTTCAGCGGATACAGTGATATGGCAAGAGGCCTTGGGAATATGTTCGGATTTGAATTTCTCAAAAACTTTGACTACCCATATATTTCAAAAAGTATCACTGAATTTTGGCGTAGGTGGCATATTTCGCTCGGCACATGGTTTAAAGAATACGTATACATTCCTCTTGGAGGTAACAGAAAAGGAAAAATCAAAACAATAATAAATCTTTTAATTGTTTGGTTTCTTACAGGCCTTTGGCACGGAGCAAGTTGGAATTTTATAATTTGGGGATTATATTTTGGAATAATAATAATTGTCGAAAAGTTATTCCTACTCAAATTACTAAATAAACTTCCTTCCTTAGTTTCCCATATTTATTCAATATTTTTAATTGTTGTGGGATGGATAATTTTCTACTATTCAGATGATGCCGGAGGGTTATCCACTCTTATAGAATATATTCCAACTTTGTTTAAAGGTAGTTTAATTTCAAGCGACGCATTAAATATGGTTATAAGTTATTCGTCACTTCTTATTTTCGGAATAATAGCATCAACACCTATAATTCGAAAAATATACGACTATTTACAATCTAAGAAAGGTTTTAAAGTAGTTGAAACTCTGGCAATGATCATACTATTAATTATTTGCACCGCCAGCCTTGTTAATAACACATATAATCCGTTCCTCTACTTTAAATTTTAATATGACAAAGAAAACCCACCAAAAAATTTTAATAATTGTTTTCTGTGCTTTCATAGCTACAATCGGTATTCTTTATATTTTTTTACCAAAAAAAGATTATTCCGAGACAGAGAAAAGATATTTATCACTGTTTCCTTCTGTATCATTGAAAAGCATTGCAGATGGCAGTTTTTCATCAGATTTTGAAAAATTTCTTGC
>CAVHYZ010000120.1:0-4080 GCA_963640495.1 Acutalibacteraceae bacterium
ATAGTGATTGCCCTCCCTTGGCAGATGTTGTGTGCAAACTTCATTCTACCATGCAGGGGAAAATCACTATGGATTTTTTTCTTAGGTGTCCAACTTCATTATGCAATCAACCTAAATAAAATATACCAACATAATTTATTTACATTTCAATAGTGAATTTTTAAATTTCGTCATAGTAAAATTGAAATCAATCAAGATTAAATAAATATTCTGAGTTTTCGTACCAGTTATTTGTAAGATAATTTACAGGACGGAAGATAACTTTATCTTTATAAACCTCGAGTTCAGCGCCTGTGCCTGACCAAGTTAGGCCATACCAATTTACAATGCCGAATGTTGGTAAACTTAAATAGGTTACGCCATTAACCTTTTCTGCCATAGGCATATCATATTTTTTTCCAACCTCAGTGCATCTTACTCCGCCGTGTATATGACCACTGATGTAAAAAACATTTTTATATTTTTCCATAATAGATTTTATTTGATATTCAAAATCTTCAGACTGTATATTACTACCGTCATAAATCATTTCAGAACCGTTAACATCATAAAACGGCCAATGGCAACACACAAATACGGGTAAACCATTTGAAGTGCCTTCGGCAAGTTCTTCATCAAGAAAATCAAGCTGCTCCTGAGTCATTGAAATAGCATCCCAATGGCCGCCGTCTATAACTTCATCACCGAGAACAATTATTTTATAGCCGTTAACCACCAAAGAATAATAATTGTATTCGGAGTTATCGCCGTAATAATCATTATGATACTTTATTATATTGGCAAGAGCTTCTTCTCTTGTTATATCGGTAACATTTCTATCACCAACATGACCTATATCATGATTGCCAGCAACGGTTACAACCGTTGAATTTTTCGGCGCATATTTTTTGATAATATCATAGTATGTTGCAAGCGATTCTTCATCGCCATAATTAGTGAGGTCACCGTTTATAACTATTACATCTATAGGTGTATTTGCTTTACTCAAATTTTTAAGACCATTCTTAAGAAATCCGGTACGAAAAACGCCGGTTGCCTCAAGATGAATATCAGAAATAAGAGCCATATTGAGATGACAGTCTGATTCTTCTGTTTGTAAAACAGGAAGCTTAATTCCGTTATATGGTATCATTGTCATAAAAAGAGCCATTAAAAACGCAACAGCTTTTGAAAAAAATATCGAAAGCGACATATAAATCCCCCTATTTTTTTCACATTTTAACATTATGCTAAAATAAAATCAACTTTAATTGACTAAAAATTTAATTTATGTTAGTATCAAACAGAGGAGTGATTTAATTGCCATACAATATTTTTGTTATAACAGATACTCACTTATTTGAAAATTCTTTAGGTGCTGAAGGTGAAGCATACGAGGCACGCTCACGTACAGATCAGAAATGTGTTGCCGAAACCGGAGCTATTCTCAAAGTTGTCTTCAATGATATTGCTAATGATATAACAACAAATACTGTGATCATCCCCGGAGATCTCGTATACAGAGGCGAAGTAGAAAGCCATATTTCATTCAGAAAAATGTTATATAAGCTTGAAAATGCAGGCAAAAAGATATATGTAGTGACTGCACCTCATGATTACGGAACCGCAGAGCCTGACTATAAATGCGAAACAGTCGGATTCGTAGAAAACAAAAAAATCCCTGTTGAAGGAATGGCAAGGGAAAATCTAAGAGAGTTCTACAAAGACTTCGGATTTGATAAAGCTATCTCCGAGCATACAGAAACAATGTCTTATTGCGTTGCTCTAGATAAAAAAATAAGATTACTTGCGATAAATGTTGATGGTGATTACAAGGATAATGTAGGCAGTATTTCAGATAACCAAATGGAATGGATAAAATCACAAATTATTGATGCGCATAATTCCGGTTGCTACATTTTTGCCATGATGCACTACCCTCTTTTGCCAGGCTCACCGGTTATGTCTTTGATATCGGATGCCAAAATTAAGAATTGGGAAAAGAGAGCAACAGAGCTTGCAGATGCAGGGCTCGATTTAATTTTTACCGGTCACATGCACATGCAAAGTTACAACAAATATACAACTGAAAAAGGCAATTCCATAACCGATATTTGCACCGGGTCAATTGTCGGCTGGCCTGCAAGGTATAGAAAAGTAACATTCAATAATAATGGACTTATCAATATACGCTCACTTAAAATAGAAGATTTTGAATTTAAAGATAAAGGCAATCTGAACTCCGAAGATTATTTTAAGTGGCGCTTTGACAGAATGATAACGGATGCTATTGATGGAATGGCATATAATTTTCCGGCTTTTGCAAGATTTTTCGGTGGAGAAGAAAAATGCAAAAAAATCAAACCAATAGTAACTTTGGTCGGTAAAATTTTACAAAAGCTTACAATCGGTGGTATTGGAAGAATGTTCTTGTTTAAAGTGGACGATTCCATAAAAAATATACTACTTAAAGACATAATTGTTGAATTAGTAAGAAATATGTTTACTGGAGATCAACCTTATACAAAAGGGACTCCCGTTTATGAGGCGTGCGACAAACTTTTAAAAAGATTAAATCCTGTTGTAAAAATTATTCAAAACAAGATTTGTGACAAAAATACAATGTTTAAAGATATTCCGGGTTTTGTGTTTTCCTTAATAGGCAAAGATGAAAAACTTGATAACAATTGCGATATAAAGGTAAATTATAATTTTGAGGTGTAATAATGGGCAAAATAGTTGGCATAGGCGGAGGCAGATATGATAACGGTGAAATTACAAATATTGCAGAATATATAGTTTCTTTATCTGAAAATAAAAATCCGAATGTTGTGTTTTTACCAACTGCAGGATTTGATGATATGGACGGAGATGAGCCTATTATTAATACATTCGAAAAACTCGGATGTTCTATAAAGCCCTTGCTTCTTTCAAAAAACAGTTATAATAAAGAACAAATTGAAAGTGAAATAATGAATGCCGATATAATATATGTCGGTGGCGGAAATTTAAAATTTCTCATGGATACACTGAAAAAAACCGGTGCAGATATTATATTAAAAAAAGCATTTGAAAAATGTAAAATTCTTTCCGGCTACAGCAGTGGAATGATGTGTTGGTTTAGCGAGGGATATGACGATTGCAATGATGGTGAATTTATGTTTGTTGATTGTTTGGGACTTTTGCCATATTCTTCATGCCCACACTTTGAAGGTGGAAGATGGCCATCCTTTGAGCAAGCAATCAAAGGGCGCAAATACTCAGCATATGCAGCCGAAAACGGTGCAGCAATTTGTTATATTGACGGTAAAACTTCAGTTATCTGCGGTAATGAAGGCGGAAGAGTGTATTTCTTCGACAAAGGGAAAAATCATACTAAGGAAATATTTGGTGGGGAGCCTCAAATTTAAACTATGAAATATAATCCCGACATAATAAAAAGCGATAGAAGAACCATTTCAATGGAAGTAAGGCCTGATGGTAAACTAACAATCAGAGTTCCTAAAAGAATGACTTACAAAGAGATAGAAACATTTATTGAATCTAAATCTCAATGGATTGAAAATGCTCTTGCTAAAACATCCAACATTGATCAAAATGTTATTCCCTATACGGAGGAAGAAATATCAAGCTTCGTAGAACTTGCAAAAAAAATAATACCCGATAGAGTAAAATATTTCGCTGAAATAATCGGAGTAGAATACAATAATATTACAATTCGAAACGCAAAAACAAGATGGGGCAGCTGCTCCTCAAAGAGAAACTTAAATTTCAGCTGTCTACTTACACAAATGTCTCCCGAAATCTTAGACAGTGTTGTTGTACATGAGCTATGTCATATAAAGGAAATGAACCATTCAAAAAAATTTTACGCCGAAATATATAAAGTTATGCCTGATTATGACAACTATGATAAATGGCTGAAAGTAAACGGTTATAAGTATTTAAGCAAATTGCCAAAGAAAAATAATTAACTATCAAGAATTTTAATGTAAGCATTGTGCATTTGTCAATGATGTGAGACTAAGAAAATTGAGAGAAAAAAACTAATTAGAATGTTTTTTCGGGACAGAGAGAGTAAGCGACGGAGCGTAGCGGAGG
>CAVHYZ010000121.1:0-4021 GCA_963640495.1 Acutalibacteraceae bacterium
GGTCGCAAGATCGCACGCATTTTTGAAGGCGCGGGTTTTGCGACCTTATTTTTGCAGACTTAAAGGAATAATTAAAAAGTGCACACCCTTTTGAACTTTTACACGAAGGGTCAAAGGAGTGTGCATTTGGTATTAAAATAGGTCACTTTTTTCATATTAATCCCGAATTCTTTGATGTATAAAGATTCGGGATTTTTTATTTTATATTTTAAGTTAAAAAAATTAAATCGGCAGTAACCATTATATTATATAGGCTACTGCTGATTTTAGTCATTTGCAATTTATTAGCTCTCTATCTTTTGCTCAACATCGAATAAATGTTTAAACATGCTATCATATAGTTTAAAAGTACCTTCAACAGGAGACAAAAGACCAATTGGTGTACCATGGTCTCCAACTCTTGGCTTCATAACATTCCAAACACCCGGCTTTATATTATCAGAATTAAATCTGACATGAGGCTCATCTTCCGGATGCATAGCAGATGTTAAATCCACAAGCCCGTCATTACAATAATCTTCATACCTTAGATTTTTATCTTTTTTGAAAAAGTGATTGTAGATAAGAACCATTGTAGAGGTGTAAGTCAAAAACGGAAAATTACAATTACCTGCTACATGAACAGATCCTGTAAAGTTGCTTGAAACATCATTATATGAATATGAAAAATAATAAATATTGGGAGATATCTCTATTAATTCATTAAGTTTTTTTGCACCATCGGGGCACATATCATATTCACAATTATCTTTATTATGATTAAAAGCTTTCTTAGCACGTCTTAAGGGATAGGCATCCTTTTTACCGGGCGTGTCACTCATGCCATATTGTTCAAGATGAAAGTCGAAAATTGTACCTTCTGCAGGTGACCTACCGAAAAAGCCAATGTAGTTATAGGCAATAAATTTCATAGCAGGAAGAATTTTTAATTTATCTGCAACAAGAAAAGTTGTAGTTCCGTTATGAGGTGAACATATTGTTACAACACTTGCTATTAAATCCTCATGACCTCCCTTAAAAAGTTCTGAAACATTTTCTTCTGTTCCTTCAACCTCTTCAGGACATCCGTATGTAAGCAAATAAGCAAGTAGTCTGATTGCATTACCGCCGAAACTATGGCCTACAAGATGGATTTTATGGTCTTTATCCCATTTTTCTACTAAAGGTTTATCATAAAATCTACCGTATCTTCTGTGATTACTCTTTTCGGAATGAACTTTTCCGTAATCCACAACACCGCCTGTTAATCGGGCATAAAGTTCACAGGCTCTGTCCCACGCACTGGACACAGGGCCAACAGATGCAGCATAAACTTTATAACCAAGCTCAGTATAATGTTGCTTAATATTACAGGTGTTTGCTCCCCAATATGGTAGGCGCTCATTTATACCCTCATCATCGCCCCAACCAAACATACCATGAACAAGAACTATAGGATATTTGCATACGTTTCCCATGATAACACCCCTTTTGAATTTTAATTATAATAAACTTTCTGCGTATCTAACTGTTTCCATTGCATCGGCACAATAAGCATCCGCTTTTATTTCTTTTGCATACTCCTCTGTAAGTACAGCACCGCCTACGCAAATTTTACAACCCGGCAAATTTTTATGAATTAAGTCGATTGTATTTTCCATTGCAGGAACAGTGGTGGTCATAAGAGCGCTGAGCCCTACAAGAGGAGCTTTATATTTAATTGCATTTTCTAAAACGAAAGATGGCTCTACGTCTTTTCCGAGATCTATTACATTATACCCGTAATTTTCAAGCAAAAGTTTTACGATATTTTTACCGATATCATGAACATCACCTTTAACCGTTGCAAGTACAATTGTGTATTTACTCTCCCCTGTTGTACCTTTATAATTGGATTTCACAACATCAAAACAAGCCTTTGCGGCATCTGCACTCATAAGTAATTGTGGAAGATAAACTTGCTTTTTCTCAAACTTTTTTCCTATTTCATCAAGAGCGGGAATGACAAAATTGTTTATTATTTCCATTGCTCCGATTTGAGATAAATACTTCTCGGTTAATTTTGCTGCGGACTCTCCTCTGCCCTCAACAATAAATTTGCGTATATCTTCCGCGGTTTCTTCTTTTGCCATAGTTTTTTCGTTTTTTATTTTTTCAGAAGATGAACAATAATCAATATATTCAAGGCAGTTATTGTCAATTCCGGTAACCGCAAGATAAGAATGATAGGCGTCCATCATTGCTTTTGCTTTCGGATTTATAATCGCACTTGATAATCCGTTAAACATAGCAAGAGTAAAAAATGTTGAATTTATCTTTTCTCTATCAGGCAAGCCGAAAGATACATTTGAAACGCCGAGAACCGTATTGCAATGAAGTTTATCGGTAATCATTTTTACGGTTTCGAGAGCTATATTTGCTGCGGTATCATCTGCACTAACCGTCATACAAAGAGGGTCAAAAACAAGGTCATTTTCATTAATTCCGTATTTTTTAGCTTCTTTCAATATCTTTTCGGCAACAGCAAATCTGCCCTCCGAGGTATCGGGAATTCCTGTTTCATTAATAGTAAGAGCAACAAGCAAACCACCGTATTTTTTTACAAGCGGAAAAACAGCATCCATAACTTCTTTTTTGCCGTTTACCGAATTAATCATAGGCTTGCCATTATAAATACGCATTGCTTTTTCTAATGCAACAGGATCTGATGTGTCAATTTGTAAAGGCAAATCACATACAGCTTGCAATTTGGCAACAACATTTTTAAGAACTGTAGGTTCATCAATTTCGGGCAAGCCACAATTAACGTCAAGAACATGTGCGCCACAAGCAATTTGCTCCAAACCTTCATTTATAAGATAGTCTATGTTGTTCTCTTTTAATGCTTGTTTTACAAGTTTTTTACCGGTAGGGTTAATTCTTTCACCTATAATAACAGGCTTTTTGCCAAAAACAACAGCATGAGAGTTGCAAGAAGTTACTGTTAAATTTTTATCAATAGTTTCGATTTTTGCTTTATCTTGAACTTTTTGAGAAAGAATTGAAATAAATTCGGGTGTAGTGCCACAACATCCGCCTACAATTGATACACCTAAATCAATAGCGTTTGAGACAGATTCGGAGAAATCTTGGGGCAAAAGGTCATAAGTTGTAACGCCATCAATCACAACAGGTAAGCCTGCATTAGGTTTAAAAATCACAGGTAAAGACGAAACGGCAAGTATTCTTTTAACAACGCCCATAAGTTTTTCAGGGCCATAAGAGCAATTAAGTCCAATAGCATCTGCACCGAGACCCTCAAGCATAGCAACCATTGCCTCAGGAGAAGCGCCGGTGAGAAGAGCATCATTATCATTATATGCATTTGTAATAAATACGGGTAAATTGCAATTTTCCTTTACACCGAGTAAAGCGGCTTTTGTTTCATAAGAATCAGTAAAAGTTTCAACTGTAATTAAATCTGCACCGTATTTTTCTGCAAGAGAAGCCATATATCCGAAAGCGAAAACAGCCTGTTCGAAATCAAGGTCACCCATAGGCTTAATCATTTTACCGGAGGGTCCTATATCAAAAGCAACAAATTTTTCTTTTTTGGAAGATGATAATTCAGCGGCTTTTCTTGCATTCGCAATTGCGGCAAAAGCAATTTTATCAAGCTCATCCTTTGAAAAATTGAAAATATTTGCTCCGAAGGTATTGGTATTTACAACATTGCTTCCTGCATCAAAATAGCTTTTATGTATATCAACTATTACATCACTATGAGTAATGTTCCAATTTTCCGGTTTTTCACCCGCGGGAAGGCCTCTTTTTTGCAAAAGCGAACCCATTGCGCCATCTAACACAAGAATATTTGATTTTATATAATCTTTAATGTTCATTTGATCACCTGATTTTTGCGATTAAAAATTCTGTTTCACTTTGTTTACAAAATATCCATTTGAAAGCTGAATATTTGACATAAGTTTTTTGTATGATGCAACTATAATCTAAAAGAAAGGATGTAGATTATGAATACAAAAGAAAGCTGCGTCATGGTTTT
>CAVHYZ010000122.1:0-3971 GCA_963640495.1 Acutalibacteraceae bacterium
CCTCCGCTACGCTCCGTCGCTTACTCTCTCTGTCCCGAAAAAACATTCTAATTAGTTTTTTTCTCTCAATTTTCTTAGTCTCACATCATTGACAAATGCACAATAAATGTTAACTTTACGGCGTGTCGGATTAAAATCAATTCAAATTATTCTTGAATTAGGAAGCGAAGTAACATATAATAAGTTTATAAATTAACAGACGGAGGAAAATAAAATGAAATATTTTCTTTATGCCTTGCTTGCGATTATTTGTGTTTTGTTGCTTACAGCACTTATAAGAGCTTTCAAAATCAAGGCTAAACCCACAAACAAAGAATCTGCCGCTCCCTTTACACCCGAGGAGGAGCAAAAATACGCAAAAATGCTTTCAAAAATGGTGCAGGTTCCCACAGTATCGGCAAAAGAGGGCGAAGATAAATCTATTTTTTATGAGTTTCACGCCGTAATGAAAGAGAATTTTCCTCTTATTTTTGAAAAGCTGGAAAAGATTGATCTTAACGGCAACTTGCTTATGCATTGGAAGGGCAAAGACAGCACAAAAGAGCCTGTTCTTCTTATGGGCCATCAGGATGTTGTTCCCGCTGTTGAAACCACATGGAAACATGAGCCTTTTTCCGGCGATATAGAAGACGGCAGAGTGCATGGCAGAGGTACTATGGATTGCAAATGTACCGTTTGTGCAGAATGGGCGGCGGTTGAGGAACTTCTTGAAGAAGGTTTTGTTCCTGAGAGAGACGTTTACCTTGCCTGCTCTACCAATGAAGAAGTTTCCGGCGGTGGAATTCAGCTTATAGTTAAATATCTTAAAGATAACGGCATAAGGCTTGCTTGCGCTATGGACGAAGGCGGAGCAATAGTTAAGGATGTTTTGCCCGGATTGTCCACTCTTACAGCCGCTGTAGGTATCTGCGAAAAGGGTATAGCTGTAATTAAATTTACCGCAAAAGGCAATGGCGGTCACTCATCTACTCCCGCAAAAAACAATCCTATTGCAAGGCTCAGTGCTTTTGTAACCGATGTTGAAAAACATGACCCGTTCAAAACAAAACTCACAGACCCTGTTATAGGTATGTTTAAGAATGTTTCCCCTTATCTTTCTTTCCCATTAAGATTTGTGCTCGGCAATTTATGGCTTTTCAAGCCACTTCTTTCCGTTGCAATGCCGATTATTTCCCCAACCACCAAAGCTCTTGTTAAAACAACTTATGTGTTTACTATGAGCGGTGGCAGCGCAGCACATAATGTTATCCCCGAGGAAGCCTATGTTGTTGCAAATATTCGCCCGTCAATTCAGCAAAATTGTGAGGAATGTTTTGAAATTCTCAAGAAAATCGCAGCAAAATATGATATTGAAGCAGAGCTTGTAATGGGCAAGAGTGCGTCCAATGTTACAAGCCTTGACAGTGAAGAGCTTGCTTATGTGGGGCAGTGCGTTAAAGATGTATTTCCCACTCATTGTTTTACACCTTATATGCAAACAGGTGGCACGGATTGCAGAGAGATGCAGGCTGTTACCGATAATTGCCTCAGATTTACACCTATCAGAATGGACCCACAGCAGCTTGCCGCAATGCACGCAGCAAATGAAAATATTTGCGCGGATGCCGTTGCCGAAGGCGTAAAATACTATAAATATTGGATTAAAAATCATAAATAAAATATTAAGAACCTTACAATTGAGTTGTAAGGTTCTTTTTAACGCAAAATTGGAATTGTATGCAAATGCTTTACAGCCAAATAAATCTTACAAGAGAACAAATAATCAAGCCACATAAATAAAGGCTGTATCACTTTGAAAATCTCGGTGATATAGCCTTTTCATTATATATTATAGATTTGAATTAAAGCTGAGGGCCTGCTGCAACAAGAGCTTTACCTGCATCGTTTGTTTCGTATTTAGCAAAGTTCTTAATGAATCTTGAAGCAAGGTCTTTTGCTTTTTCATCCCACTGGGATGCATCTGCGTAAGTATCTCTTGGGTCAAGGATTGCTGAATCAACGCCTTCAAGCTCTGTGGGAACCTCAAAGTTGAAGTAAGGAATGGTCTTTGTAGGGGCAGTCTTAATAGCACCGCTGAGAATGCCGTCAATAATTCCTCTTGTATCTTTGATGGAAATACGTTTGCCTGTGCCGTTCCAGCCGGTGTTTACAAGGTAAGCCTTTGCGCCACTCTGCTGCATTCTCTTAACGAGTTCCTCGGCATACTTTGTGGGATGAAGCTCAAGGAAAGCTTGACCGAAGCAAGCTGAGAATGTAGGTGTGGGCTCGGTGATTCCGCGCTCTGTGCCTGCAAGTTTTGCTGTGAAACCTGAAAGGAAGTAATATTTAGTCTGTTCCGGTGTAAGAATTGAAACGGGAGGAAGAACACCGAAAGCATCAGCTGAAAGGAAGATAACATTGTTTGCTGCGGGTGCTGATGAAATGGGCTTTACAATGTTTGTAATGTGGTTAATCGGGTAAGAAACTCTCGTATTCTCAGTAACGGATTTATCATTAAAGTCAATTTTGCCGTCTTTGTCAACGGTAACATTTTCAAGCAGAGCATTTCTCTTGATTGCGTTGTAAATGTCAGGCTCGGAGTCTTTATCAAGGTTAATTACCTTTGCGTAGCAGCCGCCTTCAAAGTTGAAAACGCCGTTATCATCCCAGCCGTGTTCATCATCGCCTACAAGCAAACGCTTGGGGTCAGTTGAAAGGGTGGTTTTGCCTGTGCCTGAAAGGCCGAAGAAAATAGCTGTGTTTTTGCCTTCCATATCTGTGTTTGCGGAGCAGTGCATAGCTGCAATGCCTTTAAGAGGAAGATAGTAGTTCATCATTGAGAACATACCTTTCTTCATCTCTCCGCCGTACCATGTGTTAATGATAACCTGCTCACGGCTTGTGATGTTGAATGCAACAGCTGTTTCACTGTTAAGGCCCATCTCTTTGTAATTTTCAACCTTTGCTTTTGAAGCGTTGTAAACCACGAAATCAGGCTCAAAGCTGTCGAGCTCTTCAGCTGTGGGCTGAATGAACATATTTTTGATGAAATGTGCCTGCCATGCAACCTCAACAACAAAACGGATAGCCATTCTTGTGTCACGGTTGGCACCGCAGAATGCATCTACAACGAAAAGTCTTTTGTTGGAAAGCTCTTTCTTTGCAATTTCTTTAAGAACAGTCCAGTTCTCTTGTGAAAGGGGATGGTTGTCATTGGGATAACCGTCGGTAGTCCACCAAACTGTGTCTTTGGAATTTTCGTCAACAACGATATATTTGTCTTTGGGTGAACGGCCGGTATAAATACCTGTCATTACATTAACTGCACCGAGTTCGGTATCAACGCCTACATCATAGCCGGTAAGTTCGGGCTTGGTTTCTTCCTTGTACAAATCTTCATAAGAAGGATTGTACACGATTTCGGTTGTGCCGGTGATGCCGTACTTTGTTAAATCAACTTTTGCCATTTTGCATAACCTCTTTCTTATTATATAGATTAGGATGTCTGAGACATCCATTTGTTACCCACAATAATCTTATTATACTTTTTGTATAAAGTCAAACAAAAACAAAAACTGTTCATAATTTTCGGAGTTAGGTACATATTCAATAAATTTAAAAGCAGATTTTTGTGCATTTTTTCAATAAGAAAAGGGATTGTCGTTTGCGGAGCAAACGAAATGTGGAGTTAGGAATGTGAAATGCGGAATGTCGGGGATTTTGTCGTGCAAAATCCGATTATATAGCATTGCAGTTGCTGAAAATGAGAGAAAACCGTAAATTCAAAGAAAACTAAGTAAGAGGTTGCTTCGCCGGGTTAGCAATTAGCAATGAAAATGTTGATGAAAAAGAGTAAGAAAATATAATTTTACAGAAATATCTGTTTTAAATAGTCGGAGCAAAGCAATCCATCATTTCCCACTTCACATTGTCCCATCGGGACATTCATTGCTAATTGCTAATTGCTAATTGATCAAAATGCCTCTCTATTT
>CAVHYZ010000123.1:0-3902 GCA_963640495.1 Acutalibacteraceae bacterium
GGCCAACCATAAAGATAGGCCACATCCATTTATTATACAAAGCACCTTGAAGGTAATTCGGCTTGGAATTATCATATTTAAGAGCTTTAAGTATAACACCATTAAAGAATAATGTGACGGCAGCAGCAAGCTTTGAAATGAAGTTTTGAACAGAGAATGAAATTCCTTCCGTTCGCTTGCCTGTTTTATATTCTACTTCATCTATAGAGTCGCTTGTTAATGATCTATGAGCAATATCCATCATATTTGTGGGAATGGAAACTATAGCTATAAGTGCCATTACTGCGGCAATTTGACCAATGGAATTAAAACCGATAAAGTATGCAATTGTTCTAAGCAAAATATTTGATATTTCGGCAACAATAAGTATTCTCTTCATACCACCGATTTTTTTTGAAACTTTGGTAACGAAAAACATTGACAAAGCACCGATGGCACCTGTTAAGAATGTATAAATAACCTGAGTTGTGCCTCCGTCAAGGGTGGCAAAGCCAAAGCTATAACTCTCACGGCTTTCAAAGAAATATGCCCAGGGGAGAAGTGTTTGCGTAATATCTTTGAAAAATCTTGCTACTGAGATTAAAAGTAAAGTTCTATTGTGCCTAAGAACAAATATTGCTTCGAAAATACTTTCTTCGCTTTTTGGTGTTTCAACATTTTCCTTCATTTTATATGCAGTCATTGAAAGAAGCATACCACCGAAACCGAAAATCAGTCCAAACATTGCGAAAATAGAGGTATCACTCATTCCGAATGAACCGGATACAAAAGAACGGAGAATTTGGAACAATCCCGCAATAGTGCCGCCTGCGCCCGCACCAATAGAAGTCCATTGAGCTACTCTTGCTCTTTCGCTTGAAAGCGGTGAAGAAACGGCAACCATTCCCCAAAGGGCAACATCTTGGAAGGAATAAAATAAATCCCAAAGAAGATATTCAACGCAAATTATAACTATTATTGCAGTTGTGCCTAACTTATACGGCATAAACATTAGTGCGGAAAGTATACCGATAATAGGTGGAGTGAAAATAAGAAACGGTCTTAATTTTTCACCGTTCTTAAATTTGTGCTTATCAACCATCGCACCTACAATAGGGTCATTGATTGAGTCCCATGCTCTTGATACACTCGTTATAATACCTACTACAACAGAGTCCATCTTAAGCACAGATGTAAGATAATAAAACAGCCAGCTTGAAATGTAGCCGTAGCACATATTTTGACCGGCAAGACCGACCGATAAGCCTAATAAATTGGAAACGGGAACATACCTTTTAACCGGCTCTTCGATTTTTGTAATAGTATTTTCTTCGCTCATAGTTCAGCCCCCTTAACACACATATTTTAACATATCACGTAATACTATTCAACATTTTCTTTATCATTATTTATTTGTTCTGAATTGGTTTTTCTTACGTATTTATAGATAGGTTCAAGTTTTTTCTTGGTGAGTGGGAATATAACATAAAGAACAAATATAAGCGTGTAAGTAATAGCTGAAATTCCCGTGCAAACTTTAAGAATACCTTGACTTACGCCTTCAACAAATCCTGCATTCGCCATTGATGTATCATAACCTATTTTGGCAAGTAGTTTAAGTCCGCCGTAATCGGCAGCTGTTTGACCGAGCTTTCTGCAGAAAGTGTAGACGGCATAAATGGCGCTTTCATTCTTTTCACCGGTAATGTATTCTTGATAGTCAATAACATCTGCTACAACTGCCCAGTTTGTAATTGAAACAAAAGAATAACCGAAACCAATCATAAACAACAGAGCAATGAAGATGTAGGGCTTATCTGCCGCAGGCTTGATAACGTAAGTTAAAATAGCAGCAACGGCAGAGAAAAATGAACCAAATGCGCTAAGTTCCTTTTTGCCGTATTTTTTTACAAGTTTAGGAACAAAGGGAATCATTATTGCCATTGGAAGATATTGAGCTATTGTGCCGAGAACCGATAAATTTGTATTACAAAAGTAGTTTTTATAAAGGTATTGATTAAGCGAAGCAAATTGAAGCTGACCGCTGATCAAAATACCTGTTAATGCAAGTATAATAAAAGGTTTACTTTTAAGCATTGCACCATAAGTTTTCTTTATATCTACCTTTGGCTCTGCCTCAGACGGCACTCTTTCTTTCGTGTTTGCAAAGCAGGCGTAATAGAAAATAATTGCAAGAACAGCCATTACAACAGCAAATATAAACATACCCTTTGCGTTTGCTACATTGTAGGTTGTGCCATCGGGATTTTTAACTTTAGTATAAATAAGATACGGAGCAAGAAGAAGGGGAGCGGCTCCGCCTATTCCTCCGCCTATTGTTCTGAATGTTGAAAGAAGTGTTCTTCCGTCAGGGTCATCGGTGATTACCGATGCGAGTGAGCCGAATGGAACGTTCATACCTGTGTAAAGCATACCGAATGAGATGTATGTTACATAAGCAAATAAAAGAAGCACCCATTGCTTCGATGTAAACGAGGAAATGTTAAAAAAACATAAAAGCTCGGAAATTGCAAGTGGAATTGCACAAATTTTAATATATTGTCTGAATTTACCGTCTTTAGAGGGTTTTCTTTTTGCTACAATAGCACCCCACATTGGGTCGTTTATCGCATCCCATAATCTTGTAAATAAGAAAAGGTTGGCAACACTTTCGGTTTTTATCTTTAATACATCGGTGTAAAACACTTTTAAAAATGACGAAACATAAGTAAGAACAAACAGGTTGCCGGCATCGCCCAGCATATAGCCAATTCCTTCTTTAACTCCTATTTTATTGGGATGGGAATCTTGGGGTAGGGTACGAGAAACATTTTCATTTTCCATCTTATCACTCCTTAATATTGCAAGTATAACATATATAGGCTTATTATTCAAATAATTATTTTACTTTTTGATATTTTGATTGACAAAACACAATATGTTGTGCTATCCTATTTAGCGAACTACTATTTATTGAATTGAGGCTGATGTTGTGAATTTACAAGGTATTCAAAAATTAACATTGCTTGATTATCCCGGTAAAATGGCGTGCGTTATATTTGCCGGTGGATGCAACTTCAGATGTCCGTTTTGCCATAATTCTTCTCTTGTGCTAAATTCAAATGATGCCTCATCTTATTCCGATGAGGAACTTTTTAGCTTTCTTAACAAACGAAAAAATATATTGGATGGTGTTGTGATTTCGGGTGGAGAGCCGTTGATACAGCCTGATATTGAAGAGTATATCAGGAAAATCAGGGATTTAGGCTTTTTAATTAAGCTTGATACTAATGGCACTTTTCCGGAAAGGCTTATTCATCTTTGTGATGAAGGTTTAATTGACTACGTTGCCATGGATGTTAAATCATCCAAAGAAAATTATTCTCAATGTGTGGGAACAAAAGAATGTAATATATCTAAAATCAATGAGAGCATTGAATTTTTAAAAAACGGTAATATTGATTATGAATTTCGTACGACAGTTGCCAAGGGCTTGCATACTGAAAATGATATTAAAAAGTTAGGCGAATGGATTAAAGGAGCAAAGAAGCATTATATTCAGCAATTCAAAGATTCCGGAGATATTATCGGATTCGGTCTTTCCCCTTTCTCTGAAGAGGAGCTTGTAAAGTTTAAAAACATTTTATCTGAATACGTTTTACAATGTGAAATCAGAGGATTGTAATATTTAATGAAAATTTATAGCGGATTTAGTACAGTTTTTACAAAAATATTTTTTTGATACAATATATAGTGCTTAATTGTTGACTTTGTATCAAGATTTTGTTATCATTTCTGTGTTTGATTTTTTGTTTGAGGAGGATTATTATGTATCAGGTTGTTAAAAGAGATGGCAAGATAGCTGAATTTAATATTTCTAAAATTTCAGAGGCAATTAAAAAAGCTTTTGAAGCACAGGAAAA
>CAVHYZ010000124.1:0-3862 GCA_963640495.1 Acutalibacteraceae bacterium
GTCAAGAACTTTTGTTTACATTTTGTGGATTTTGCATAAAATCAAACAATATGTTGTGGGACCTAAAATCTGAAAATAATGCATAGTTGGTAAAATCTTGCATTTTCAGCATTTTAACCAACTGATTTTAGTTTTTAGGTATTTACAAAATAAAATTATAGTGATAAAATAACCTTTGGCATTTACTCAAGTTTTTTAGGAGGTAATCTTATGTCCAGAGAAAAATTGACCATGGATGGTAATACCGCTGCTGCTCATGTGAGCTATGCTTTTACCGAGGTTGCTGGTATTTACCCAATTACACCATCATCGCCCATGGCAGACTATGTTGACCAGTGGTCAGCAAAAGGAAGAAAAAATATTTTCGGCACAACTGTAAAGGTTGCTGAAATGCAGTCCGAAGCAGGCGCAGCAGGTACTGTTCACGGTTCTCTTGCAGCAGGTGCTCTTACCACCACCTACACCGCTTCACAGGGACTTCTTCTTATGATCCCCAATATGTATAAAATCGCAGGCGAGCTTCTTCCATGCGTTTTCCATGTATCGGCTCGTTGTGTAGCATCACATGCACTTAACATTTTCGGCGATCATTCAGACGTTTATGCTTGCCGTCAAACCGGTTTTGCAATGCTTGCAGAAACAAATCCTCAGGAAGTTATGGATCTTGGTGCCGTTGCACATCTTTCTGCTATTAAGGGCAGAGTTCCTTTCATTAACTTCTTTGATGGCTTCCGTACTTCCCATGAAATTCAAAAGATTGAAATTTGGGATTATGACGATCTTAAGGATATGTGCGATATGGATGCAGTTGAAGCGTTCCGTAAACGTGCTCTTAACCCTGAAAGACCTGTTATGCGTGGTTCCCACGAAAACGGTGATATCTTCTTCCAGCACAGAGAAGCTTGCAACAAGTATTATGATGCACTTCCCTCTATCGTTGAAGAATATATGGGCAAGGTTAATGAAAAGCTTGGCACAAATTATCAGCTCTTTAACTACTACGGTGCACCTGATGCAGACAGAGTTATTGTTGCTATGGGCTCAATCTGCGATGTAGCCGAAGAAGTTATAGATTATCTTAACAAAGTTAAGGGCGAAAAGGTTGGCCTTGTTAAGGTTCGCCTTTACAGACCTTTCGTTTCCTCAAAACTTGCTGCTGCTATTCCCGCAACAGCTAAGAAGATTGCTGTTCTTGACAGAACAAAAGAGCCCGGTTCGCTCGGTGAGCCTCTCTTCCTTGACGTTGTTGCCGCTCTTAATGCAGAAGGCAGATCAGATATTAAAGTTGTTGGCGGTCGTTACGGCCTCGGCTCAAAGGATACACCTCCCGCAAGCGTATTTTCAGTATACAATGAGCTTGCAAAAGATGCTCCTAAGCACAACTTCACAATCGGTATTAAAGATGATGTTACCGGCCTTTCACTTGCAGAAGAAGCAGCTCCTAACACAGCTGCAGAAAGCACTATCGAGTGCAAATTCTGGGGCCTTGGCGGTGATGGTACTGTTGGCGCAAATAAAGACTCTATCAAAATTATCGGTGACCACACAGACAAATACGTTCAGGCATATTTCCAGTATGACTCAAAGAAGACCGGTGGCGTTACAATTTCTCACCTTCGTTTTGGTGATGAACCCATCAAGTCTCCATATTATATCAACAAGGCAGACTTTGTAGCTTGCCACAATCCTTCCTACATTGAAAAAGGATTTAAGATTGTTAACGATGTTAAACCCGGTGGCGTATTCCTTATTAACTGCCAGTGGGCTCCGGATGAGCTTGCCGAAAAGCTCAACGCAGAAGCAAAGAGATATATTGCCAACAACAATATTCAGCTTTATACTGTTAATGCTATCGATCTTGCTAAGGAAATCGGTCTTGGTAAGAGAACAAATACAATTCTTCAATCCGCATTCTTCTCACTTTCAAAGGTTCTTCCTGAAGCTGAAGCAATCGGCTACATGAAGGAAAAGGCTCAGAAGTTCATGAAGAAAGGTATCGAAATCGTTCAGATGAACGAAAAAGCAATTGATGCAGGTGCAACGGCTTATGTTAAGATTGATGTTCCTGCAGATTGGGCAAATGCTGTTGATTCTGATAAAGCTGTTGAGTCCGATGGCCCTGCAAAGCTTGTTGATCAAGTTAATAAGATTATGAAGCCCGTTGGCCTTATGGATGGTGATTCCCTTCCCGTATCTGCATTTGCAGGTCACGAAGACGGCACATTTGAGCAGGGTGCTGCCGCTTATGAGAAGCGTGGTGTTGCTGTTGATGTTCCCGTTTGGGATGGCTCAAAGTGTGCTCAGTGTAACCAGTGTGCTTATGTTTGCCCCCATGCTACAATTAGACCTTATGCTCTTAATGAGGAGGAAGCTGCAAATGCTCCTGCAAATGCACAGATAGTTCCCAAGAAGGGCAAGGGCAAAGATTCCTACAAATATATTATTGCTGTTTCACCTCTTGATTGTATGGGATGTGGAGTGTGTATCGGAGTATGCCCCACTAAGTCACTTACAATGGTTTCAAGAGAATCTCAGGATGACCAGCAGCAAGTATTTGATTATATGGTTAAGAATGTTTCCGTTAAGGAAGATCTTGCTGATAATACTGTTATCGGCAGCCAGTTCAAGACTCCTCTTCTTGAGTTCTCGGGTTCCTGTGCAGGATGTGCAGAAACTTCTTATGCACGCCTTATTACTCAACTCTTCGGTGACAGAATGTACATTTCAAATGCTACCGGTTGTTCATCAATTTGGGGTGGCCCTGCAGCAACATCACCTTACACTGTAAATAAAGACGGCCACGGCCCCGCATGGGCAAACTCCCTCTTTGAGGATAATGCAGAGCACGGCTATGGTATGTACCTTGGCCAGAATGCTATTCGCAGCAGCCTTATTGAAAGAGTTAAGAAAATAGTTGAATCCGATAAAGCTTCTGCAGATGCAAAGGCAGCTGCACAGGCATATCTTGATACTCTTAATGATGGCAAAGCAAACGCAGATGCTTCTGCAGCTCTCGTTGATGCTATTAAAGACGCAGATTGTGATAACTGCAAGGCTATCGCAGCAAATAAAGAATACCTTGCCAAGAAATCTGTTTGGATTTTCGGTGGTGACGGTTGGGCTTATGATATTGGCTTCGGTGGCGTTGATCATGTACTCGCATCCGGCGAAGATGTAAATATCATGGTATTTGATACCGAAGTTTACTCTAACACCGGCGGACAGGCATCTAAGGCTTCCAATATCGGTCAGGTTGCACAGTTTGCAGCAGCCGGTAAAGCTATTGCAAAGAAATCTCTTGCAGAGATTGCTATGAGCTACGGCTATGTTTATGTTGCACAAATCGCTATGGGCGCAAATATGCAGCAGACAATTAAGGCTCTTACTGAGGCTGAAGCATACCACGGTCCATCAATCGTAATTGCTTATGCACCTTGCGAAATGCACTCCATTAAAGGCGGCATGACTAACTGTCAGTCTGAAATGAAGAAGGCTGTTGAGTGCGGTTACTGGAATATGTTCCGTTATAATCCCGCTCTTAAAGCTGAGGGTAAGAATCCATTTACTATTGATAGTAAGCCTGCAACAACAAGCTACAGAGATTTCATTATGAATGAAGCTCGTTATTCACAGCTTACTCGTTCCTTCCCCGATAGAGCTGAAACACTCTTCACAAAGGCTGAAAAGACCTCTGTTGAAAGATATGCTCACCTTCTTAAGCTTAAGGAACTCTATGCTCCTGATACAACAGAAGAATAATAAATACCTCGATATGGCTGTCACGTTGTGGCAGCCATATTTTTTGAAATATGAACTAAAAAAAGCTCTTATCTTAGCCAAAGGCCGATAAGAGCTTTTTTGG
>CAVHYZ010000125.1:0-3842 GCA_963640495.1 Acutalibacteraceae bacterium
GTTTTGTACAAAACGACAATACAAATAATTGATTATTCTTTGTTTTTATTCTTTATAATCTTGATACCACGCTTTGCTGCGTAAGGAAGTATATATTTGAATTTGTCTTCAGAAACAACAAGTTTGCTTGCTTCAGGTTTATCACGGTGAAGAGTAATAGCATCAAAATTACACTTGGTAGTGCAAAGACCGCATCCGATACAGCGATTTTGGTCAACGACAGTTGCACCACAACCAAGGCAACGAGCCGTTTCCGTTTTAACCTGCTCCTCTGTAAGAGTTGCATGAGCATCCTTAAAGGACTTGCTGTCAATAGAAGAAATCATACCTGCCTCTTGACGGCCGGCAGTATCATAGCTTTCAACTGAAATATCATCTTTATTAAGCTCAATAAATTCTCGTTTATTTCTGCCGATAGTCATGTGACCGTGCTGTACATATCTATGAAGACTCTCTGCAGCTTCATGTCCTGCCGCAATAGCATCAATAGCAAATTTGGGACCCGTGTAAACGTCGCCGCCAACAAATATATCTTTTTCAGCTGTTTGGTATGTAAGAGAATCAGCAACAGGATAATTACCGTGATGATACTCAACCTTTGTGCCGTCGAGGAGTCCACCCCATTCAATTGACTGACCGATTGCAAAAATAACCTTTGTTGCTGGAATAACCATTGTTTCATCCTCATCATAAAGAGGTGAGAATTTTCTGTTTTCATCATACACTCTTGTGCACTTTTTGAATACTATTGCTGAAACTTTGCCATCTGTAACTCTAAGCTCTTTCGGGCCCCAGCCACAATTAATAATAACGCCATCTTCCTCAGCCTCAGCGATTTCTTCATTGGTTGCAGGCATAATATCTCTTGATTCAAGACAAAGCATTGTTACTTTTTTTGCGCCACTTCTTGCGCTAACTCTTGCAGCATCAATTGCAACATTGCCACCGCCGACAACAACGGTTTCGTCATCAAAACGGCAATTGCCGGTATTGGCAGATTTAAGAAACTCAACAGCAGTCATTGTGCCATCAGCATGGTCATTTGCAACATTTGGATATCTACCGCCTTGGCAACCTACGGCTACATAGAATGCTTTATATCCATCATTTCTTAAAGACTCAATAGTAATATCTTTGCCTACTTCAATGCCAGTTTTTATTTCAACTCCCATTTCCTTCATAATTTCAATTTCAGCATCAATTACATCTTTTTCAAGCTTATATGAAGGAATACCATAAGTAAGCATACCACCGGCTTTATCATTCTTTTCAAATACAGTTGGATAGTAACCCATTTGAGCAAGATAAAAAGCACACGAAAGTCCTGCAGGACCTGCACCGATTATAGCAACTTTTTCTTTCCAACGGCCTTTGTTAGAAGCAACCACAATATCAGGAACATATCTATGCTCTGCTTCAAGGTCTTTTGCAGCTATAAATTTCTTAACAGCATCTATTGAAACAGCGCTGTCAATTTTACCTCTTGTACAAGCATCCTCACATCTACGGTTACAAATTCTGCCACAAACTGCAGGGAAAGGATTTTCTTTTTTGATGAGTGCAAGAGCATCTCTATAACGGCCTTGAGAAGCCATTTTCAAATAGCCCTGAACAGCTATATGGGCAGGGCAAGCGGTTTTACAGGGTGATGTGCCGGTATCATGACAATTTATACGATTCTTATCACGATAATCTTCATCCCATCTATCCTCACCCCACTTTAATGCATCAGGAAGAGGCTGCTTAGGATATTGAACTTCGCTACCGTCTTTTTTACAAAGCTTTTGTCCAAGTTTTAATGCACCTGCAGGGCAATACTCAACACATTGACCGCAAGCAACACACTTTGATTTATCAACATGTGCTCTGTAAGCAGAAGCCGAAAGATTAGGAGTATTAAAAAGCTGTGAAGTTCTAAGAGCGTTGCAAATTTTAACATTACAGTTACAAATAGCGAAAATTTTATTTTCACCGTCAATGTTTGTAATTTGGTGAACAAACCCATTATCTTCAGCACGCTTTAATATTTCTATAGCCTCATCATAGGTGATGTCATGGCCTCTGCCAGTTTCACGACAATAATCCGCCATGTCACCAACACCTATACACCAGCCCTCATAGTCATCGGCACAGCCTTCATCAAGCTTTTTGCGGCCATAACGGCAAGAACAAATTGATGCTCCGATATGTCCTTCGTATTTTTTGAGCCAATAAGAAATATGTTCTATATCAGCAGTGGTATTTTCCATGGAAATGGCTTGTTCAACAGGTATAACATGCATACCGATACCTGCGCCTCCGGGAGGAACCATTTGAGTAATTCCGGCAAGAGGAAGGAAGGTCATTCTTTCAAAGAACATTGCAAGCTCAGGATGTCTATCCATAAGATCGGTATTCATATTAGTATATTCAGCTGAACCGGGGACAAAAAGAGGAACCCAGTAATAACGGTCTTTCTTTTCATAACTTGTTCCCGGAATAGGGCCGTCTTTGGTATATTTATCGCCGTAATCATACTCAAGCATACCAAAGTAAGCAAGTCTATCTAAAATTTCATCAGCGGTCTTTTTATCCATACCGTGTTTGGCCGCCATATTGAGCAAGTCGGAATACGCATATTTTTGACGGATTTTCATTTCAAGAAGCAAGTCGAGAGAATGTTCTCTTTCGTCTTCATTCATTTCATCTTCAAAGATGCAAGCAAGGCCCCAATACTCGGGATCTTCAACTTTCACACCCTTGAGTTTGCCGTCAAAACGGTCAGTAACTCCTCTAACAAATTTAAGCAGCTTTGGATTAGGATTTTCATCATGCATATGCTTTGGAACGAACTTTTTGCTCATTTCAGGCATAAAAACACACCCTTTCTTTATTCATCAACTTCAATTTCTTTTATAACAAATTCATTACCGGCAATAAGATAAGTATCTTCACTCCCACAATGAGGGCAAGTTTTGCCATATTTAACAGTGCTGTAATTACTTTCACAATTAGTACAGAAAGTAACGGCAGGAATTGTTTCAACGGTAAGTAAGCAATCTGTAAACATTTCGTTTCTTTTACAATTCCACTTCCAAACGTCTTTAAGATAATCGGGAATAACCGTAGATACTTCGCCTATTTCAAGTGCAACCTTATGGACATGAGTAACACCGTTTTCTTTAGCGGTCTTTTCCACTTTATCAGCTATATAAAAAACAACTCCAAGCTCGTGCATTGTTATCCTCCAAGATTATTTTTTCCATTGAGAAACGCGCTTTTTTATATAATCGGCAAGAGCATCAACGCCCTCCCCTGTTTTAGCGGAAATTGGAAATAATTTAATATTAGGATTCCTTCTGCGCGCGTACTCCTCTACCTTATTCATATCAAAATCAAAATAAGGCAAAACATCAATTTTATTGATAATCATAGCATCGCAAACTTCAAAAACAAGAGGATATTTAAGAGGTTTATCATGCCCCTCCGGAACAGATAAAATCATCATATTAAAAGCCGCACCTGTGTCAAATTCTGCAGGGCAAACAAGATTACCAACATTTTCAAGCACTACAAGATCAAGATCGGCAGTGCCAAGCTCATCAATTCCCTGGCGAGTCATTTCGGCATCAAGATGGCACATTCCGCCAGTGTGAAGCTGAATAACCTTTGCACCGGTATATGATATAGTTTCAGCATCAACATCAGAATCTATATCAGCCTCCATAACACCGATTTTTAAGTCATCTTTTAAATTTGAAATAAGTTTTGTGAGAGTTGTGGTTTTACCTGCTCCCGGTGATGACATTAGATTGATAAGTAGAGTTTTATCATTCTTTAATCTGTTACGTAAGATATCAGCG
>CAVHYZ010000126.1:0-3817 GCA_963640495.1 Acutalibacteraceae bacterium
ACTGACTCCGCTTGAAAAACGAAATCAGTTTGTTGCTTAAAATTTAATTTTCTACTTTAGGTAGTCTTTTTTTGTACTGTCTGCACAACTTGGGGCAGTTCAATGCAAAAACATCCTGCTTTTTGATATTTATTCTGTTTTAGTGCCGAAAGCAACCGATTTTGTAACAAAAACTTTTTTACAAATTTTCTTTATTTTTTCAGCTGCATTTATAGCATCTGCATCATTTTCAAATATGCCGAAAACCGTAGGGCCACTGCCACTCATTTGAGTGAGAGAGCAATGGTTTTCTCGCATAATTCTTTTTATTTCAACTCTTTCCGGCACTTCCACAACCTGTTCAAAAACATTCCCCGCATATTTGCACATAGCCTTAAAATCGCCATTTTCACAGGCATCCAACATATGCATACAATCCGGGTGGTAAATATAAGTGTCATCTGCATCGGCGTAGGCTTTAGCGGTGGAAACTCCCTTATCAGGCTTAGCAAGCACAATCGTACAATTCGAAATCGGCCTTAACGGTGAAAGAACTCCCCCTGTGTTTTGAGCAAGGCACATTCCTCCTACTATGCAAAACGGAACATCGCTGCCTACTTTTAATCCCATTTCACACAAATCCAAAACAGAAAAGCCTGTTCCTAAAATTTTATTTAATCCTACTAAAACAGCGGCTGCATCGGCACTGCCTCCAGCAAGCCCTGCTTCATGGGGAATCTGCTTTTTAATGTGAATTTTTGCACCTTTTTCTATACCCGTTTTTTCAAAAAATATTTTTGCAGCCTTATAGGCTGTATTTTTTTCGTTGCAGGGAATATCAGGTTCGGAACAGGTTAATTCTATATTTTTATCTGTTTCTTCAATGGTTACCAAATCATAAAGCCCAACGCTTTGCATTACCATAAAAAGGCTATGATATCCGTTATCAAGTTTACCTAATATATCAAGAAAAATATTTATTTTTGCGTAGGCTCTTACGGTAGTTTTCATTTTATCACCTCCGTTAAATAATAGGTGAAGCCGATTGTATTATCATTTATATACGTTATTTTATCACATTTTCTCAACCTGTAACAGTATTATTTTAAAAAATATTGTATATCTAATAAAAATATGGTAAAATACGATGATAATTTAGATGGAGATTTTTTATGAAGGTAATGGTAACCGGCTCAAAGGGTCAGCTCGGCTCTGACCTTGTGCCTGAACTAAAAAAACATAATATAGAAGTTATCCCGGCAGATATTGACACAGTTGACATAACAGATAAATCTGCCCTTGAAGAATTTATAGACAAAACTCAGCCCGATGGTGTAATTCACCTTGCGGCATATACGGCCGTTGACAAAGCCGAAAGCGAAAAAGAGCTTTGCACAAAAATAAATGCAACAGGCACGGATAATCTTGCGGAAATATGCGGAAGAAAAAACATTAAAATTCTTTATATAAGCACAGATTATATTTTCGGCGGTACAGGTGATGAATTTATAGAAACAGATGCACCTGTAAATCCCTGCAATCACTACGGTTTAACTAAATTACAAGGTGAAAAATCCGTAAAAAAATACTGCTCAAAATATTTTATTGTTCGTATTTCCTGGGTTTTCGGCGTGCATGGTAAAAATTTTGTTTATACAATGCTTCGCCTTGCCGAAAGTAAAGATAAAATTACCGTAGTTTCCGACCAAATCGGCTCCCCCACTTTTACGGAGGATTTATCTTCCCTTTTATGTGATATTATCAAATCCGATAAATACGGCACATATCACGCCACTAACGAAGGCACTTGCAGTTGGGCTGAATTTGCAAAAGAAATAATGACTCTTTCCGGCAAAAGCACAAAAATCATACCTATAAAATCGGATGAATATCCTACTGCCGCAAACAGGCCCTTTAATTCAAGATTATCAAAGAAAAGCCTTGATACCGCAGACTTTAGCAGGCTTCCTCATTGGAAAGATGCCCTCACTCGCTTCTTAAAAGAAACGGAAAATCTTATATAATTTGAAAAATCTTTTATAATATGATATAATTATTAGGTTATTTCTCAACTTTTTCGGAGTTTTTATGGACAATGAAGACATCAAAAAAGTGAATAATGAAAAAGACGAGGCTGCTCAGGAATCTCAAAACAATGCAGAAAAAAGTGAAATCAACACTGATGCTTTTGATGAGATTATGAACGGTATGTATGACCTTGCCCGCATTTACGGCAACGATGAAACCACCCGTGAAAGAGAAATGCGAGAAAAAGACGAAAAACGCCGTGAAGCAGAAATGGCAGCTATTCGTGAGGATATTGAGCGCCGTTACAGCATGCAGGTTGAAGAAGCCAAAAGTAATATGGACAGTATTATGGGGGTTTCTTCCTCTAATACAAATTCAAATCCCGAAAAAGCAACCGCTACCATAAATCTTGAAGCTATAAGAGAAGACGGCACGGGTAAAAAGCAAAAAATCAAAAAAGAAAAATCGCAAAAATCCAAACAAAAAAAAGAGAAAAAGCAAAAAGAGATTGAATATATTGACCTTGAAGACAAAAACGGCGTTTATGTTACTCTTTATTCTTTGGGTGATATAGTAGTTCGCCTGCTTGAAAGAATTTTAGTGCTTATACTACATACGCTTTCAATTCCCATTAGGAAAATAAGGCGAGCCTTTAAAAGTGCCACGGCCGGCACAAAAAGAAAATTTAAATCTTTTGCAAGAGATTATGTAAAAGAAATAGTATATTTCAGGCAGGAAATAAAATCCGCAAATAAAAATATTTTCAGAGCATTAAAGCATCCATTATCAATTCCGAGCATCTTTATTCACTATATTGCAAAGGCAATTAACAGGCACAGGCAACTTTTACGCACTGTATTTAATATAGCTGTTCCCATTGGGGCCCTCGTTGTGCTTATTGCTGTTTTTAACTATTGGAATAATGTTACTTTTGCTCTTGATGTTATTTACAACGATGAGCATATCGGTTACATAAGCGATGAATCCGTATTTACAAGTGCAAAAAATATGGTTATTGACCGCCTTTCTGCAAACACGGTAAATTCCAATGTAACTTCCGTTTCCGTGCAAAGCCTTAATGCGGGTTATGAGCTTGCCCTTGTTTCCCTTGATGAATTAAATGATGCTCGCACCATCTCCGATGAAATGATAAAACATTCCTCCGACAATCTTACAAACGCTTGCGGAATTTATATAGACGGTGATTTTATTTGCGCCGTTAAAAACGAATCCGATGCAAAAACTGTTTTTTACAATATTCTTTCCCCTTATGAAGAAGATGCCAAAAGCGAAGGCTATGTTGTAAGTTTTGCGGAAGATATTGACTATGTCCAAGGCCTTTATCCCGATAATGAATCCACAATGTGGGACGCATCAAGGCTTGAAACAACCGTTTTGGGCGGCGAAGGCGCAACAGTTTACTATACTGTTATGGAGGGCGACACTCTTGACTCCATAGCAAAGGAATATAGCACAACAGCAGATTATCTTTTGTCAATTAACAGCAGCCTTACCTCTGATTCTTTAACAGCTGGCAGCACAATAAACGTGCCATCATCCGAAAAAATGGTCAACATTAAAAAGACCTACACCACATCAAGAATTGCAAGTATTCCTTATGATACCGTTAAACAGCGTGACGCCACTAAATACAGCGGTTACAGGCTGGTAAGGCAAGAGGGCGTTGACGGCACCCAAAGAATTATTACCACAAAAACTTATATAAACGATGTGCTTACAGACACATCAAAGAGAAGCGAAGTGCTTGTTGAGGCAACAGATGAAATTATTGTTGTGGGCACAAGAACAA
>CAVHYZ010000127.1:0-3782 GCA_963640495.1 Acutalibacteraceae bacterium
TCTTTAGGATGGGAAACTCTCATTTTGATATGATTTTATTCAGTTAAGAAATTACTTTGATTTTTTCTTAAAGAATTTAGATAACGGTTTAAGCATTGCCCCGCATAAAATTGCATTTATAAAACCTTTTATAACAGTGAATGGCACATTGAATATAAGCAAGCAATTAAATAAAGAATTTTGTGTTGGCTTGTCACTGATAAAGCTTAATATTTCTTGATATAAACCGATTATAGCATCAAGTGGCATACCATAAAATTTAACATAAGCCGGATAAACTATAAAATAATTTAGCGGTAAGCTTACTGTGCCCATTATAATTGCTCCAAGTATACATCCGATAATTGCTGAATTTTTAATTTTTTTTGATTTAAATATCAGACCGGTAGTCAAGCAAAATACAGCGCCTAAAATAAAATTGCTTATTTCTCCTACTCCTGCACTTGATGTGCCGCATATCAAGATGTGAATAATATTTTTTAAAAATTCAATCAATACACCGTATATCGGTCCGATTGAAAATGTACCTATGAGTGCCGGTAAGTCTGAAATATCAAATTTAATGAATGACGGAATAATCGGCAAAGAAATTTCAATGAACATTAGTAAAAATGATATTGCCGAGAATATAGCTGTTAAAGTTATTTTATAAAGGTTTCTTTGAGTGCTTGTCATATATATGCCTCCAAAATAAAAAAATGCTCCATTCAAGGAGCACACTAATGTAAACGAAGGCAAATAAAACATGCATTCTCTCACATCCGGACTATACCGTCGGTTGCGGAATTTCACCGCATCGGCTTCAAAATAGAAGTTAGTGGACTTTTACCACCGGTGGGGAATTTCACCCCGCCCCGAGAATTTAAATTAATTATAGTCACAGATATTAATTTTGTCAATATTTATGATAAAATTTTATGTTTTTACTTAAATTTTCTTGCTATTTATACTTGATAATAGTTTTAACATTATGTATAATATAAAAGCTATGCACCTGTGGTGGAATTGGCAGACACGATAGATTTAGGATCTATTGCTTCGGCGTGCAGGTTCAAGTCCTGTCAGGTGCACCATTATTTATGAGGTGAAAGAAAATGCCGGCTGAGTATTCCGTTTCCCTTGAAAAAGTTGTTAAAGAATTATCCCTTACCGTTGTATATACCCCAAAAGATATTTCTGAAATTTTTATCACAACACAGGACGTTAACCGTCCGGGACTTATGCTTGCTAGTTACGAAGAATTCTTTGATAATAAGCGAGTACAGTTTATGGGACTTGCCGAACTTGAATATGTTAAAAGTTTAAGTGCAGATGAATCCCTAAAGCGTATGGATAATTTCTTTTCAAAACATCCTGCTCTTGTTATTTTTACAAGAAATTTGATTATAGAACCATATATTCTTGAATTAGCAAAAAAATATGAAGTGCCTATTGCTTCAAGTACTGACAGCACCTCAGGCAGTATGTCGGCTACAATATCTTTTCTTGGCGTAGAGCTTGCACCAAGAATTACAAGGCACGGCGTGCTTGTTGAAGTTTATGGTGAAGGCGTTTTGTTACTTGGCGATAGCGGAGTTGGCAAAAGCGAAACTGCTCTCGAACTAATAAACAGAGGTCATCGACTTATTGCCGATGATGCAGTTGAAATCAGAAGAGTTTCAAATAAAACGCTTGTTGGCTCTGCTCCTGATAATATAAGGCACTTTATTGAACTTCGCGGCGTTGGCGTATTAAACTTCAGAAGACTGTTTGGCATTGGTGCTGTTAAAATGACTGAAAAAATTGACATGGTCATTCAACTTGAACTTTGGGATAACGAAAAGAATTATGATAGAATGGGCCTCGAAAATGAATATATGAAAATTCTTGATATTGAGGTTCCTGTTTGTGTTGTTCCTGTTAAACCGGGTAGAAATCTATCGATAATCATTGAAGCTGCCGCTATGAATAATAGGCAAAAGAAAATGGGCTATAATGCTGCTCGTGAACTCTTGCATAAACTTGGTATGGAAGATAATGTCCAACCTGAGAAAAAAGAGCTTGAATTTTGGCATGATTTTTAATAGATAAAACATTGGAGGACTTTTATTATGTACAGAATTGGTGTTGACCTTGGCGGCACAAATATTGCCGTTGGTGTAATTTCAGAGGACTTAAAAATTATCGGCAGAGGTAAAGTAAAAACTAATTGTCCTCGTCCGGCAGAAGAGATTTTTGATGATATTGCTTTAGCTGTTAATATAGCTATTGAAGATGCCGGTATAACTAAAGAAGATGTTTTATCTGTTGGAATAGGCACACCGGGTACTGTAAACAAATCAACCGGTTATATTGAATTTGCAAATAATCTTAATTTTACTGAAGTTCCTGCTAAGAAAATGTTAGAGGAAAGAATTGGTAAAACTGTTTATCTTGACAATGATGCAAACTGTGCAGCTCTCGGTGAGGCAATAGTAGGTTGCGGCAAAGGCGCAAAAGATTTTGTTGCGGTTACCTTAGGTACAGGTGTTGGCTCTGGAATTATAATCAATGGTAAAATTATTAACGGATCAAACTTTGCAGCCGGTGAAATGGGTCACATGGTAATTTGTGTTGACGGTGAGCAATGCACTTGTGGCAGAAGAGGTTGCTGGGAAAGTTATGCATCTGCCACAGCTTTAATTAGACAAACTAAGGATGCTATGAAGCATAATCACGATTCTATTATGTGGCAGCTTGTTGATGATAATATTGATGCTGTCAACGGTAAAACTGCTTTTGATGCAATGAGAAAAAATGATAAAGCTGGAAAAGATGTTGTTGATAAATATATTTATTATGTTGCAACGGGCATTATCAATATTATTAATGCTTTACAGCCTGAATTCATTTGCGTTGGTGGTGGTATTGCCAACGAAAAAGAAACTTTGCTTGAACCTCTTAGAAAACATATAAACAGAGAAAGATACAGTCACTATGCGCAAAAACAGACAAAAATTTTGGCTGCCGAGCTTGGTAATGATGCCGGCATTTATGGTGCTGCTCTTCTTGACGAATAAATATGACTGATTTTATAAATTTTTGCATTAAGCTACAATGTGATTATAAGGAAAATGCCTTGCTTAAGGATTATACGACTTTTAGAGTTGGCGGTCCTTGTAGTGTAATGGTTTTTCCTGATTCAGAAACAAAAATTGCAGAACTTTTAAAGTATTTAAATATTAACAATATTAAATTTTATATAATCGGCAGAGGAAGCAATTTATTGTTTAGTGATGATGAATTTGAAGGAATTATAATTAATACTAACAAATTTGATAATATTGAAATCGAAAATAATATAATTTCTTGTTCATCAGGTACATCTTTAGCTAAGCTTTGTAAGAGTGCATTAGATAATTCTTTAACCGATTTAGAATTTGCTTATGGTATTCCCGGTTCCGTAGGCGGTGCAGTTTATATGAATGCAGGGGCTTATGGCGGAGAAATCAAAGATATTATTTCAGAGTGTAGGTTTATTGATAAAAACGGTGTTATCAGACAATATAATAAAGATGATTTAAATTTATCATACAGACACAGTATATTTTCAAAGAATGATGATTTGTTCATTTTATCAGCATCTTTTAGTCTTTCTATTGGCAATCAATCTGATATTAAAGGCAAAATGAACGAACTTGTTGGAAAAAGAAAAGATAAACAACCTCTTGAATATCCGAGTGCCGGAAGCACATTCAAAAGACCGGAAGGTTATTTTGCAGGGGCTTTAATCGAAGAATGTGGATTGAAAGGCTACTGTATTG
>CAVHYZ010000128.1:0-3175 GCA_963640495.1 Acutalibacteraceae bacterium
ACTGACTCCGCTTGAAAAACGAAATCAGTTTGTTGCTTAAAATTTAATTTTCTACTTTAGGTAGCCTTTTTTTGTACTGTCTGCACAACTTGGGGCAGTTCAATATGCAGAGGCTCTTTTTTGCGATTATTATTCGTATTCAACAACATTAACCCAGCCGTTAAGAAATTCTCTTTCTTCTTTGTTGCCCTTAACAGTCTGTGAAGCGGCAACGATGGGTAACCATTTTTGAACATATTGTTTTGCCGTATCGCTCTTTTTGCAGAAAAGATTAAGATATTTTTCGGCAAGCTTTTTTTTGCCTTGAAGGTTAAAGAGAAGGTAAGTTCTTGCAACATCTGCGGAAGCGTTACCTTGAGTGGCATGAGACCAGTCAATAATATAAGCTGTGCCATCATCCTTTATGATAATATTGGATGGATTAAAATCGCCGTGGCAAAGTTTATGGTGCTTGGGAAGGGAATCAAGCCTTGTGTGAAGGTCATATCTTGTGGTTGCATCAAAATCCGTTTCGGAGATTTTTCTCTGCATTTTGTCCCAGAGTTTTGTGAGCATAGGAGCCTGATGGCTGTGCATTTCAAGCTGAATATCAACAAATTTTTCAATATATTCGTCTTCTTTATCAGGGTTTTCACTCATAAGCTCGGCAAGAGTTTTGCCTTCAATATAATCTGTTACTATTGCCCACTTGCCGTCAATCATTGTAACTGCTTTAACAGCGGGAATGTTGATACCGGTCTGCTCAACTCTCGCAATATTGAGAGCCTCATTAAGAATATCTGCCTTGGAAAAATTTTCATTAAACACCTTAATTGTAAGGTCACCGTCTCTATAAACGGTTTTTGTGGGTCTAACAGCAATAATTTCTTTAAGTTCCATTATTTTACCCTCCGTTAATTATTTTCCGTAATATGATTTAAGATAAAGTTCTTTAATTTCAGACATCTTCGGATAGCGTGGGTTAGCACCTGTGCACTGGTCATTAAAGGCGTTCTCTACCATATCATCAAGCGTGTCAAGGAAGTATTTTTCATCTACGCCGTAATCGGCAATAGTCTTTTTAATACCGATATGCTCTTTGAGCTTCTCAATAGCATCAAGGAAGTTTTCAAAAATTTCGTGATCATCTTTGCCTGTGATGCCAACAAATTTTGCAATTTCAACATATCTGTCAAATGCGTGAGGATAAGTATACTGTGAGAATGTGCCCATCTTTGCAAGGTCGTCCTCTGCATTATATCTGATAACATTTGTAAGGATAATTGCGTTTGCTGTGCCGTGAGCAATATGATGATATGCACCCAGCTTATGAGCCATGGAATGATTAAGGCCAAGGAATGCATTTGCGAATGCCATACCTGCCATACAAGATGCTTCTGCCATTCTGTTTCTTGCTTCAATGTCATTGCCGTTATCGTAAGCTCTTGGAAGATACTGGAACACGAGCTTAGCGGCTTTGAGAGCAAGGCCATCTGTAAATTCTGATGCCATAATCGAAACATAAGCCTCAATAGCATGGGTAAGAACATCTATACCGGATGCACTTGTAAGTCCTTTAGGCTGAGTCATCATATTATCAGTATCAACAATTGCCATATTGGGAAGAAGCTCATAGTCTGCAAGAGGATACTTTGTGCCTGTCTTTTCATCGGTAATAACTGCAAAAGGAGTAACCTCAGAGCCGGTACCTGATGAAGTGGGAATTGCGATAAAATAAGCCTTTTCGCCCATCTTGGGGAAGGTATAAATCCTCTTTCTGATGTCCATAAAGTCCATTGCCATTCTGTAGAAATCGGCTTCCGGATGCTCATAGAGAACCCACATAATTTTTGCAGCATCCATTGCTGAACCACCGCCGAGAGCAATGATTACATCAGGCTCAAACTGAGCCATAAGAGCTGCGCCTGCCTTAGCTGAAGCAAGGGTCGGGTCAGGCTGAACATCGCTGAAAATGGTATATTTGATACCCATTTCGTCAAGCTTATCGGTAATGCCTTTTGTATAGTTGTTTTTATAAAGGAAATTATCGGTAACGATAAATGCTTTTTTCTTATTAAGAACTGTGCCAAGCTCACTCAGAGCAACAGGCATACATCCTTTTCTGAAATAAACCTTTGAGGGTGTTCTGAACCAAAGCATATTCTCTCTCCTTTCAGCCACGGTTTTAACATTGATAAGGTGTTTAACGCCAACGTTTTCGGATACGGAGTTGCCACCCCATGAGCCGCAGCCCAAAGTAAGTGAGGGAGCGAGTTTAAAGTTATAAAGGTCTCCGATACCACCGTGTGATGATGGAGAATTAATAAGGATACGACAGGTTTTCATTGCCGCCTGATGCTTTGCAAGCTTTTCTTTTTCGTTTACATCAATAAAGAGTGATGATGAGTGACCGTAACCACCATCTGCAATAAGTTGTGCAGCTTTCGCAATAGCATCATCAAAATTCTTTGCTTTATACATTGCAAGAACAGGTGAAAGCTTTTCGTGAGCAAACTCTTCGGAAATGTCTACACTTTCAACCTCACCAATAAGAATTTTGGTGTATTCCGGAACATCTACGCCTGCAAGAGATGCAATTTTGTATGCACTTTGGCCAACGATTTTTGCGTTAAGAGCTCCATTAATAATAATGGTCTTTCTGACTTTTTCGGTTTCTTCGGGATTAAGGAAATAGCAATTTCTCTTTGCAAATTCAGCCTTAACAGCATCATAAATTTCAGGAAGAACTATTACAGACTGCTCAGATGCGCAAATCATACCGTTATCAAAAGTTTTTGAATGGATAATTGAGTTAACTGCAAGAATAATATCTGCCGTGCTATCGATAATAGCAGGAACATTACCTGCGCCAACGCCCAAAGCGGGCTTGCCGCTTGAATATGCGGATTTAACCATACCGGGGCCACCTGTAGCAAGAATAAGGTCAGACTCCTTCATAACGGTCGTTGTAAGTTCAAGTGAAGGAACATCAATCCAGCCGATAATTCCCTCCGGTGCGCCTGCTTTTACGGCAGCCTCAAGCACAATTTTTGCTGCTGCAATGGTGCTCTTTTTTGCACGGGGATGTGGGCTGATAATAATGCCGTTCCTTGTTTTAAGAGAAATAAGAGTTTTAAAAATAGCGGTAGAAGTGGGGTTTGTGGTGGGAATAACGGCAGCAATAACGCCGTAAGGC
>CAVHYZ010000128.1:3185-3663 GCA_963640495.1 Acutalibacteraceae bacterium
TCTTTTTTGTGCCGTAAACCTCATCTTCTTCTATTACACCGCACGTTTTTGTGTACTTATATTTATTGTAAATATACTCAGCGGCATAATGGTTTTTTATAACCTTATCCTCAATAATGCCCATACCTGTTTCTTCAACGGCCATCTTTGCAAGAGGGATTCTTGCCATATTTGCGGCAACAGCAGCTTCTCTGAAAATTTTATCAACTTGCTCTTGGCTATAAGTTGAAAATTCAGCTTGTGCAGCCTTAACTCTTGCGAACATTTTGTTGAAACTTTCAAGGTTATCAACAATTTCGTAAGTCTTTTCCTTTTTCATCTTAGAAACCTTCCTTTACTGTATATTTACAAAAAATTTGACAAATATAGAATGCAATAATAGAATAATAGAAAGAATTTTTGCAAATTGTTATAAATATATTTTTTCTTACATCATCTTACTTCATTTGAATATTACCACATATTAAAATAATTGTAA
>CAVHYZ010000129.1:0-622 GCA_963640495.1 Acutalibacteraceae bacterium
ATTTCCGTAACAATCGTTACGAGAAGGAGAAGAAAAGCAAGTACCATTATCAATACTTTCCAAAAATCACTCATTCCTCTTGTCCTCCATTGTCAAAATACTTTCTCTGTCTTATATAGAAATACAATCCTAATACAATCCAAATAACAAGCATGATATAACTTTGAGTACAGAAATGAACACCGTTAAGACCCGGAATCGGGAACAATTGTAAAATTACGAATATCAGAGAGAATATTACTCCAATCAATCCGAGTACATAAACAAATTTACTGTCCTTATTTCTTTTCACGGAAACCATAGTGGCTGCACTTGTGAAAAAGTATCCTATTGATGCTCCTATGGCACTCATGTCAACAAACCATCCGAGTGCCTCTCTGCCGAGTATAGGACCGGCAAGCGATATGAGCATACAAAACAGAATAGCATTTTTAGGCGTTCCGTATTTAGGATCAAGTTTCGCAAAAAATTTCGGGAGATAGTTCTCTCTGCCCATAGAGTATAACAATCTGCTTGCTGCAAGATAAAAGCCCATGATTCCCGACAATACCGCGCACGAAACAGCAACTGCGATGAGCACCTTGCCAAAGGTTCCGAGCAATTCTTCAGCGGCAACAAGCAA
>CAVHYZ010000129.1:632-3385 GCA_963640495.1 Acutalibacteraceae bacterium
TCTGTCCGGCCAATTTTCAAGAGCTGCTGCGGCAATCGTGTTGTTTGAGATATATACAAAACCTCCGAAGAGAATTGCAATTGTCATTATGAAAAGAACCTTTTTATATGAGAAGTTGAATTCTTCGGCAGCTTGAGGTATTGTATCAAATCCTACAAATGCCCAAGGTGCTATAACAAATGTTACAAGAATTGCACTGATGATGGAATTCGTTCCGCTGTGAGCAAATTGACTTATATTTGAAGTTGTTGCTCCGGCCGCAATCGCAGCTTCTTTGTCAAATCCCCAAATCGGCTGCATATTAATGCCGTTTACTTTGCTGCTTATCAAAGCTGCAACGACAAGTGTAAATACCGAAACAACAAGCATTACTGCCAATCCTGTTTGAATAGTACCGGCCTTTTTTACTCCGCTTATGTTTAAATAGCCAAATATGATCAAAATCAATGATGCAAACAATATTTCACCAAGCCATATTTCATAACCTGCCACAGAATAATGAAAACCGAATTTGAGAATGTTGCTTGCTCCGTCTATTCCATCTACAATAAGGCCTATGGCCGTTGAATTCATCGGAACATTTGCCAAATATGCCGCTACAAGGAACCATCCGCAAAGGAATGCCATGTTCTTTCCGAAACACATTTTTGCAAATGTAAATTCTCCGCCTGCTTGCGGGTATTTCGGGACCATATATGCATAACTGCATGCAATTATGATCATAACCAATGCACCCAGAACCATGGCAATGGCGGTTCCGGCTACACCGGAATTTGGCAAGAATTTTTCACCCGGGTTAATAAATGAACCCCATCCGATTATACAGCCAAGGGCTATCGCCCATACATTTAATGGGTTTAATTCTTTTCGTAAAGTTTGGTTATTATCCATATTAATCACCTGTTCACTGCAATAGTACATAAGATAAAATAAATACTACTTCAGAGAAAAAAGTCTGCCTTTCATATAAAATAAGGTCTCAGCACTGCGACGAAAATCACAGGATACAAATCTGATTGATATACACTGAATATGCTGAGATCCTATTGCAAAATAAAACGCACCGATATATATACCGGTGCGTTTCTTAATTAGTTCTTATTACGGTAGGACAGCACCATTTCCGTAAGCTTCTCTCCTACGGCTTTTGCTTCCGCAAGACCTGCCATCTCTTCCTCTACACTGCCTTTAGGTACGACAATTTCAAGGAGCAAAGGCAACTCATACGGAGAGTCCGCAATTATCTCACAGAGTTTATCCCAACTTGCGATACCCTTAAACGGTATCCAGTGTTTATCTGATTTTTGAATTGCACCGTCAATATCCTCTGACAACGAATAATCAATACCCAAATTGTCATCAAGGTGCATTGCGATAAGTCTATCCTTATACCTTTCAAGGAATTTCCAATCGGGCTCTCTTGACTCTTCGTCCTCTATAGTTATCAAAGAGTGGCCTGAATCATAGCAAAGTCCTACATAATCAGGTGAATAGCGCTCAAAAAGTCTGTCAAACTTCTCGTATTGGTACTTTTTAGGCGTACATATCATATTTTCTACGGCTATACGAATTCCTTTTGCACGGCAATACGGTTCCATCTCGTCAAAAGATTTGTAAACCTGCTCCCAGTATTTTTCTTTAAAACCGGGTATGTTTTCAAAATCCTCATACGGAATAACCATATGCGTTACAATTTCTTTAGCACCGACCATATGTGCCAAATCAACTCTGTTGAGCAGCAACTCTACTCCCGACAAACGGTTGTATTCATACGGTGAGGTAAAATCTTTTCGGAAGTCACGCATACGAGAACGGTTAACAAATACCGGTTGTCCGTTAATAACTCTGCAACGTGTGTTACCCTCTGTTGCATGAACTCCCTTTACCTTAATGTGATGCTTCTCAAGAATCTCTTTAATTTGAATCATTTCCCACTGAGAATATATGTACTCATAATCCCAGTCGTGTGCCCAATGAACGTGAGTGATTCCTGCTTTTTCAAGCTTTGCCATCTGTTCGTCCATGGATTCGGGAGACAATTCGTATATGCCAAAATCACTTGCTAATGCAATTTCCATTATCTGAAACCCTTTCTATTAAACAACGCTTAAGCAAGGTGAAAATATGAGCCGTTTAACATCAATCCTCTGACTTTGACTCAATATTAACCTTCAAACCATGCTTTTTAATGTATGCCGAAAGAATCATAGCAGCTGCGAATCCAACTGCATAGAGAGATGCCATGATGATAAATACTGTCTTATATCCACTCATGGTTCCGCTTTCGATAAGTTTTCCGTAAACGGCTGATGCCCAGCACATAGGTGACTGGATAAGAAGAATAGCTATTGCCATTGCAGATCCGGAAACCTCTCTTGGTATGCCTGATTCACCGATAGGAGCATAGTAAACTCCGCGAAGCATGTAAACTACTATCTGGAGAATTATAAGCATAATGGTTACAGGCCAAATGAAGGATGCTGACTTAGGCATAGCAATGATAGCTACAAGCATTGCAATTCCGGTAGCGAAGAGAACACGCATCCAGTTTGCTGATGAATGGAATTTGTTGTTAGCTATAACACCTGATACCGGTCCGGCAAACATGCGGACATATGATGAACCGACAATAGCAAAAATAGAAACTAAGAGAGTCGGTACCTGATAAATATCCTCAAGGAACGGCTGGAAGTAGGATGTGCCCATATAAACGGCATAAACACCCATTCCCATAAATCCGCAAAGCCAAAGCT
>CAVHYZ010000130.1:0-3242 GCA_963640495.1 Acutalibacteraceae bacterium
CCCGAAGAGGCAGATGAAGAAGTTAAAAAGACCGCTGAAGAGGAAACTCAGATTAACAGCTATTATGTAGATGCCGTTATTGATGCTGTTATTGAAGACCTTATGGAAGAATATGGTTATACAAAACAGCAAGCTACAAATAAGATTTATTATGGCGGATATAAAATCTATGCCGCAGTAGATTTAGATATTCAAGAGCAACTTGAAGATGTTTATGAAAATAGGACTAATTTCCCAAGTATCAAAAAAGATGACGGCACCAAGCCTCAGTCATCAATGACTATTATGGATTATGAGGGGAGAGTAGTTGCAATAGTCGGAGGCGCCGGAGAAAAAACTACCAACAGAAGCCTTAACAGAGCTACAAGTTCATGGCGTCAACCCGGTTCAACTATAAAACCACTTTCTACTTTTGCCCCTGGAATTGAACTTGGTAAAATCAATTTTTCTTCAAAAATTAAAGATTATGCGATATATGTAAACGGTAAACTTTGGCCACATAATGTTGATAAATCTCTCGGTTCAAACAGTAATGTTACGGTACAGTACGCTGTTGAAAAGTCCCTCAACACTGTTCCCACAAGAATTATCAACGAAATGATTGGCATTGATACTTCATTTGATTATGTAAAAAATAAATTTCATCTTTCAAAAATGGATGAAACAAACGATAAAGCACTTTCGCCTCTTGCAACCGGTGCTTTAACCAATGGTACAAATACCCTTGAGATGGCCGCAGCTTATGCTACTTTCGGCAATGGAGGTTTATATTACGAACCATATTTCTATTATAAAGTTACTAACGCCCAAGGCACTCAAACTGTTTTGACCAACGAAAACAAGCAAGGCGAACAGGTTATTTCTGCCGAAACTTCAAATATAGTTTGTGAACTTTTGCAAACTGTTCCCACAAGCTATTATGGTGAAGGTACAAATGTAAGAAAGTTCCAAATTATGGCCAAAACAGGTACAACAAGTTCAGACTGCGACCGTTGGTTTTGCGCTGGCACGCCTTATTATGTTGCTGCTGTTTGGCTTGGCTACGATATTAAGGAAGAATTAAATCAAAGCGTTAACCCATGCGGTAAGATTTGGTTTACTGTTTTTAACAGAATACATAAAGGCCTTGATGAAAAGGAATTTTCCACAAGCGACAATGTTGTTGAGAAAAAGTATTGCAAAATTTCCGGAAAACTTGCCGGTTCAAATTGTTATTCAATCGCAACCGGTTACTATGTAAAAACCGATTTACCGGAGGTATGTACTTATTGTTCAGCATCGGATAAAGCAGCTGATACTGTTTCAAAAGCCGTAAGTGAAGTTGCTGACAGTGTATCTTCGGCAGTAAATGATATTGTAGATAGTATTGTAGGAGAAAGATAAATTAAACGGAGCTTGCATCCACGAGCTCCGTTTTTATCTAAATATTATTATGATTATTTTGGGAATTGATTACGGTGATGCTCGCACGGGATTATCTGTATGTGATAAATTTGAAACTCTTGCTTCACCAATATGCGTTATAAGCGAATGGAATCAAGAAAAATTAATAGAAAAAATAATTGATTACATTTCAACATATAAAGCTGAATTACTTGTTGTAGGACTTCCGAAAAATATGGATTCTTCACTCGGAAGCAGAGCTGAAAAATGTCTCGATTTTGCTAAAAAGCTATCTGAAAAATCCGGTATTCCGTATGTAATGCGAGATGAAAGGCTCACAACTGTTAGCGCTTATACTGCTCTTAATAACACAAATACAAGAGGTAAAAAGCGTAAAAAAATTGTTGATTCTGTTGCAGCTGTAATGATTTTACAAGATTATATTGATTATAGAAAAAATAATAACGAGGGTTGATATGGCTTCAAAAAATAAAACAGTTTATATTTGCTCCGAGTGTGGATTTGAAAGCCCCAAATGGAATGGCTGTTGCCCAAGCTGCGGCGAATGGAACACAATGAACGAAGAAATCGTTTCAGCAAATGTTACAAAAAATTCTTCAATTCATAGGGATTCATTAATTGCACAAAAAATATCCGAAATTTCTTCCGAGGATGAAATTAGATTTAAGACAGGCATGTCTGAGCTTGACAGAGTGCTCGGCGGCGGAATAGTTAATGGCTCTTTAGTATTATTGAGCGGTGATCCGGGTATTGGTAAATCAACGATATTATTACAAATTTGTGAGTTTTTAGGTAAGAAATTAAAAATTCTTTATATTTCCGGTGAAGAATCAGCAAGACAAATAAAACTGAGAGCTGATAGATTAGGCGTTAAAAGTGATAATTTAACAATATTATGTAATAACGATGTTGAAAATCTCGTTGAATATATCAGAACAAATAAGCCGGAGCTTATTATAGTTGATTCGATTCAGACAATGAGCTTAAAAGAAATTAACTCTTCACCGGGTAGTGTAACGCAAGTTAGAGAATCAACGAATATGTTTATGCATTGTGCAAAGGATTTCGGAATACCAACTATCATTGTCGGCCATGTTAATAAAGATGGAAATATAGCTGGTCCTAAAGTACTTGAACATATTGTTGATTGCGTTCTTTATTTTGAAGGAGAAAGACATCTTTCTTATCGTATTTTACGTGCAATTAAAAATCGTTATGGCTCTACAAATGAAATTGGCGTTTTTGAAATGCTCGATAAAGGATTAAAAGAAGTACCAAATCCGTCTTTAATGCTTATATCCGGTAAACCAAAAGACACTGCTGGAACCTGTATAGCCTGTGTTATGGAAGGAAGCAGACCTATTTTAGCTGAGGTTCAAGGCCTTGTAGCAACATCAACTTACGGAAACGGCAGAAGAATGTCAAACGGGTTTGATTATAATAGGCTTTCAATGCTTTTAGCAGTACTTGAAAAAAGAAGCGGATACTATTTTGCAAATTGCGATGCTTATATTAATGTTATAGGTGGCCTTAAACTTGATGAACCTGCTACAGATTTATCAGTTGCTTTGTCGCTTATTTCAAGCCTTAAAGATACTCCCATAAGAGAAGACACTCTTGCTATAGGAGAAATCGGTCTTGGCGGTGAATTAAGAACGGTATCATACTGTGAACAGCGTATTAAAGAAGCTGACAGGCTTGGTTTTAACAGAATTATAATTCCAAAACATAATTTTAAGACGCTTTCAGATAATATAAAAGGAAATATTGAAATTATAGGAGCAAATAATGTAAATGAAGCCTTTAATGCAGCGATATGAAAATCCTATATTAAATCC
>CAVHYZ010000131.1:0-3178 GCA_963640495.1 Acutalibacteraceae bacterium
GATATATATTATGTCAAAGATTATTGGTATTGACTTAGGTACAACAAATTCATGTGTAGCAGTTATTGAGGGTGGTGAGCCCGTAGTTATCGCAAACGCTGAAGGCGCAAGAACAACTCCTTCTGTTGTTGCATTCGGAAAGAACGGAGAAAGAATGGTCGGCCAGGTTGCAAAAAGACAGGCTATAACCAATCCGGATAAAACCATTTCTTCTATCAAGAGAAAAATGGGTTCAGATTATAAGGTAGATATTGATGGTAAAAAGTACACACCGCAAGAAGTTTCTGCAATGATTCTTCAAAAACTCAAAACAGATGCTGAATCTTACCTCGGCGAAAAGGTTACTGAGGCTGTAATTACTGTTCCCGCGTATTTTACCGATTCACAAAGACAGGCAACAAAGGATGCAGGTAAAATTGCAGGCCTTGAAGTTAAGAGAATTATTAATGAGCCTACAGCAGCCGCTCTTTCCTATGGCATCGATAAAGAGGCAGAGCAAAAGGTAATGGTTTATGACCTTGGCGGCGGTACATTCGATGTATCTATTATTGATATGGGTGATGGTGTTCAAGAAGTTCTTGCAACAGCCGGTAATAACCATCTTGGCGGCGATGATTTTGATCAAAGAATTATTGATTGGCTTGTTGATGAATTTAAGAAAGAGCAAGGTTTTGACCTTAGATCAGACAAAATGGCTATGCAAAGACTTAAGGAAGCAGCCGAAAAAGCTAAAATTGAGCTTTCCGGCGTAACTTCAAGCTCAATCAGTCTTCCGTATATTACCGCAGATGCAACAGGTCCTAAGCATCTTGAAACTACTTTAACAAGAGCAAAGTTTAACGAACTTACTGCAGATCTTGTTGAGACTACTATGGGCCCTGTTCGTCAGGCTATGAGTGATTCAGGCCTTAAAAACGGCGAAATCAACAAAGTTCTTATGGTAGGTGGTTCTTCAAGAATTCCAGCCGTTCAAGAAGCTATTAAAAAGTTTATGGGTATCGAACCTTTCAAAGGCATTAACCCGGATGAATGTGTTGCAATCGGTGCTGCTCTTCAAGCCGGTGTTATAGGTGGCGATGTTTCAGGACTCCTTCTTCTTGATGTTACTCCGCTTTCACTTGGTATTGAAACCATGGGTGGTATAAACACGAAGATTATTGAAAGAAATACAACTATCCCCGTAAAGAAGAGCCAAATTTTCTCTACTGCAGCTGACAATCAGCCCAGTGTTGAAGTTCATGTGCTTCAAGGAGAAAGAGAGTTTGCTAAAGATAATAAGACTCTTGGTGTATTCCATCTTGATGGCATTATGCCGGCACGTCGAGGTGTTCCTCAGATTGAAGTTACATTTGATATAGACGCTAACGGTATCGTTCATGTATCAGCAAAAGATCTTGGTACTCAGAAAGAACAGTCAATTTCGATTACAGCTTCTTCTAATATGTCAAAAGACGATATTGATAAGGCTGTTGCTGATGCTGAGAAATTTGCAGAAGAAGATAAGAAACGCCGTGAAGACATTGATACTCGTAACGAAGCAGACCAAATGGTATACCAGTGTGAAAAGCTTATCAGCGAAGAGAGCGACAAGTTTGATGAAGCTGATAAATCTGCTCTTAATGAGAAAATTGATGCTCTTAAAGAAGCTCTTAAAGGCGACAACGTTGATACAATTAAATCATGCAAAGATGAACTCACAAATAAGTTCTACGAAATCAGTGAGAAAATGTATAAAGCAGCGGGTGGTGCAGCAGGTCAGCCCGGCACAGAAGGCCAGCCCAATTATGACGCAAACGGCACAAATTATACTGATTACACCGAGGCCGGCGAACAATAATAGATTTATAAGCATAGCCGCATAATCTTATATGCGGCATGCTTTGTTAGGAGAATTACCTTGGCAGATAAGAGAGATTACTATGAAGTTCTTGGTATTAACAAGGGTGCTTCAGAAGATGAAGTAAAAAAGGCATATAGAAAAAAGGCTAAGCAGTATCATCCGGATCTTAATCCGAATGACCCTACAGCTGAGGCGAAATTCAAAGAGGTAAACGAGGCTTATGAGGTGCTGTCAGACAGTAATAAAAAAGCACGTTATGATCAATTTGGACACGCAGGTGTTGATCCCAACTACGGTGCCGGCGGAGCTTCTGGCGGATATGGTTCAGGAGGATTCGGTGGCGGATTTGATTTTGATTTGGGAGATATTTTCGGCTCATTCTTTGGCGGTGGATTTGGCGGAGGTCAAAGAAGCAATCCTAATGGTCCAAGAAGGGGAGAAAATATACAAACCAGAGTTACTATATCTTTTGAAGAAGCAGCTATGGGCTGTACCAAAAAGATTGATGTTAACAAAGTTGATACCTGTCCTGAATGTAATGGTACCGGTGCCGCAAGTGGAACAAGTGTTAAAACTTGCCCGGATTGCTCAGGCAGAGGATATGTGACTGTGTCTCAAAGGACTGCTTTTGGTAATATTCAAACCCAAAAATCTTGCCCTAAATGTGGCGGCAAAGGTAAATACATTGAGCATCCTTGCACTAAGTGCCATGGACAAGGCAGAATTCAAAAAAGAGTTACTTTAGATATAAATATTCCTGCCGGAATTGATGACAGACAAGTTTTTGCAGTTAGTGGTGCAGGCAATTCCGGTGTTAACGGTGGCCCTAAGGGTGATCTTGAAGTCGGTGTATTTGTAAGACCTCATCCTTATTTTACCCGTGATGGATATACTGTTTTGCTTGAGCAACATATTTCATTTACTCAAGCTGCTCTTGGTGATAAACTTAGAATACCCACTTTATACGGTGATGTTCTTATTGATATTCCCGCTGGAACTCAATCCGGAGATGAATTTAATTTACGTGGTAAGGGAATTCAAGTTCTTAACAGTAAGCAAAAAGGTGATCAAAGAGTAAAGATTATTGTTGATATTCCTAAATCACTTACACAGCGTCAAAAAGAGCTTCTTCAACAACTTGAAGCAGAGATGGGCGTTAAGCGTGGAGCAGGAGTAAATACAAAGACAAAAGAAAAAAAATTTAAATTTCATTAAATTTAAAGACTATTATCGAAGTGAACTGCCCCAAGTTGTGCAGACAGTACAAAAAAAGACTACCTAAAGTAGAAAATTAAATTTTAAGCAACAAACTGATTTCGTTTTTCAAGCGGAGTCAGT
>CAVHYZ010000132.1:0-3165 GCA_963640495.1 Acutalibacteraceae bacterium
TGAACAAGTCCGTAAAAAATGGACAATAGAAAAAACACCCTCTTGATGTAGAATAAACATCAGGAGGGATTTTTAATGCCAAGAAGTTATCAATATATAAGTGATTAAGAAAAAGAAATCTTAGAAATACGAGAAAAAGGAGCAACAGCAAGAGAAATAGGCGAGCGATTGGGTTTTAGCCGAGAACAAATAAAAGGGTTTATCAAAAGAAGAAACAGAAAGATTTGAATGCAAGAGGCGGGACAAGCTTTTCATCGGAAAGGTCATCTCTCTCTTTCATACGTAGAGCTTTTTTCAGAAGCCGTGAATTTGCCCTGTGGGAGTCTATCGCCCGCTTTTCAAGCCACAAATCACCATTGCTTATATTCTTCAGAAAAAGAGGAAGTAAATTTTCGTCATATACAGTGAGTTTACTGTTACTCCATAAAGCAACTACCGTATCATCGCTGATAATTTCATAATTTTTGATGCACATAATTTTATTTACACATCTGAAATTTTATTTTATATCAATCAGAAATTTGGCTTTTCTTAATAAGACCTTTTTACCAATGATATAGTTATTTATATAAATAGTATATCACATATTAAAAAGTGTATCAATAAAAATTATTGTTGACAGTGAGATTACATTTGTAGTATAATCAACCTACAATAGACTACAAAGGAGATATTGTTATGGACGACAACAAGTTGGTAATCAATTCAAAGAAATACAGCGGCGAAAGTGCAGTTGTTTCTTTGAGAATCCCAAACGAGCTACTTTCAAGACTTGATAAGATTGCAGATGACACCAAACGCACAAGGAATGACATTGTTCAGAAGTGCCTTGAATACGCAGTTGATAATCTTGAAATACATTGAGCCGGTTGAGGAGGAGAAACTATGTCAAAAATAGCCGATATTATCAAATACGAAGGAAATAATGATACATTCATTTGGAAACATCCCTGTGAGGACTTTAACTCACTCACGCAGCTTATCGTTCACGAAAGCCAAGAAGCTGTTTTCTTCATGAACGGTGAGGCGCTGGATGTTTTCAAGGCAGGCAGATACACTCTTGAAACCCAGAATATTCCCAAAATCGGAAAGATCCTTAATAGAACTACTGATAACGAAACACCCTTTCACTGTGAGGTATATTTCATCAATCAAACAGTACAGATGGATCTTAAGTGGGGCACAGACAGCAAAGTTAGATATATTGACTCCGAATACGGTATTCCTCTTGAGCTTGGTGCAAGCGGCTCGATGAATCTCCGTGTTTCCGATGGACTAAAACTTCTCATAAAACTTGTAGGCACAATGAACGGAATTGCATGGGGAGAAAACGGAACAAACTTCACAAAATCACTGCAAAATTCCTTCCGACCCATGATTTCAACTGCCGTCAAATCAAATCTTACCTCGGCAATAAAAGAAAATAGCATAAATATTCTTGAGGTGGATGAGCATCTCACAGAGCTTTCTTGGACACTCAAGAGCAAAATTGTTCCCGGCTTTGAGGAATATGGGCTCACAATCCCCGAGTTTTATCTTACAACAGTCGTTCTTCCTGAAACAGATCCAAACTTCAAGAGAATAAGAGAGCTACACACTATTTCATTGCAGACAAGGATGGCTCAAGCTGAGGCACAGGTTCGCACTGCTCAAGCACAGGCAGAGGCTGACGTTACAGCAGTAAGGCGTGCAATCGAGCTTGAAAAACAGACAACCCAGACTGAAGTTGCTCGCAGAGAGGCAGAACGTAAGATTATTGAAGCCAAAGCCGAGGCAGAAGCAGCAAGGCAGGCAGGCTATGCAGAAGCCCAAGTTATGCAGGCAAAGGGCTACAACCAGCAGGATGTTATTGAGCTTGAAAAGCAGAAGGCATGGGCTGAGGGCATCGGCAATATGGGCTCAAACGGTGGTGCAGGCGGCTCAACAATGAGTGATATAATCGGGCTCGGTGTAGGCCTTCAAGCAGCAGGTGCAATGGGCGGCCAAATAGGTAATATCTTTGGCGGTCTTTCCGGAAATAATGCTCAGCAGAAGCCATCACAGGCATCCACAAAATGTGCAAAGTGTGGTGCAGATATACCCGAAAGTTCAAAATTTTGCCTTCAATGCGGTGCAAAGATTGAAGCATCTACTCCTTCCGGAATGGTTATCTGCCCGAATTGTGGCAAATCCGTTCCCGCAGGCAAATTCTGCCTTGAATGTGGCACGCCCTTCGCAACCAAATGCCCAAGCTGTGGTGCAGATGTTCCGGCAGGCGGAAAGTTCTGCCTGGAGTGTGGAACAAAACTAAATTAAAAGGTTAGAGTAAGAATTGAGAGGTGAATAAATTGAAAAAACAATTTAAAAATTATTCAATAATCTGGCTCGTAGAAGTCATAATTTTCAGTGTTATCGTTTTCATTGTCAGAATGACAACAAACAGTAATTATTCAGATGCAACATTCTTTATTTCATATTTTCTTGTTCTCCTTGCTTTTGCAGGACAAATTGGTCTTGCATATAAATTCTTCAAGGAAGAGAATGCAGAAAAGGTATTTCTTAATATGCCACTCTTGACACTCAGCAAGAGCTGCGTAACAGTTTCGTTTATAATCGGCACAATTCTTATGGTTATACCATTCATCCCTTATTTTATTGCCGCTATTGTTTCTGTTATTATCCTCGGCTTTTATGCAATTCAGCTCATAAAAGCAGATTCTGCTGCAGCGGCCGTTAATGAAGTTGATAAAAAGGTTGCCGCACAGACTGAGTTCATTAAAGATATGACCGTCAAAGCACAGAATGTTGTTGCCAAAGCAAAAACAGATGATGGCAAAGCTATTGCCGAAAAAGTATTTGAAGCAATCCGCTACTCTAACAAGTCGAGCCACGGTGGCCTTGATGAGGTTGAGGGTAAAATCTCAGCTAATTTCACTGTATTCGCCGATGCGATTTCTTCGGGGGACGATGTCCTTGCCGCATCCGTTGGCGACCAGCTCATAAAGCTTGCCGAGGAAAGAAACAACCTCGCAAAAGCAAACAAAAACTGATATAACTAAAAAATAATAAGGCTCTATGTCAATAGTTGGGGTAGAAAAAACCAAATAGATAAAAAATCGGCAGCAACAGCAGAAAGTTGCTGCCGATAAGATTAATTGAACATAAAAAGAATTCTTTTTCTAAAGC
>CAVHYZ010000133.1:0-3140 GCA_963640495.1 Acutalibacteraceae bacterium
CCTCCGCTACGCTCCGTCGCTTACTCTCTCTGTCCCGAAAAAACATTCTAATTAGCTTTTTTCTCTCAATTTTCTTAGTCTCACATCATTGACAAATGCACATGAAAAATAATAAAATGTCGATTTAAGCCTTGTAAACTAACGAAAATAAGCTTAAATCACACCGTCAAATTATTCAATGTGTCTATTGAATTTCTATTTTTAAAATGTTAAAGTATATACGTTTGTGATGAAATTAGAAAAATAAGCGAAAGGAATGAAAGTTTTTGAAGAAGTCAAAGTACGAAATAGACCCGCAACTTATAAAAGAAATAAACAACATTAAGACCCTTAAAGAAATAATCATTTATGGCACCAAAAAAGGTGGGGATTCTCTCCATTTTACTTTCCTCGATGCAAACAAAAAACCTGATCAAAGGACTTTTAATCAGTCTTGGAATGAAATGACGGCTTTAGGCACATATTTCTACCTCAAGGGAATTGATGGAAAAAAGAAAATTGCTATAATCGCAGAAAATTCTTATGAGTGGGTTATTGGCTATTATGCAACCCTTCTCGGCGGCAATATTTCGGTTCCCATGGATATTAAACTCAGCGATGAAGAGTTGGTCAGCCAATTAGACAGATGTGAATGCGATGCTCTAATCTATACTAATAAAACAGCTCATGTTGTTGAAGCAGCAAAAGCATCCGAAAATACCACTATCAAAGAATATTTCTGTGTTTCCGACTTTCCTTCATATAAAGATGAAGGCCGCAAAGCTATTAAAGCCGGAGATACAAGATGTATTGATGCTGTTGTTGAGCCTGATGACCTTGCAGCAATTGTTTACACTTCGGGCACAACCGGTTTAAGTAAGGGCGTTATGCTTACCCATTATAATATTACAAGCGATGTTGTTGCATCCTGCCAGACAAACTCCGGTAAGCATGCAATCGGTTTCCTTCCTCTTAACCATACATTCTGCTGGGTTGGTGCCCTTTTCTCAGGTTACCTTCTTGCAGAGTATGGCCATATTTGTGACAGCCTTAAAGATATTCAGCATGATATGAAAATTTATCATCCTCAAAATTTCTCGGCAGTGCCCCTCGTTGTTACAACAATTTATGACCGTATTTGGAGAACTGCAAAGGCAACAGGCCGTGAAGAAACTCTTAAAAAAGGCCTTAAAATCAGTAAATCACTTCAAAAGGTCGGTATAGATGTCAGAAGAAAATTGTTCAAGACAATTATTGATAATCTTGGCGGAGAGCTTGAGTTTATTATTGTTGGCGGAGCAAACCTTGACCCTAAATACGAAAACGGAATGAACGATTTCGGTATTCAAATCATTAATGGTTATGGCATGACTGAGTGCTCACCTGCAATCACCGTTAACCGCAGAGATAATTATAAAATCGGTTCAGTTGGCCTTCCCATTGCCTGTAATGAGATTAAAATTCATGATCCGGATGAATTCGGCGTTGGCGAAATTTATGTTAAAGGCTCAAATGTTATGAAGGGATACTATAATGATCCCGAAGCAACGGCAGCAGTATTTGATGGTGAATGGCTTAAGACCGGTGACCACGGCTATATTGATGAAGATGGTTTTCTTTTCTTTGTTGGCAGAGTTAAAAATCTTATAGTTCTTTCAAATGGCAAGAATGTTTCTCCCGAAGAGATAGAAGATAAATTAATTTGCATAGATTACGTTAAAGAAGTGCTTGTTTACCAAGAAGATGATAAAATTACAGCAGAGTTTTATCTTAATGAAGAAGAATATCCCGGCTGCAGAGACAGACTTAAAGAGGATGTTGCAAAAATCAATGAAAAACTTCCTCAATTTAAGAGAGTTCAAAAGAGAAAAATCCGTGACACGGAATTTCCTAAGACCACAACGCTCAAGATTGTACGTGATAGGCACTAATTAATTCTTGACTTTTACTTATATTTCTGTTAAAATACAAAATCGCTGTGGATACCACAGCAGGATTAAATAAACTTTATATCCTTGCCACAGCTGCACTGTGGCCATAGACCGGAAGGAGGTGCTTAAGGATGTCAGCAACAAACAAGTATGAAACAATGGTTGTTTTCTCAGTAGCCAATGGTGAAGAGAGTGCACAGCCTCTTGTTCAAAAGTTCAAGGAAATGATTGAAGCTAACGGCACTCTGGAGAGCATTGATGAGTGGGGTAAGCGCAAGCTTGCTTATGCTATCAATGATGAGCCCGATGGATACTATGTAATTTATAATTACACAGCTCCTGTTGAGTTCCCTGCAGAACTTGATCGTGTTTTCAAGATTACAGACGGCGTACTTCGTTCACTTATCCTTAACAAGAACGACTAAGGAGGATGCACAATGTTAAATATTGTTGCAATTAACGGCAGACTTACTGCCGACCCCGAACTTCGTACTACAGGCACCGGCGTACAGGTTTGTTCTTTTACAGTAGCTGTTGACAGGTCTTTTGTCAGAAGCGGTGAAGAGCGCCAAGCAGATTTTATTGATGTTGTTGCATGGAGAAATAATGCAGAATTTATTTGCAAATATTTCCACAAGGGTTCTATGATAGCCATTGACGGTTCCATTCAGACCAGAAATTTTGAGGATAAGAATGGCAACAAGAGAAAGGCTACCGAGATAGTGGCAAATAATATCAGTTTCTGCGGTTCAAAGAGCGAATCCGGCACATCATACAGAAATGAAAGTGCCCCTGCCTACCAGCCCCAAGCTGCATTTACAACTGCAGATGAAGGCGATTTTAAAGAAATTCCGGAAGAGGACGATTTGCCCTTCTGAGAATTTATGAACCTATAAAGGAGGTTTAATCCATGGCTTACGAGAAAGGCGAAAGAAGACCTAATAGAAAAGGTCGCAGAAAGGTTTGTGCTTTCTGTGTTGATAAAGTTGATTATATCGACTATAAGGATGTTAATAAACTCAGCAGGTTTACATCCGAAAGAGCAAAGATTCTTCCCCGCCGTGTAACCGGAACTTGCGCTAAACATCAGCGTGAGATTACAGTTGCTATTAAGCGTGCACGTCAGGTAGCTCTTATGCCTTATATCAGCGAATAATTAATCAATAGTTAAAGCCCCGTTCATTAATTTGAGCGGGGCAGTTTTTTATTTTGTCTCTATGTCAATAGTTG
>CAVHYZ010000134.1:0-3137 GCA_963640495.1 Acutalibacteraceae bacterium
ACTGACTCCGCTTGAAAAACGAAATCAGTTTGTTGCTTAAAATTTAATTTTCTACATCAAGTAGGCTTTTTTGTACTGTCTGCACAATCTGGGGCAGTCCACAATAAAGATTGGGGGTTTTATATAATATTAAAGGCCTGTTTTCTCTCTGATATAGTCTCTTGCGATAAGAGCATATTCATAAGGGTTTGCTTTTGCAGGGTCTTGTTCTGCCTCAACAACAATCCAGCCCTCATAGCCCGTTTCATCAAGAATATCAAATACAGGTGTGAAATCAAAATCACCGTCGCCGGGTACCGTAAATGCACCGGCTCTTACACAATCAAGGAAGCTCCAGCCCTTTTCTTTACCCTCTGCAATTACATCAAGGCGAGTGCTTTTAAGGTGAACATGTTTAATTCTCTTTGCATATTTTTTTAGAACGCCTATAGTATCCTCACCGCTAAATGCAAGATGACCTGTATCAAAAAGAAGATAAACAAGATCCGGGTCTGTTATTTCCATAAGTTTGTCAATTTCAGCCTCTGTTTGAACACCTGTGCCCATATGATGATGAATAGTGAAATACATATCCTTTTCTTTTGCAAGACGACCCATTTCGTTAAAGCCTTTTCTAATAAGTTCCCATTGCTCATCCGTATAAACAGGTTTTTCACCGAAAATTGACTTGCTTGTGCCTTGAATTGAGTTTCCCTGCTCAGAAGCACCGATTACTCTTGCGCCAAGGTCATAAAGGAAATCTCTGTGTTTAATAAATGCGGCAATAGTGGCATCATATCCTTCTGAAAGAAGTAAAGATGAAAACCAAGCATTACAAATCTGAAGGCCTCTTACATCAAGTTTATGTTTGAGGGTAGCAACATCCTTTGGATATTTGTTACCTATTTCACTGCCCTTAAATCCTGCAAGTGCCATTTCACTAACACATTGTTCAAAGGTGTTTTCAGCGCCTAAGTCGGGAAGATCATCATTAGTCCATGCTATAGGAGCTATAGCGAGTTTAACTTTGTTTTTATCAAGCATTTTGGTATCCTCCAAAAAATTTAATCAATATAATCTTGCTTTTTTAATGTTAGTCTGCATTTCTTCGTAAGCTGTCTTAACTGTGGAACTTTCGCTAACCTCGGCAACGCCTACTCTCCACCAAGATTCATAGCCGTCACTCATACTCTTGTGTACAACTTTAATATCAAAGAAACAAGGCTTGGTTTGAGTTTTTGAATCCTCAAGAGCTTCGCGCAATTCTTCAATGGTTTTAACTGAATATGCTTTACAGCCGTAGCCTTCGGCAATTTTTGCAAAATCTGCAATCACAAGTGGGCCGTCAAGAGCACCTGTTTTTGGGTTTCGGGCGCAAAATCTTGTGCCGAAAGTATCTGTGCCTTGGGCATTTTGCAAGTTTTCAATACATCCCCAGCCCTGATTGTCAAAGAGCATAACATTTATTTTTGCGTTCTCTTGAACAGCTGTATAAAGCTCACTATGAAGCATTAAAAAGCTGCCGTCGCCGCACATAGTGTAAACCTCTCTGTCGGGGCAAGCAAGTTTAACGCCGAGAGCACCGCAAATTTCATAACCCATACAAGAAAAACCGTACTCTACATGATATGAGCCGGGTGTTGATGCTCTCCATAGCCTTTGAAGACAACCGGGAAGAGAACCTGCAGAGCCAACAACTATAGCATCTTTTGAAATTGATTTATTGATTTCGCCGAGTGCTCTTGTTTGCGAAAGACCCTCATTAAGAATAACGCTGTAATTACGGTCAATTTCGGTTTGATAAGAGTCTTTTGCATTTGGAATTTCATCGCCCCAATTAGAAATATAATCTTTTTCGGAAAGAGTCTTTATAAGAGCTTTAAGAGTGAGCTTTGCATCAGCAATAACAGATGTTGCATCCATCTTAAACGCATCAAAGGGACAAACATTAACAGAAAGCATTTTTACATCAGGATTTTGGAAAAGCCACTTTGAAGAAGTAGTAAAGTCCGTAAGTCTTGAGCCAACAGAAATAACAAGGTCTGCCTGCTTTGCAATAATATTTGCTGCCGCTCCGCCTGTAACACCTATACCACCGAGATTAAGAGGCACATCATAAGGAATGTTGCCTTTGCCTGCCTGTGTTTCTCCGATAGGAATATAAAACTTTTCGGCAAATTCTTTTGCTTCGTTCCAAGCCTCTGAATATATTACACCACCACCGACAATAAGAATTGGCTTTTCTGCCTTTTCAATCATTTTGGCGGCTGTTTCAATTTCACGTTTTGTCGGAATACGCCTATCAAGGTACCAAACTCTCTTTTTTAGAAAATGATCAGGATAATCAAATGATTCGCCCTCAGTATCTTGCGGCATTGCAAGACAAACTGCGCCTGTATCTGCAGGATCTGTAAGAACACGCATTGCATTAAGGCAAGCTGTCATAAGCTGCTCAGGGCGGACAATTCTATCCCAATACTTGCAAACGGCTTTAAAACTATCATTAGCTGTTACACTGTAACTAGTAGGCTGCTCTATCTGCTGAAGAACAGGATCAGGTTGACGGCAAGCAAAAGTATCACCGGGAAGAACAAGCAGAGGAATCCTGTTAGCGGTAGCAGTACCGCAAGCAGTAACCATATTAAGAGCACCAGGGCCAATTGAAGATGTGCAGGCAATAATCTTACGCCTTTTGTTTTGCTTTGCAAAAGCAGTTGCAGCATGTGCCATACCTTGTTCATTATGACCTTGATAAAATTTTAGATTGTGGCCGCCCTGTTCAAGCGCCTGACCAATACCTACAACACATCCATGACCGAAAATGCCGAAAATACCATCTACAAATTTGGTTTCAACTCCATCAAAGCTCACATACTGATTATCAAGGAACTTTACAAGAGCCTGAGCCATAGTAAGTTTCATAGCTTATTCCTCCTACAAAATTGTGAAAAAAGTAAAACTGATTCCATCTTTTATGCAAATGATATAATAACAAAGGCTAATAAACAATTCAAGTAAAAAAATTAAATTTAACATTTTTATTTTTATAATTTAAATAAAAAAAGAACATTGACAAAAATCAATGTTCATAAGTGGCGCGCTTGAAGGGACTCGAACCCCTGACCCACTGCTTAGAAGGCAGCTGCTCTATCCAGCTG
>CAVHYZ010000135.1:0-3073 GCA_963640495.1 Acutalibacteraceae bacterium
TATTCTACATCAAGAGGGTGTTTTTTCTATTGTCCATTTTTTACGGACTTGTTCACTTACAAGATAAGAGGTCTAAATATTTATGATTTTAAAACGTTAAATAAACCCGAAGTTTCAAGTAAAAGTATAAACAGCATTATAGGAGCTACAAACTTGATCATAACTGTATAAAGACCTTTTCTTTGCATCTTTTCACCATTCTTCGTGACCTCATCGATGATTGTTTTTGGCTTAACAACCCAGCCGATAAGTACACATGTAAGAATAGCAGTGAGAGGCATAAGCAAGTAGTTGCTGATATAATCAAGAATATCAAGAAGCTGTGCAGTTGAGCCATTTGGAAGTTCAATTTCAAAGTAGAACTTGTTATATCCAAGGCAAACAAATAATGCGATTACTCCGGCGATAATAGTTTCTACAATCACAGAGGCTTTTCTACTCATCTTAAACTCATCTATAAAGCTTGAAACAACAGCTTCCAATATTGAAATGGAACTTGTTAATGCTGCAAATAAGACCATTATGAAGAACAAGCAACCTATAACTGTTCCTATCTTACCCATTTGAGCAAAGATTTTGGGAAGAGAAACAAATAAGAGGCTTGGACCTGATGCTTCCATACCTTCTCTGCCTGAGAATACATAAACTGCAGGGATAATCATAACACCTGCAAGGATTGCTATAGCTGAATCAAAAATTTCTATTTGGTTAATTGATTTTGAAATGTTTTCTTTATCACCAACATAGGAGCCATATGCAACCATAATTCCCATTGCAACACTCAAGCTAAAGAATAACTGACCGATTGCATCAATAATTGTATTAAAGAGGGTTTCTAATGTTAAACCTTCAAAATTTGGAACTATTAAAACCTTGAGACCTTGAAGACCGGTTCTTGTTACACCGTTCTCATCTGTATGGGAGAGGGTAAGGGAGAAAATGGAAATAATAATAACAAGAATTAAAAGAGCCGGCATCAAATATTTAGAAAGTTTTTCAATACCTTTGTTTACGCCGAGAAGAATTACAGCAGAAGTTGCAATAAGGAAGATAAGCATATAAACAATGGGAGAAGTTGTTGAAGTAATAAAACCTGTAAAGTACCCATCGCTAGCAGCCTCAACACCTTTGCCTGTCAAAAATATAACCATGTATTTGATTACCCAGCCACCGATTGCACAGTAGTAAGGCAAAATAATCATGGGAACAAGGCAACTGAATCCACCTAAAAAGCCCCAACCTTTTTTGAGCGTTTTATATGCAGATAAGGGACCTTTTTTTGATTTTCTGCCGATTGAAATTTCTGTTGTTAAAAGTGCAAAACCAAATGTTAATGCGAGAATAATGTAAATAACGAGGAATAAACCACCGCCATCTTTTGCTGCTAAGTAGGGGAATCTCCAAATATTCCCCAAACCAACCGCACTACCTGACGCCGCAAGTACAAACCCTAATCGGCCACCGAAAGAATGTCTTTTTTCACTCATAAACTTTTCACTCAGATAAGCTTTTCAAGCCCATCCGTTGAATACTCAACTCCATTTCTTTTTTTATTTAATTGTTCCATCAAAATATTAATATTTTTCCTTGTCATCGGATAAAGAAGGCAACCTATAAGTGATACAACAAGAAGAGCCGCTGGAATAATTGTAGAAATATTTTCCATACCATCTATAATATGCTGATCGGTAATTTTTGCAAAAAGTGCTTCGTTACCGGCTATATCACAGCTGGAATCATAACCATAAGCTGTAAGTAATTGACCGGCAATAAGAATACCGAACGCCGAGCCGAATTTTTGAATTAACTGAGGTATCGCTGTGATTGTGGATTCTCTTCTCACTCCATTTTTGAATTCATCAAGCTCAACGAGGTCATAGCCCATTGAATAGAAGAAAGTCCAGAATGTTCCTACTGCTATACCGAGCAAAGCGGGGCAAACAACGCACATAACTTTGAAATTACCTATTTGTACATCCAATCCAACAAACTTTGTAATAAATTCACCAGCTATAACAAAAGCCATAAAAATCAATGTTGTTGTTCGTCTATCTGTCTTTTCTGCAACCTTTTCAGCAATCGCTGCAGTTGCTGCCATAAATACAACAAGGCAAACTATTACTATTGCTATACCTGTATCGTATTCCATTCCAATGCAGTCAATTACCATATACGTAAGATTTGACTGAATCATAGAAGAGGCTGCAAGGAAGAAGAAAACAAACACAAAAAACCATTTTGCCGGCTTAAGTTTAATAATTTCCCCATAGGATTTGAATGTTTCTTTAAATCCGGGTATTTTAACTTTTTGCTTTTCTCCCTTCGGAGCATAGACACCGTTAAGGGCTTTGCAGCAAATGAATCCACATATAATAGCCAAAATGCTGATGATGGCTGCAACGAAAGCATATGCGTTATTTTGGAGCTTTTTGCCGACGATAATTGCAACTGTAGGCACAAGCGCCGGAAGAATATTGCCTAGTCCTACACAAATTGCATTAAGTATTGATGAAAGTGATCTGATTTTAGTTCTTTCGTCATAATCTTCTGTAAGCTCAGGTATAATCGCATAATAGGGGATTGAATAAGTTGTGTAGAAAATCCAAATAAGCAAAGAAATAAATGTATATGTAAGAATCTTTGCAATTTGAGATGTAAACCCTGCACCGATAGTTGTCCAAGCAACTATAAAGAAAACTGCTAATGGTAATACTGAATACTTCATCATTTTCTTTTTATCAACGCCCGGCCTGTCCGCATAGTTGCCGATAATAGGATCCGTAATGGCATCCCAAGCAATTGAAATGAAAATGACAATTGAAGCATAGCTGGGTTTAACCTTTACAATTTCTATGAGAAATGTCAAAAAATATGTATAATACATATTATAGAGCAACGACTCAGAAAAAATACCTAAGGCATACCCAAATTTCTTTTTACCTGTAAGTTTCATTTCTAACTTCTCCTATATCATGTATAGTGTTATTATATATTATATATTCATTATAGTGTTTTTTCAACTATTATTTTTAATCATTTTACATAAATTTTATTGATTATAACATTTTTAAAT
>CAVHYZ010000136.1:0-3065 GCA_963640495.1 Acutalibacteraceae bacterium
ATTCTACATCAAGAGGGTGTTTTTTTCTATTGTCCATTTTTTACGGACTTGTTCAAAAGCCAAAGGAGGATTTTATAGTTTAAAAGCATTTCAACATCAGAAAAATTTTGTTAAATACAACTATCCGAGGTTTACTCTTTTACAGATATAAAAATCTATCTGATTTTAAGATTATTCATCAATATATTTAACTGCTGCAAGAGCTGCAACAGCACCATCGGCTACAGCCGTGGTAATTTGCCTTACTGATTTATTTCTGCAATCCCCTGCCGCAAAAATACCTTTTGTCTTTGTAGAGCACGTTTCATCCGAATCAAAATATCCTTGCATATTAAGATTGGCAATATTTGAAAAAGATTCGTTATCAGGTGCAAGACCGATTGCTATAAATAGACCATCAACATCAAGATTAGCTACGGAGCCGTCTTTTTCATTTTTTAATACAATAGATTTCAATTCATCTTCGCCGATAAGCTCGGTAATAACCGTTCCGTAAATAATTTCAACATTACTTTTATTTTCAAGTGTTTTGCGAAGTTTATCTTCGCCTGTAAGAAATTCAAGATTTTGTATAACATAAATCTTTGAACATAAGTCTGATAAAAGTATTGCTTCCTGTAATGCGGAATTTCCTCCGCCAAGCACAGCAACGATTTTGTTCTTAAAGAAAGCGCCATCACATGTTGCGCAAAAAGAAATTCCGTTACCGATAAGGGAGTTCTCGTTAGGTAAACCTATTTGCCTATGTTTACATCCGGTAGCAATAATAACAGATTTTGCTTGATGTTCGCCAAGATTTGTTTTTACAACTTTTGTATCCCCGTTATCAATAATCTCACTTACTGTTTCCATTTCAATGTCAGCACCAAGTGTGACAGCTTGGTCAATAAGTTTATCAGCAAATTCATTACCACTCATTTTAATATATCCGGGATAATTTTCTATGCATGGTGAAAATGTAACTTGGCCGCCAAATGTACCTTTTTCAAGAATAAGTACGGATTTATTTGCTCTGCAAGCATAAATTGAAGCGGTCAGGCCCGCAGGGCCTGAACCGACAACTATAATATCGTGCATAAATTATGCCTTCTTTTCGTTTTCAATAAAATTAAGAACCTCCGCAAGATCGGAGTATTTATCTACCTTGCCAGCTGAAACGACCACTAATGTTGGTGCGGTTTTTATCTTAAGAGCAATTGCTAAATCTTCATTCTCATAAGCGTTGATTTCCGTAAAATCTATACCAGCTGCCTTAAGTTTAGGAATTGCGATTTTGCATTTACCGCAAGTGGGAGTTTTGAAAAGATAAATACCATCTGCAAGTGAAGCAGAAGCTTCAGTCTTATCATCATCACAGCAAGAACAATTTGCCTCATGAGCATGGAAATGAGATGCATTAACATCATAAACTTTGCGATCTTTATACTCCTGAGTTTTACCATCGTTCCAGTTTTGAACGGGACGATAGTATCCGGTTATACGGCTGTAAACCTCAGTTGGATTACCACACTTGGGGCAGATAAATTCTTCTCCTTGAATATATCCATGATTTTTACAAACCGAATATGTGGGCGAAAGAGTATAATACGGAAGCTTATAATTTTCGGCAATTTTACGAACAAGCTCTGCGGCAGCCTTCCAATCCGGAAGTTTTTCTCCGAGGAAAGCGTGAAAAACGGTGCCTGAAGTATAAAGAGTTTGAAGCTCATCTTGAACGTCAAGAGCCGCGAAAACATCCTCTGTGTACCCAACGGGAAGATGAGAGCTATTTGTGTAATAAGGAGTTTCTTTAGAGGCTGTAATAATACCGGGATATCTCTTTACATCATGCTTAGCAAGGCGGTAAGAGGTTGATTCGGCAGGAGTGGCCTCAAGGTTATAAAGGTCACCGTATTGTTCCTGATAATCGCTTAGCTTTTCACGCATGTGATTAAGAACGTCTTTAGTGAATTTTTGGCATTTTTCTGTTGTCATATCAGCTTTAACCCAGTTAGCGTTTAAGCCGGCTTCGTTCATGCCGACAAGGCCGATAGTTGAAAAATGATTTTCAAATGTGCCAAGATAACGTTTTGTATAAGGATATAAGCCTTCGTCAAGAAGTTTTGTGATTATTTTTCTCTTGATAGAAAGAGATCTTGCAGAAATATCCATCATTTTGTCAAGTCTCTTATAAAAATCTTCTTCATTCTCTGCAAGGTAAGCAATTCTTGGAATGTTAATTGTAACAACGCCAACAGAACCGGTGCTTTCACCGCTGCCGAAAAATCCACCGCTCTTTTTACGGAGCTCACGAAGATCAAGGCGAAGGCGACAACACATTGAGCGAATATCACTGGGTTCCATATCACTGTTAACGTAGTTTGAGAAGTATGGTGTACCGTATTTAGATGTTAGCTCAAAGAGAAGTTTATTATTTTCAGTTTCAGACCAGTCAAAATCTCTTGTGATCGAATATGTGGGAATAGGATACTGGAAACCTCTGCCATTTGCATCGCCCTCAATCATTACCTCGATGAAAGCTTTATTTACCATATCCATTTCTTTTTTACAATCTTTGTATTTGAATGGCATCTCTTTGCCGCCCACAATACAATTTTGCTCTGCAAGGTCGGCAGGAACAGTCCAGTCAAGAGTAATATTTGAGAACGGGGATTGTGTACCCCAACGAGAAGGCGTGTTTACGCCGTAAATAAAAGATTCTATACACTTTTTAACAGAATCATAATTAAGATTATCAGCTTTCACGAACGGAGCAAGATATGTATCAAATGACGAAAAAGCCTGTGCACCTGCCCATTCGTTTTGCATAATTCCAAGAAAGTTTACCATCTGATTGCAAAGAGTCGCAAGATGCTTTGCGGGTGCGGAAGTAATTTTACCCGTAACTCCGCCAAGACCTTCTTGAATAAGCTGTTTAAGCGACCAGCCTGCGCAATAACCTGTAAGCATAGAAAGGTCATGAATATGAATATCCGCATTTTTATGTGCATTGGCTATTTCATCATCATAAATTTCCGAAAGCCAGTAGTTAGCTGTAATGGCACCGGAATTTGAAAGAATAAGCC
>CAVHYZ010000137.1:0-3010 GCA_963640495.1 Acutalibacteraceae bacterium
ATTCTACATCAAGAGGGTGTTTTTTTCTATTGTCCATTTTTTACGGACTTGTTCAGTAACCGTCAGCGGTGTATAATCTTATTTAAGAGGTATGAGTTTTTCTTTGCCGCCCATGTATGGCTGTAAACTCTTGGGAATATTTACGCTACCGTCTGCATTAAGATTATTTTCAAGAAGAGCAATAAGCATCCTGGGAGGAGCGACAACGGTATTATTGAGAGTATGAGGAAAATACTTACCATCTTTGCCATTAACTCTAATTTTAAGTCTGCGAGCCTGAGCATCGCCTAAGTTTGAACAAGAACCGACTTCAAAATATTTCTTCTGTCTGGGTGACCATGCTTCAACATCAAAGCTCTTAACTTTAAGGTCTGCAAGATCTCCGGAACAACATTCAAGAGTCCTTACAGGAACATCCATACTTCTAAACAAATCTACGGTATTTTGCCAAAGTTTATCAAACCACATTTTGCTTTCTTCCGGCTTACAGACAACAATCATTTCCTGCTTTTCAAACTGATGGATTCTGTAAACACCTCTCTCCTCTATACCGTGTGCACCTTTCTCTTTACGGAAGCAAGGTGAATAAGATGTGAGAGTGTGAGGAAGAGTATCCTCCTCAACCATTGTGTCAATGTATTTTCCTATCATACTATGCTCGCTGGTGCCGATAAGATAAAGGTCTTCGCCTTCAATTTTATACATCATGGCATCCATTTCCGCAAAACTCATAACGCCTGTAACAACATTTGAACGAATCATAAACGGAGGTACACAGTATGTAAAGCCTCTGTCAATCATAAAATCACGGGCATAGGCAATGCAAGCGGAATGAAGGCGCGCAATATCGCCCATAAGATAATAAAAGCCGTTACCCGCCACCTTACGAGCAGAATCAAGATCAACGCCATTAAAGCGCTCCATTATATCTGTATGATACGGAATTTCAAAATTGGGAACTACAGGCTCACCATATTTTGTAACCTCAACATTCTCTGAATCATCTTTACCGATGGGAACAGAAGGATCAATTATGTTGGGAATAACCATCATAATTTTTGTTACCTGCTCGCTAAGTTCTTCTTCTTGTTTTTCAAGCTCTGCAAGTTTTTCAGAAAACTCGGCAACCTTTGATTTTGCAGCCATAGCCTCTTCTTTTTTGCCCTGTGCCATAAGAGCACCGATTTCTTTTGAAATTTTATTTCTCATAGCTCTAAGGTTATCTGCCTCGGTTTTTGCAGCTCTACTTTTTGCATCGAGCTCAATCACCTCATCAACAAGAGGAAGTTTGCTGTCTTGAAACTTATTTTTTATATTCTGTTTTACAACATCAGGATTTTCTCTTAAAAATTTAATATCTATCATTTCAGTTAATTCCTTTCAACGCCTTTACTGCCTCAGCAAGATATTTATCACCTATTTTTTCAACTTTACCTTCATCCACAAGAGCTGCTGTATCAGGCTCCATCGGAATTTTTGCAAGAATAGGAACACCAAGTTCCTTTGAAATTTTTTCTGCTTTACTTTCGCCGAAAATGTTTATATGCTTGCCACAATCAGGGCAAATTGCATAACTCATATTTTCGATAATGCCGATAATGGGGATGTTCATAAGTTTAGCCATATTGTATGCTTTTTTAACAATCATCGTAACCAAATCCTGAGGAGTTGTAACAATTATAATTCCCTTAAGAGGAATACTTTGAAAAACCGTAAGAGGAACATCACCTGTTCCGGGAGACATATCAACAAACATATAGTCTACATCGCCCCAAGCAACATCTTTCCAAAACTGTTGAATAACTCCACTGATTACAGGGCCTCTCCAAACAACGGGAGAATCTTCTTTTTCAAGCAGAAAATTAACGCTCATCATTTTGATGCCTGTTTCGCTTTCTTTCGGAAGAAGGTACTCATCCGTTCCCTCTGCTCTACCATTTACCCCAAAACTCTTTGGAATTGAGGGACCTGTAACATCTGCATCAAGAATAGCTGCTTTGAAGCCGTTGCTCTGCATTGCAGAAGCCATAAGGGAAGTTACAAGAGATTTGCCTACTCCACCTTTGCCGCTTACAACACCGATTACATTTTTGATATTACTATTTTTTCCTGCAGGGATATGCATATCTTTTGGATTCCTTGAGGAACAATCACTTGCGCAGCCTGAACAGTTACCGCTGCATCCACTCATATTTAACACTCCAATCGTGAAAATTAGTTTAATAAATTTATGATATAACTTATACCGTAAGCAATTCCCGCTATAATAGGCATATGCAAAATATATATGATAAATGCCTTTTTACCCAGCCATCCGAAGAACGGAACTCTTTGTTTGTATGAGTAATAGGGAAAGCCATTTTCTTTAAAAATCCGCCCGATAAAAACACCGGCAAAAAATATAAATATACTTGGAAAAATAGGGAAATAATCCGCTGAATAAAAATTTTTTGAATATATGCCGAGGGGCATAAGCCAATTGGTGTTATACAATACGTCGGGGATTTTAAAAACAAAAATTTCACCGTAACTCAATGTGCCGATTTCTATTCCGCTGAAAAAGGGGTAAAGCATTGCACAGGCAATAATTCCGATATATGGATTGATTTTTTCTGTCTTTTTACCGATTATAGCATGGATTAAAATACTTACTCCAAGAAAATGTAAAATACCGAAATAAATTTGCGCACCGTCTATATTTATGGCGGGCATTATATAAATGGTAATAAAAGAAAACGCCAATGCCACGCAGATAATTTTAAATCCACGTTTTAAGTTGTTGTGAGACAAAGAGCAGGAAATGCCGCAAACCACGATAAACAGCCCTGCAAAAAAAGGTTCCACAGGAGTAAAAAAATCAAATAACTTACCTGCAATTTCAATGCCGAAGAAATCCGAAAGCACATAAAATCCGTGATAGAAAACCATGCAAAAAACAGCAAAGCCTCTTACCTCATCAAGCAAATGTATTCTATTTTTGTCGGATGATGAATTTTTCATAGGTATTATT
>CAVHYZ010000138.1:0-2952 GCA_963640495.1 Acutalibacteraceae bacterium
TTATTTCTTCCATTTTATCTTCTGTAATGTTCGGCTTGGCTAATGTTAATCTTGATGTTTCTTTTATTTGCTCTCCATAACCTGTTAAGGCTGCAAACGGAGAAAATTGTGCTGCTCTGTCATGAGCGGACATTCTCGACCCATTTTTAGGCTCCGGGCAAGGCAAATTTATAATATCGTCATATTTATCTGTTTCTTGCATAATTTCACCTTCATGCCTTATGGCCGCCAACTTGTGAATTCCGCTCAATAGCGGTTGCGTCTTCTTCAAAATTCATTCCCTTAAGAATGGCATTTTTTCCGTATTTCTTTTTTATATCAAGCAAAGCGTGTTGAATATTTTTTTCTTTTGTCTTTTCAATTTCTTCTGATTTTTCTTTTTCTTCAAAAGATTCATAATCCTTGAAAAGATTTAGCTGCTCATAAGGCTGAAAAAGATTTATATTATTTTCATCAATAACATGATTTGCAACAACATAAATTCTTCTAATGTACAATTCTTTATCAACAATTCTATCGTATAAGCTCAAAGCTGCGTTAACAATTTGTTTGGTTGATGATGTGTATTTATCGAGATTTTCCGAACCGTGTGCCTGCTTAGGAGCATTTCTGCCATATCTGTCTATTTCAATTTCGCCTTTATAATCACTTAAAGAAGAAATATCATAGCAAACTGTAAGCACTAACTGATTGCATACTAAATGTTTATCCACAAGTTCAAGTACAAGTGAATCCGTCATTTCTTTCACAATCAATCTTGCTTTTTCAAATTCATAAGGTTTCTTTAAAACCTGTCCGGAACTAATGCTGTTATTTTCCGGCTTATAAGCCTGAATATCGGCAATAGTTGTTGTTTCTCTACCCCAAGCATGGTCAATTAAAAGCTCGGCATTTATTCCAAAAAGTTTATAGAGCAATTCTTCGTTATTAAGAGAGCATCTTGCTACATCGCCCATGGTATAAATTCCCCTGTTCTCAAGTTTATTTGCATATCCTTTGCCCACTCGCCAAAAATCTGTTAAAGGTCTATGATCCCAAAGCTTTTTTCTGTAAGACATTTCGTCAAGCTCCGCAATACGCACTCCCTGGTCATCTGCCGGAATATGCTTTGCAACAATATCCATGGCAATTTTGCAAAGATACATATTGGTGCCTATACCTGCCGTTGCGGTTACTCCAGTATTTGCTAGCACCTCGGAAATAAGTTTGATTGTAAAATCACGAGCGGAAAGATTATATAAATTTAAATAATCCGTAGCATCTATAAAAACCTCATCTATGGAATAAACGTGTATATCCTCAGGGGCAATGTATTTAAGATAAATATCATATATACTTGTGCTAACCATCATGTATTTGGACATCTGAGGGGGTGCGGTTATATAATCAACCTCAAGGGAAGAATTTTTATTAAGCTCTGACAAAAAAACAGATTTGCCTGTAAGTTTATGGCTTTTTGAATTCCATTTGCGAGAATTATTAATTTCTTTTAGCTTTTCATTTACTTCAAACAATCTCGGTCTGCCTGGAATTCCAAAGCTTTTAAGAGAAGGAGAAACAGCAAGGCATATTGTTTTTTCTGTTCTTGAAACATCAGCAACAACAAGGTTTGTATTAAGAGGGTCAAAACCTCTTTGGACGCACTCTACAGATGCGTAAAATGATTTTAAGTCTATAGCGATATATGTTCTGTTTTTTTTCATAAACGCACCTGCCTTTCCTAAAGTACATAATAACAGAAATGTGAAATTTCTGCAATATAAAAGCAAAGAAAGCGACTGCAAAAGCAATCACTTTCCTTGCCAAGGGGGGGTATGAATGAAAAAGATTTATACCGATGATATACTCGTATTACCACCGGTAATCGGGAATATATGAAATCAGCCGTAATAACACTGACTGTTTCTGTCTGAAAATGAACCATAACCGTTTTTGGGCATAGCATAAGAATAATTTTGCGGATTTTGTGCTGAATTATCACTGTTTGAAGTATACCCTGTTTCTATTATGTTTTGAATAACATCAATAACAGAGCTAATAGGAATTGCAAAACCTATATTATCAATGGACGTCTCTGAGGAGGAAGAGCTTGAATATTTAGCATTTGTTATACCTATAAGCTCACCATACATATTAAAGAGGGCACCGCCCGAATTGCCTGAGTTTATAGTACAATCGGTTTGAATAAGCTCCATTGTGGTGCCATTTGACATTGTTACCTCTCTGTCCTTTGCACTGATAACGCCTTTGGTTAATGTGAAGGTAAGTTCACCTAAAGGATTGCCGATTGCGACAACATCATCACCAACTGAAACAGTACTTGAATTGCCGATGGTTACCGCTATTAAATCTGTTGCGTCAATCTTTAAAACTGCTATATCATTGCTTTCGTCATATCCAACAAGTTCGGCTGTGTATGATGAATCATCATACATTGTAACTGTAATGTTGCTTGCGGAATCAATTACATGATAATTTGTAACTATATATCCATCAGCTGAAATAATCACGCCCGAACCCGACGCGGCTGATGTGGTTTGAAATCCAAAATAATTCGTGGTAACTTCTGTTGTGATACCTACTGTTGAATTTACGTTCGTTGCATACACCTCGGATGCAGTCAATTCTTTTCCGTTGCCGATCGAAGTGTACGAAACAGAAGACGAAGTTCTGCTACTCATTTTAATTTCCGTGCTTTTACTTGATAGATTATTAGAACCTGATATTGCAAAAACAGTTCCACCGACTATTGCGCAGCAAAGAACAGCTGCAATAATTTTTTTAGTTTTTCTCTTTTTTGCTTTGCGTTTATTATCATTTACAACCTCACTATAGGACGGAGTTTGATTTGAATAACCTATATATTCAAAGTTATTCATATCATTATCATTGTAAAAATTATTATTGTTATACATTTTCGTCAGCTCCTTTTGTTTGGCTGTAATATAACTC
>CAVHYZ010000139.1:0-2891 GCA_963640495.1 Acutalibacteraceae bacterium
CCTCCGCTACGCTCCGTCGCTTACTCTCTCTGTCCCGAAAAAACATTCTAATTAGTTTTTTTCTCTCAATTTTCTTAGTCTCACATCATTGACAAATGCACAAATTTATAATTTAGTGCCAATTTATTGCTAATAAATATCATCCGACCCCGAACTTAATGGCAGGGTCGGATGTTCTGCTAACAGATTATTTAAACAGATTACCGAAAAAGTTACTGATTTTCGCAAAAATTCCGGAAAAGTTGATGTATGCTGAAACTGCACCTAATACACACCTTGAGGTAAATGAGCTTTGTGGGAGCTTAAATGCAAAGTTAAGCACATTGCCTAAGAACTTATTATCGCCTGCAATAAGTGATACAATGCTGTTTCTTAATGCTTCGTCATCGTGAAGATATTCAAGAAGTTTTGTAACAAGCACAACTGAAATCTTGGACTTATCTGCATTAATGCCAAGGCGATAGTTTTGCCCACGGGCAACACTTGATTTTACCTCTGACGTTCCGCAGCCTGCAAGTGCTGTTAAAACATCTGCAAATTCTTCTTCGGAAAGTTCAATTTCATTTTTTGATAATAACTTTTCATCAACAATTTTATAAATTCCGACAGTAGTAAGGTCAACCTTGTCAATGCTTATAATAGTGATTTTTGAAAGAAGTGCGTTTACGGTGTCATTAACAAGACCTGTGGTAATAGCATAGCTTGCTTTTGGAAGAACTTCAAGCACTGTATCAGTGGGGTTCTTTGCAAAGTCTACTAAAAGATAGGCAACAGGGGCTAAGATTGCACGGATTCTTGCATCGCAACCTTTAAAAACGCTATCTGCATCTGCTTCATCAATATAAGCAGTGTAATCTTCAGATGATTTTACAGATTTTAAATCAAGAATTTCCAGTAAATCAATTAAATCTTCATAAGCTCCATAAGTGTATGTGCCTTTATTTGAATCTTTCTCGTTTTCAAATTCCACGACAGCCGAAATTAAAGTTGTCGCATACCTCATTGATGCTGAAATGCCGTCAAGGAAACCTTCCACATCGCCGTCTTTAAATCCGAAGTCACCATCACTTACGGTAAGAGCGGACCAGTCTTCATTTGCTGTTTCAAGTGCCTTCTTTGCACCTGCAAGCTTTTCTTCCGTGAGAATATTCGAAAGAAGAATAGGCGTAACCTTTATCTTTCCATCAGTTTTTTCAGAGAGTAAAGGATATAACCACTTAATGAATTTACCTACGGCTTCATTTGTAAAAAATTTACCGTAAACCAATTCATTTGTATCCGATACACCGACTTTTTCAAGAATTAAATTTACAATGAATTCCGAGATTTTTTCTGCATTCTTTTGAGAAACCGCATTGTAAGATACATTAGTTACGGCATAAGCGGATGTATCAGGCTTTTCTTCGCTTCTTTCATCGGGGCCGGCAGCTGCTAAAATTTCTTTATATTTAGCGGTTGTTTCTGCTGATATGCTGCTTTTAAGGGCAGCGTCAACAGCCTCATAAGCTTCTTTTGCTGCTACTATATCTTTGTTTGTGTATGGCTCTGTAATGCTTGCTATAACCTTTTCAAAATTTTGAATGGTATAGTAATTTTTCATACTTGTGCAAAATGTATAGAGATCAGAAAGAGACTTATTACTGTAGGTATACAAATTACCGTAGTTTGTTGTCTCTTTTACTGATTTTTCACAGTAGAATTTTACCTTCAAGAAAGCATCAAAAGATTTTTGCTGCGTGTTGGTAAGGCTGTTATAAAAGTTGAGAGCTTCATTTATTTTTGCGGAGTCTTTGCTTGTGTCAAAATTCCTCTTTGCTTCTATAACATCGGTAATAAAATTTGAAATGTATGAAAAATCTGTAGCAACAGCTGTTATTTCTTTTAATGCACCAAGATAATGCTTTTCATTGTTAAAAACAGAGTTTTCAACATTATAATCAACTTGAGCTTCTTTGAAGTCAAGATAATATTTGTAATCGGCAATATAATTTTCATCATTTTCGCCGTTAGGGTATTTACTTGCATTGGGCGCAGAACTCATATTATTGTAATCTTTTTTATTAGGAGAAGTCGGTGCGTTTGCTGCATCGGCTTTTTTAGTGTAAGTGCTGATACTTGAGACAGCAGTTTCTAATATTTTTGCACCGGTACTCTCTGTTACTGCATTCCTCAATACACAATATGTTTTATCATATCCTGTCGCCAAAATCACAGCATTTGCAGGTGCACCTTTTAAAATGGAGAGAAATGTGTTTTTGGTTTCATCATTTGTTATTGCATTTGCTGTCGCACCAATTTCATGTGCTTTTTCATAATATGACGGAACGGTAATTATTTTTTCTGCTTTTGCTTTGGAATCTTTATATTTACCTGCCATCGTGCTTTCAGATGAAAGATAATATTGATATGTAAGAACGTTATAATAAAGCTTGGAAAAAGTATAAACACTTACATTTTCTCTGTCACTATCTGACAAATCGTTCCATGCCTTTACCATAGAGTTGTAAGATGCCAAATCCTCCTCACTCGGCGTAGCGGTTTTCATATTACCGCCGAAATCAGTGATGAGTTTTTCAACATTTTCAATGTCTGCACTTGTTGCATTGGCAAAAATCATTACGCTTGGTATTGCAATTAAAATTGCCAATAGAATGGAAATAATCTTTCTTGTCATTTTTTATTCCTCCTTTGAATTTATACCACTGGCTTTTTCTTAAAAAGATTTTTTTAATAAAAGTAAGAATTACGCCTGATAAGCACCCGATTGATATATCTGTCAGCATTGTAATAATTATGGCTAAACAGAAAATAATTATATTTTTTTTATTTGCAAATGAAATTTTGATTTTAGAAATATCCACGCATTGCCACGCAGCAACAATAAACACCAC
>CAVHYZ010000140.1:0-563 GCA_963640495.1 Acutalibacteraceae bacterium
ATCTTATTAAATCAATATTTTCAACGTTATCTGCATCTAATGCATGCCTGTATTTATCTGATATATTGCCCCAAGATGTGATAGACTTTTCGATTGTAATATTTTTTAGCAAATCTAATAAAGAATGCGGAATTATAAATTTTTTCTATACCATACTCAAGGCAAGGTCTTAAATCATACAAACCACAGTCCCATTTTGATGTGCGGCTAAGATTTATATTGCAATTTTCAAAGGTAATATCTTCTATATAATTATCTTTGTTGCCATAAATTAACACACCGTTTTCACCTTTTGTAGAAACATTAAAAAATCTTATATTTCTAATATGGCCGCTTTTTGTATTTTCATCACGATTAAAAGTGGTAATAACGATTGGCTCTGCAGTTCCCCACCAATCCGGGCAAAAGCGTCGTGTTTCAATTATAATATTTGAGTATGTAACATTTTCAACATTGCCGCTATCTCTAATTTGTATTGATAAGCCTCTGTTTGATTTGCTAATAATGCAATTGGTAACAATTATATTTTTGAAATCATCAACGCCTTCCGTGCCGATTTTTAT
>CAVHYZ010000140.1:644-2863 GCA_963640495.1 Acutalibacteraceae bacterium
ACAATTATCTATAATTATATTTTCACAAGGGCCGTATTCTGAATTACCTTTTGAAGTTTTTAGACAAATGCAGTCATCAGCACATACAATATGACAGCCTAAAATTCTGACATTAGTGCAATGATCCGGGTCTATACCATCGGAGTTGGCAACATCCAAATCATTTAATATTCTGATTTTATCTATCAAAACATCATCACATCCTGCGGGATGTAAGGTCCAAAACGGTGCATCAACAACTGTAAAATTTTTTAAAGATATATGATTATTTTTTTCAATATAAATTGCTGTGGGGCGTGGGTAAAAATCGCCAGTAACATAATACTTATCTTTGCGCTTTACAAAAGCGTGTCCGTTAGCATTAATAATGCCTTCACCTGAAATCGTGCAATTATCTGCTTCATATCCATAAATAAATACAAAGCTGGGCTTACCGGTAACGGGGTTGCCGATTAATGCGTTTTTCGGGTCATTTATTAGCTTGTTGGGCCTAATATATTCATCAATATTTGAGGTTGCTTTAAGGACTGTTCCCTTTTGTAAATGTAAGTCAACATTAGTTTTAATGATAATTGAGCTACTGTAATAAATTTTACCGCTCTCAAATAAAACCATGCCGCCACCGTTTTTATTACAATCATTTATTGCATTTTGAATGGAAACGGCATCATTGGTTACGCCGTCGCCTTTAGCTCCGTAATCGGAAACGTTATATATCTTCATATTTTTCACATTTATGATTCGGTTGCAGGCTCAATCACAGATTTAGCCTGCTCTTGCATTGTTACATTCTCTTTCTCATAAAGAGATGTGTATTTATCTTGATAATAGGATTCTGATTTACAGTCAAATGAGCCGTCAGGTGAAAGAGTGATAACTGTACAGCCGCGCTGTGAACCGACTTTATAAATGCCGATATAAGCAAGGTAATCAACGCTCTTACCATAAGTAAGCCTAATGCCCTTATAATTAAGAGAAAAGTTATTATAATGGTCGTGGCCGCAGAATACGCCTTGAGTAGAACCGAGTTCCTGAATTGTTTCAAACATTTCATCTTCACCGATTCCGCAGTAAACAACTTTGCCGCTTTCGCCGGCTGTACCGTAATAATATTTTACATTTTCAGTATCCTTAAAATCATTTTGTGAATATTCAGCCCATGCATCTTTATATTCAGTAAGAGGAATATGAAAGAACATAATAGACTTTATGTTGGAATCATAATCCTTTAAGCCAAGAGATTTACAAGTTTCGGCATTGATAGAATCATATTTTTCAACTGATTTTTTATACCAATCAATCTGATTTTGATGAAGGTTATCATATTTCCACATTGCGCCGAAATAATCGCCGTCCGTATATGAATGGCTATCCAAAATATACATGGTTTGAGTAATTAAACCTTTGGTATTACAAACGTTGATAATTTGGTTGCCATAACCGTCAATTTCTTCAGGACCGGCAGTGAAAATACAATATTTATATCCGCTGTTTTCATAGAAGTTTGCCATATACTCTCTGTTATAGAAACTATAGGCTTCAGTATCGTGATTACCGAAAGATAAAGTCCAATAAACACCGAGAGTTTCCATAAGTTCCGCAAACATCTTAGCTGAAATTTTATTATTGAATGTACCCGCTTGGAAAGGAACAGGATAACCTATATCGCCAGTAACAACAACAAGATCAGGCTTTTCAGCGGTAACCATAGCAGCAACAGCATTAAGAGCCATAGCATCTTTTTTTAGGCTTAAAAAGCCACCGCCAATATGAATATCGGTAAGCTGTAAAACTTTTAAATCGTTGTCGGTTATAAAAGTCCAGTTACCTTCATCGTCTTTTTTCGGCACAAGCTGATTATCATAAGAAACTTTTTCGAAAGAATGAGCTTTTTCTGTGTTGGCACGGTCACCGATAACGGTAATGCAAACACAAACTGCTACAGCAACAATGATAACTGCTATAATAATTCCGAAAATTTTAAGGCCAAGTCTTTTCTTTCCCGTTTTTTTCTTACTCATAAAAATCTCCTTTATAAAGTAAATTTTATATTTATCCCTGTTTTATCATATACTTCTGTTAAAAAATTATCAAGCTCTGAATTATTTATTATATTTGCTTTAGCATAAGCAATTTTTAAGTTATCGACAGTATAAAAATTTATTTCTGATATTTCAATATCTGATTTATATGATTCAATGATTTTTTTTAAATTAATT
>CAVHYZ010000141.1:0-2776 GCA_963640495.1 Acutalibacteraceae bacterium
ACTGACTCCGCTTGAAAAACGAAATCAGTTTGTTGCTTAAAATTTAATTTTCTACTTTAGGTAGTCTTTTTTTGTACTGTCTGCACAACTTGGGGCAGTTCAATGAATATAGCTCTTTTAGTTTATAAATATTTATTTCCAAGTAAGAATTTCCTGCGGATTTGCAAAAATCTCATCAAGCCTTGTGTAGAATGAAATGGTATCGCCTAAATCCAAAGCCCTGTGGTCAATACAAATTGTAATCGGCATAATGCTTCTTATTTCTATTTTTTCATTTCCGCTTTCATCTTTTACAACAAAAGGTCTTCTCTGCGTTGCGTTAATCGCAAAAGCAGTAGTCTGTGGGGGTATGATCTCAATGAGTGAGCAGGAACCTTGCTGATTCCTGAAAACAGAGCCAAGGTTTGAAATGGTGGTAGTGCCTTGCTCAATGTCGTGCAGAGTGAGTCTGTCCTTTTCGGGAATTTTATAATATTCTTTCTTTTCGTTACCCGTAAGGGTGTGAACTTTATGCTTTCCGGGCATCTTAGAACCGTAAAGTCTGCGAATAGCTTGAAGAATTTTGCCTTTTTTAAGGCCTTGCATTGTGTTGTCAAGGGAAACCTCAAACATTACCTCATCCATGTTTGAGTTTCTTGCTCTGCGTGCTGTATCATTGATGGCCGCAGTCATTTCCGCAAGAGTCTTGTTGCCCATATCGTGCATATTTACGGTCATCATTTCACCTGTCGGCAAAATCATGGGCATTGAAACATCAATATTATCAAAATATTTTAGAGTTCCTCTTACCAATTTTTTATTAAATTCGAGATGCGTATTCATTTTTGGAGCGGCTTTAAGGCACTCACAAATAACTTTTATCATCACTGTGTTTATGGTGATTTTTTGGGATTTGTCTGTAACACCTTCATTTAGCTGTTTACAAATTTTCAAAAATTCCGTTGCGTCTTCTTCATAGGTCATTGCCGAATGAGGAATATCAGTCCAGCTTTCAGTGGTCATGTTCGAAACAATTTTTCTTGCTATTCCGAAATGTTCTTCTTTAACAATTGCCATAAATTACTCCTTATATTGAAAGTTTATCTTTGATATTGTTTATGGTTGTTTTTATATCTTCAACTGCATCATCAAGTAAAATAGATTTTAATTCTTCCGAAGAAAACGGGTCTTCCTTAAATCTGCGTGTGTATTCGGCAATAAATCCGAATCTGTATTTGGGGTGAGCAATCTTGATGAGGGCTTTTGCTCTCTCCCTTAAAGTTTGACCTTTTAATTGTGCAATGCCATATTCTGTCACAATATAATTTACATCGTTTCTCGTTGTGGTAATGGCACTGCCTTCCGTAATAATCGGTACAATGCGGGAAATTGAGCCTTTTTTAGCCGTTGAGGGTAAAGCTATAATTGACCTTCCGCCTTTGCTCTTTTGAGCGCCTCTTACAAAATCCATTTGACCGCCAACTGCAGAGAACTGTGCAAGGCCTACACTGTCTGCTACAACCTGACCGAGCAAATCAACCTGCAAGGCTGAATTTACGGAAACCACATTGTCGTTAAGAGCAATGATATCTGGGTTGTTTACCACTTCTGATGGTAACATAACGACGGAAGGGTTGTTATTTATAAAATCATTTAGCTTTTTTGTTCCGAATGCTCCTCCGAGAACAGTGAAATTTTTATAATAATTTTTCTGAGAATTATTTATTACTCCGCTTTCAAGTAAATCAACAACTCCGTCTCCTACAAGTTCACTGTGAAGTCCTAAATTCTTTTTGTCTTTAAGCTGCGCACAAACAGCATTGGGTATGCCGCCTATGCCAAGTTGAATACAATCTCCGTCATTGATAAGTGAAGCACAATATTGACCTATTTTCATCTCTGTTTCATTTATGCTTATGGGCATGGATTCAGGCAAGGCTTCATCACATTCAACAAGGCAGGTAAAATCTCTTATGTGCATAATGCTGTCACCGAAGGTGCGGGGCATAAATCTATTTACCTGTGCAATTGTAATTTCAGCAAACTCAGCGGCACCCTTCGTAATGTCTATGTTTGTGCCGAAGGATACATATCCGTGTTCATCAGGCGGAGAAACAGTGACAATAGCAACTCTCGGCTTTATATATTCTTTCAAAACATAGGGTATATCCGAAAAATGGGTGGGAGTATAATCTGAATCGCCGCTTGCTACTGAGCCTCTGTTGCTTGCCGAGGCGAAAAGAGTATTAAGGCGAAAATGATCTTTCATTTCAGGCATGCACCAAGGAGAATCACCAAGTGTAAACATATTTATGATTTCGACATTATGAAAACTTTCGTATTCGGAAACCATTGCTCTTATGATATGAAATGGTTCCGAGCAGCCAAACCCCATAACGATTTTATCGCCATCATTTATATGTTTTATTGCCTCTCTGGCAGAGGTTAATTTGCTTTTGTATAATTCTCTAAAGTCCATATTACCTCCGTAAATTTTAACTAATTTAAAAAAGTATCATATAAATAAAAATGTGATTTATAATTACCACAATATGCAAAACTTGTGGCATTTTTGCTAAGTATACAGGAAAATGAAAATTCTGTAAATAGATAAATAGAAATATTTGTTAGAAAATGCATACAAACCCACAATTTGAATAAAATTTGTATATTTTCGTTTCGCAGACTGTCATATTCAGCCTGCAGCTGTATGGCACGCTTTTCCACGCCGTCGCAGGTGGTAATGTTGTCGCGGAGCTTCTGCATCTGCGCAGTGACCTCCGCAATTTTTGCCTTG
>CAVHYZ010000142.1:0-2736 GCA_963640495.1 Acutalibacteraceae bacterium
CTTTTTTCTATCTTTTTTTGATTTCAGTCTCACATCAATTGTAACTCTACACTTCCTTTTAGGTCACGTATTTTATGTTATTGCTTTCTTCTCATTAGGTAATCTTTTCGGTAGTGTAATGTATATCTCTTTTGCTGTTGCTATTGTGATTATCGTTGCACTTAAATTTATATTAAAAATCAAACTCGGCAAGCTGACTTTTCCTGTTTTGATTTATGCAATTATGCTTGATTTTATGTTTGCATCTGCCGTTGCCTTTGCCACAAATGTTGGCACAGCACCGGCATTTATATGTCTTGCAGGGGGGGGACTTCTGTTTGTTATATCGGATTTAAGCCTTGCTTTGAAATTTTTTGACCAAAAAAGATTTAACACTTTTTCTTTCCGAGTAATAAATTTGACAACATATTTTGTTGCCCAGCTTCTTATTGCAAATTCTCTTGCATTTTTACAGTGAGCGGTTATAATAATATTATAAATTATTGGAGGTTTAATTATGAGCTATATTCCTATGACTGAGTATGATGATTCTTCTGAAGAAGTAAAAAGAGAATATGATGACCAAATTGCGAAGCATGGTCGCATTACTAATATGAAAAGGACTCTTCTTCATAATGTGCCCTCATTTAAAGCGTATATGGAGTGGTATACTCTTTATGATGAGCTTGTGCCTTTGCTTAGCGAAAGGGCACTTTCAATCTTTTCATACACTATTTCCACAGGCAACGATTGCCTCATTTGCGGTTCATTCTTTACGCAAATACTTATTGATAACGGCGAAGATGTGGAAAATCTTCAGCTCAGTGAAATGGAGCAGCTTCTGGTTGACCTCGGCGTAGGAATGGTAAAAGACCCCCACAATATTCCAAGGAGCGTTTACGATGGTTTAAAGGCTCATTTTACAGATGAGCAAATCGTAACTATTTTTGCTTTCGGCGGGCTTATGGTTGCCACAAATCTCTTTAATACCGTTTGTAAAGTAGAGCTTGATGAAGTTCTTTACGCATACAGAATAGATAAGAAAGATGAGGATAAATAAAATGGGTGATTTTAACGGCAAAGTAGCATTTATTACAGGTGCAGCACACGGTCAAGGCAGAGCAACTGCACTTGCCCTCGCAAAAGAGGGTGCATACATTGCAGCTTTTGATGTAGCAAAAAAAATAGAATATCCAGCTTATGAGTTTGGTACAAGCGATGAGCTTAAATCTCTTAAAGAAGAAGTTGAGGCTCTCGGCAGTAAGGCGGTAATCTATGCAGGTGATGTAAGAGATGATAAATCGGTCACTGAGGCTGTTGAAGGCACAATAGCTGCTTTCGGTAAAATTGATATTCTCTTTAATAATGCAGGCATTTGTGCTTATGCAAAGGTCAACGAAATGACTGATGAAGAGTGGGACGCAATGATTGACATTAACCTTAAAGGTCCATTTATTGTTACCCGCCGTGTTGTGAAATATATGATGGAAGCCAAGAGCGGTGTTATCATCAATAACAGCTCCGTTATGGGCCTTCGTGGTGGAAATAGGCTTAGTCATTATACTGCTTCTAAATGGGGACTTACAGGCCTTACAAAGGCTTGGGCAATAGAACTTGCACCATATAATATTAGAGTTGTAAGTATCCACCCAACAGGCGTTAATACTCCTATGAATGACGGCCTTGCGGCTATGGAGGGCAAAACTTCCGAAGAAATCGCAGAGGCGAGTGCCGGCAACCTTCTCCCTGTTCCTTGGATTGAAGCCGAGGATACGGCAAATCTTGTGCTCTTCCTTGCCAGCGATAAAGCAAGGTATGCAACAGGCTCACAGTTTGTAATTGATGCCGGCCTTCTTAGCGTATAAAAGGGGGTAAATTATGTTTAAGCCTATAATGGGAATTCAGCTTTATACTCTTCGTGACAGTATTCAAACTGCCGAAGATTTTGACAGCACCCTTGAACGCCTTGAAAAAATGGGTGTTACGGATGTTCAAATTTCCGCAATCGGAGATATCCCAGCAAGAGAACAAGCTAAAATTCTGAAAAATCATAATATGAAAGTTTGCGTTACTCACAAATCCTATGACAGAATGCTCACTGACCTTAACTCCATGATTGATGAGCATAAAATTATAGACTGTGATGCCATGGGCTTAGGCTCGGCACCGCAAAACAGCCGTGGCACTATGGGTGAGGTGCGTGAGTTTATTAAAAAAACAGATGAAATCGGCAAAAGACTCAAAGAAAACGGAATGACATTTAATTATCATAACCATCATTTTGAATTCTTTAAGCTGGCGGATATGAACTGCAATATGATGGATTTACTCCTCGAAGAAACAAATCCGGAATATTTTAATTTTATTCCCGATGTTGCTTGGATTCATTATGCCGAAAAAAATCCTGCCAAACTTCTTAAAATGATGAAGGGTAGAGTAAAAGTAATTCATTTTAAGGATTACATTATCGGCACCGATAGAGAAAGAAAATTTGTTTCTCTTGGCAAAGGCGTTGTTAATCTTAAAGAGTGTTATGAAACAGCCTGCGAGCTTGAAATTCCCTATATTATGTATGAGCAGGATTGGGATTGGATTGACGGCGATGCCTTTAAGTCAACGGAAGAATCTTGGGCTTACATGAATGAGCTTTCAATCTCTTACTGATAAAGTTAATAAGCAAAGAAAAAGCCTTGCAATCTTAATTGGACTGCCCCAGATTGTGCAGACAGTACAAAAAAGCCTACTTGATGTAGAAAA
>CAVHYZ010000143.1:0-2714 GCA_963640495.1 Acutalibacteraceae bacterium
TCTACATCAAGTAGGCTTTTTTGTACTGTCTGCACAATCTGGGGCAGTCCAGTTTAAATCAAGGGGGAATTTTACTATTAGTTTGTCTGTCTTTCAACCTCACCGTTATTTCCGTTGGGGCCGTCAGTTGTTGTGGAAGTAGTAGCTGTGGTTATAACGGTAGTTTCTATTGATGATATGGAAGAATCTTCTTTTTTAGTGGTAATGGTTGTGCCTGTTATTGTAACGGTAATGGAGCTTGTATCTCCCTTCGTTGTTGTAGCAGTTGATGTAGGCTTCTTTGTAGTTGTAGTAGTTGATGTAGGCTTCCTGGTAGTTGTTGCAGGCTTCCTGGTAGTAGTCGTTGTGGTACGCTTTTTAGTGGTGCTCGAGTAGTACCTATGTGTTGTTACATATCTGCGAGTGGTAGACTCAGTAGTGGATTCTGTAGTGGACTCGGTTGTGCTTTCGGTTGTCGACTCTGTAGGCGGCTCAGTCCATGTGGTGATTTGTGAGGTGGTTTCCGTAGAGCTGAATGAAGTAGTATAATATTCTGCCACAGAGGTAGTGGATTCTTCCTCTTTATCTTTAACGGCAAATGTAATAAACACTACGGCTAAAGCGATAACAACAAGAGCCGCAACAGCTATACCGACAATTGTTAAAATCTTTCGCTTATCTACAGGCTGCTGATATGCACTTGCATCCGCATTTGCGTAAGGAGAAACTCCCTCGGTGTTAGCATCATAATTATTTGCGCCGTAAGAATTACGATATTCTTCTTCGTAATCCGGGTCTTTATCCCCTACCATTGCCTCGGCTATCGGAACAAATACTGCCTTTTCCTCTGCGGACATAAAGGCTGTTACAACGGAAACATTATCTTTACCACCCTTTTCAAGCGCCTTACGAATAAGCTTACCGGAAACATCCTGAGGGCTGTCACCATTTGAAACAATAGCGGTAATTTCTTCATCCGAAAGCATATCTGTAAGTCCATCGGAGCAAAGAAGAATAATATCACCATTATCAACATCATCAATAACACTGATGTTGGGCTGAAGAGCTGCTTCTTCAGGGAATACTCCCAAATGTTTTGTAAGTCTTTTCGCATCCGGTATGGAGCCTATATCCTCCATTGATACGGCACCGGCATCAACTATGCCCTGTGCGTGAGTGTGGTCAAAACTTGCCTGCTCAAGAATACCGTTTGAAAAATGATAAATACGAGTATCGCCGATACTTGCGCAAAGCACTCTGCCCTTAACAACATAAACTGCTGCAAGAGTTGTACCCATTCGGGCACCTCTTTCGGTAATTTCTCTGCAAATTTTAGTATTAGCTTCTTCAAGACATTTTGAAATTGCAGCTGAAAAATCTTCACCACTTTCATAAATTGACGCTGCGTCTTTAACAATGGTTTCAACTGCTATTCCGGAAGCTATTTCGCCGTAGCTCTCTCCGCCCATGCCATCACAAACGGCAAGGTGGAAAGGCTCAGTCATTTTTTGTACATAAGCACTGCCTTTTTTGAGCCCGCCGTTATTAGTGTGTCTTCCGTTAAGACTATAATTATCTTCGTTTTCTCTGCGCACTCTACCGGCATGAGTAACAGCACACACATTTGCACTTAATTTTTTCATAACTCTACCTCTTTCAGAGAATTATTTTTTAAGGATGCCTTCTGATGTTGCCCAATCAACATAGGCTTTAATACTTGCCATCCTCGCCTCACTAAGCTGAGCATTTCCTCTTGTGTACCAATTCATATTAACACCTCTGAGCTTGCAAATATATTTTGCACTTGCATTAAAGCCCGAATCAATAGCGTTATCAAGATTGATAATTTGATAATAGGTTTTCTTTGCGGCTTCTTTGTCACCTTTAGCCCATTCATCCCACATTTTAACGAACAAATCCGTGCCGCAGGTTGTAGGTGTGGCAACAACGCCTCTTGCTCCGCTCTCATAAGCGTCATAAAGAAGAGGAATATTTGCCTGAAGAACATTGCTTTCACCTTGAACGGCAATTTTTTCTTTAATTTTTTCCATTGTGCAGGTTGTATCTTTAATTCCTTTGAATTTACCTGTTACTGCTAATTTACCGTAAACAGATGCATCCATTATATGAGGCTGCATACCGGGAAATTCATAAAGAACGACGGGTAATTCAGTATGTGATGAAAGCTCCATAAGATATTCATACTGTGCATCGGGCTTATCGCCCATACCCTTTGTAACAAACACAAGGCCTGTAACGCCCTGCTGCTCAAGAGCTTTCATTTCTTCCAATTCATCTTTATGCTCTGCTTGAAGGTTGGCAGTTGCGAAAACGGGAATACCATTTGAATTTTTAACCGCAAGAGATGCACATTTTAATCTTTCTTCCGGAGTAAGTGCAGTCATTTCAGAAGAACCGCAGTTTGCGAAAAGATGCTGGGGTGCAAAAGATGCTTGCCAACTTACATATTCTTCGTAAGCTCTGTAATCAACGCTTTTATCCTCATTGAATGGGGTAAGCAAAAGTGAATAAACACCTGCAAATTCATTAAATGCTGACATAAAATTACCTCTTAACTGAGATTGCGCCCAAAGCAGGCGCAATACCCTATATTCCGTATAATTATATACTCATAATGATAAAATGTCAATTGTGAGAATGTCAAGTAGCCAAAATACATTGTAGAGTTACAATTGATGTGAGACTGAAATCAAAAAAAGATAGAAAAAAGCGAC
>CAVHYZ010000144.1:0-2672 GCA_963640495.1 Acutalibacteraceae bacterium
GGGCAGTGTATGGCCGGAAAAATTAAAAATTTTCTCGACAGCAAAACCGTAAAAAAAGACGTTGGTGAAGAAACTTTCCTTACATGGCGTGAAACTATCTCTTATGCTCTCGGCAGAGGCGCTCAGGGAATGTTTACATCTATGACAGGTTCAAAGTATCTTAACTACTTTTTAACCAACATTTTATTTGTGAGATTTAAAAATCCAATGAGCCTTGCTTCAAAAATCCGTTTATATTGCGGAATTTTTGACGCCATCAACGACCCGATGATGGGAATTCTCGTTGATAGAACAAGAACCAAAAATGGACAAATGAGACCATACATAAACTGGTCACCTTGGTTTATAGCGGCCGTTATGCTTCTATTTTTTCTTGGAATGCCAGAAAAGGTACCAGACTGGGCGTGTATTACATGGACCACACTTTTATTTGTCGGCCTTGATGTTACATATACCGCTTTTGATATTCCCATGGGTGCTCTTGCCTTTGCAATCACTCCAAACGGATATGAAAGAACAAAGTTATATGGCCTAAGCTCCATTGTCAGATCTGTTGCCGGAGCTTTACCGGGGATTTTTGTTGCCTGTGCAGGATGGCTCCCATACTTTAATTCACACACGGATAAAGCGTATCTTACCGGTGCAATTGTTTCAGCTATAGGTATTTTGGTATTTACGAGATTCACTTATAAGAACACAAAAGAAAGAACTGTTCACCACGAAGATGCGCCATCTGTAAAAGACTGTTTCAAACTTCTTTTTAAAAACAGGCCTCTTCTTATGCTGTTTCTTGCAAACATTTTCTTCCTTATTGTTAAAGTTACATCACAAATTTCTTTCTATTTTGTTGCAGACCTTATGTTTACCACAAAATATAATGTTTTCATAGATATTATCACATTCCCCGGATTTCTTATTGCCGGCATTGGTGTGCCTTGGATGGTTGAGAAGCTTGGCGAAAAATCTGACCCACGCAAGTTTTACAGAGTTTGCTGCATAGTTGCAATAATTCTTCACTTGCTCTTTGCTGTTACTTGCTATGATGGACTTGTTAACAAAGAAGCAGGCACACAGGTTTCTCTTGGCGTTGGTATTCTTGTAGTTTTATTCACAGGTTTAACAGCTATTCCTTTGGAGTGCAAAAATCTTATGCAAAAAGAGATGGAAGCTGAAACCGTTGACTATGTTGAATGGAAAACAGGCACAAGAGTTGAAGGAATTATGCTTTCAATAATGTCTTTCACAGGCAAAATTGAAAACTCCGTTTCTTCATCAATCGGTCTTGCAATTCTCGGATACACAGGCTACATCGCACACACAGAAGGCTCACTTATCCAAAACGCAGCAACAAACAAAGCTCTTTTCTTTATGACCACAATATTACCTGCAATAGGCTATTTGCTTATGCTTATACCAATGGCATTTTATAATATCTCCGGCAAGAGCCATCATCAAATGATTGAAGAGCTTAAGGTTCGTCACGAAATCGAAGGAAAGTAACATAATTTAATTAAACCGAGTTTATTTCTCTTATTGTAAGGATTTAAGCTCGGTTTCAGTTATTCAATTATGAATATAATTAACAGAAAAATCCCGATGAGCATTATTTCGCACTCATCGGGAAATTGATTTATAAAATTACTTTGAAAGAATTTCACAAATATTTTTGCTATGTTCAATCGGATCATCAATTGTTCTGCCGGCAATTAAGCAAGCCTCGCCGTAAAGAATTTGTGCATACATCTTTACTATGGCAGAATCCTCAGAAATGGATTTAAGTTTTTCTGCAATAGGATGATTCATATTGATTTCAAGCACAACTGTAGCCTTTACTTTATTATCACCTGCGCCGGGCATTGCATTAAGAGTTTTTTCCATATCAAGAGAAACCATGCCTTCTGTTGTAAGACAAACGGGATGCTCATTTAATTTATTGGTAAATCTAACCTTATTGACCTTATCACCTAAGGCGTCTTTCATTGAATTGAGCAAGGCTTCTGAAGATTTATTTTCTTCTTCAAGTTCTTTCTTTTCTTCATCTGTGGAAACATCAAACTCTTCGTCACAAATGTTTATAAACTGCTTGCCGTTATACTCACCGAGGGTTTTGACAACGAACTCATCAACATACTCTGTAAACATAAGAACTTCGAGACCGTTTTTAACGGCGGAATCATACTGAGGAAGCATTTTGATTTTTTCGGCAGTTTCACCGCTGGCGTAATAAATCTTTGTATCTTCATCTTTAAGTCTTTCACAATACTCGGCAAGAGTGGTCATTTTATCTTCATAAGACGATTTGAAAATAAGCAAATCTTTAAGTTCGTCTTTATGAATGCCGTACATATTATATACGCCGAATTTTAATTGAATACCGAAAGCCTTGAAAAATTCTTCATATTTTTCTCTTTCGTTTTTAAGCATTTTTTCAAGCTCGGATTTAATTTTTTTCTCAACAGTTTTTGCAATAAGTTTAAGCTGACTGTCATGCTGAAGCATTTCACGGCTTATATTAAGTGATAAATCTTCGCTGTCTACAAGCCCTTTTACAAAGCTGAAATAGTCAGGTAGTAAATCGGCACACTTATCCATAATAAGTACACCCTTTGAATAAAGCTGAAGACCTTTTTCATAGTCCTTAGTATAATAGTTGTAAGGAGCATGAGCAGGAA
>CAVHYZ010000145.1:0-2471 GCA_963640495.1 Acutalibacteraceae bacterium
TTAAGCTTTTCAATTTTACGGAAAAAGATATAGGGACAGAAGAAATCAAATCAATCAAGCCCAATGTTGAGCTTTTGGGTGAAGAAAAAGTTGCTGAAAAGTTGGGTATAGGTGTTCCCACCCTTAAAGACATAGTAAAAGAGCTTATCGCTCCGGGCAGAGACCCGAGAGATGAACTCCCTGCCCCAATGCTCAGAACAGATGTTATGGACATTAAAGACCTTAAGCCCGGTATGGAAATGAAGGGAACGGTTAGAAATGTTACTGACTTCGGAGCATTTGTAGATATAGGCGTTCATGAAGATGGTCTTGTTCATATAAGTCAAATTACCGATAAATATATTAAGCATCCATCTGAAGCACTTAAGGTTGGCATGGTAATCACCTGTTGGATTTTGAATGTTGATACTGTAAAGGGCAGAATTGCACTAACAATAAGGCAAGATAGAATCCCCAAAAATTAAATTTTTTCAATACACATTGAATAATAAACGATAATTTGTTAAAATAGCGTCTGAAAGTCGGAGGATTCATTAATGGTAAACGAAGCATTTTTATTTGCTCTTGAGGCCCACAAAACACAAAAAAGAAAAGGCGGAGAGCCATATATTGTTCACCCTTTTGAAGTTGCAATAGAGCTTGCAAAGAATGGGGCAGATGATGATTTAATATGTGCCGGTCTCCTTCACGATGTTATTGAAGATGCAGGCATAACAAAAGAAGAGCTCACAGAAAAATTCAGCAGTAGCGTATGTGAATTGGTTTTATCGGACAGCGAAGATAAATCTCTTACATGGGAAGAAAGAAAGCAAAACACTCTTGATTATATTGCAAAATATTCCGATCGTCGCCATAAGATGCTTGTATGTGCCGATAAACTCGCTAACATAAAAAGTATGACTAAGGAATATGAAGCAAAAGGTGAAGAACTTTGGGCTCTTTTTAAAAGAGGTAAAGATAAACAGGAATGGCTTTTCCGCAGCTTTGTGGAAGCATTAAAACCTATTGACGATTTGCCCATGTATCAAGAATTTGCAAAATGTGTTAATTCTTTTTTTGATAAATTATAAGTTAAATTTCTTACTTATCAGCTTAAACTTTTCCCATTAAGTCCTTTATAAGCTACAATAAAGGGCGTGGGTATATTCTCAGTAGCAAGAAAGGCATTAAATATGGAAATTAGAGTTGAAAAACAAGGCGATCTTTCATACGCTTTTGTTTCAGGCAGCATTACCTCGGCAAATGCCGATGAATTCGGAGCAACACTTGCAAATGAGCCAAACGGCACAGAAGGCTTAATAATTAATGCAAGCGAGCTTGAATATATTTCATCGGCCGGTCTTCGTTTTTTACTTGCAGCAAAAAAAAGATGCGGCAGCAAAAAGTTTAAGATTATCGGTGTTAACAACGATGTTAAAAGCATTTTTGATGTTACGGGATTTTCCGAAATAATGGACATTGAGGGTGCTGTTCGCCAAATCAGCGTTGAAGGCTGTGATATTATCGGTGCAGGTGCTTGCGGTGAGTGTTTCAGAATCAATGACGAAACCATTGTTAAGCTTTATTATTCAGATTCTACACGTGAAGATATAGAAAGAGAAAAAGCCCTTGCAAAAAAGGCTTTTGTTATGGGTATTCCTACTGCTATTTCTTATGATATAGTTGAATGTGACGGCAGAACAGGCGTTATGTATGAGCTTATAAAATCAAAAACATTGGGCGAACTTATGCGCAACGATCCAAATAATCTTGATAAATATATTGATCTCTATGTAGATGTTTGCAAAAAAGTAACCTCCATCCACACAAGTGACCCGGATATTCCTTCATTCAAAGAAACAAACCGTGCTGACATAAAAAAAATTGTCGGTGCTACAGACAAAGATATTGAATATTTGAATAAATTCATTGATCTTATTCCCGAAGGTGATAATTGTATTCACGGCGATCTTAACATAAACAATATTATGGTTGAAAACGGTGAATGTGTGCTTATTGATATGGGTGAACTCAGCACCGGTATGCCTATGTTTGATCTTTCCAGAATAGTATTTTCAATGCTTTATGCAAACACGGCTCCCGGTGAATATAATTCATTCTATAAGATGAGCAGCGAAAAAGTTTCAGAGATTTTTAATAAGTTTATTCAAAAATATTTCGGATGTTCCATTGAAGAAGCGGCTGAAAAAGATGAAATGGTTAAATGGCTTTTACCACTTGCCTGGTTCAGATGCTGCACCGGTATGATCAGGGGCGACAGATGGCCGAAAGAAAAGGTTGACTTAACTCTTGACCTTCTTAGGAATCATCTTATCCCATTTGTTGATGAACACACAAAATAAAGTATAAAAATATTGAAGCCTGTGGTGTGAACTGCCCCAAGTTGTGCAGACAGTACAAAAAAAGACTACCTAAAGTAGAAAATTAAATTTTAAGCAACAAACTGATTTCGTTTTTCAAGCGGAGTCAGT
>CAVHYZ010000146.1:0-2425 GCA_963640495.1 Acutalibacteraceae bacterium
CTTATCTTACTCAGGTGTGTTCACTTTTGACAGCAAAACGACCGTCTCGACGTGGCCGGTGCGTGGAAATAAGTCAACAGCAGTAGCTTTTTCGGTAACATATCCCATTTTTGATAAAATTCCACAATCTCTTGCGAGGGTGGCAGGGTCACAGGAAACATAGACTATTCTGTTCGGATTCATTTCATTTACGGTTTCAAGAAGCTCTTTTGCGCAGCCCTTCCGGGGCGGATCGAGAATAATTACATCCGGCTTAATGCCCTCGTTTTTAAGAATTTCAGCTGCTTTAGGAGCATCTTCGCAAATAAACCTTGAATTGTGAATATTGTTATTTTCTGCATTGATTTTAGCATCCTCAATAGCTTCGGAAATTATCTCAACGCCGATTAAATTCTTTGCTTTACTCGCCATTGAAAGACCGATCGTACCCGTACCGCAATATAAATCCAGAACAGTTTCTTTACCCGTTAAATCGGCATACTTTGCTGCTTTGTAGTATAATTTTTCGGCTTGATTGTGATTAACCTGATAAAAAGATAAGGGAGAAAGTCTAAAATTATGAGAGCAAAGGGTATCTGTTATATAGTCATTACCGTAAATTGTACGGCATTTTTTCCCTAAGATAACATTTGTTTTATCTGTATTGGTATTAATAACGATGCTTTTGATTTTATTGCAAACCGAGATAAGAGAATTTACAAGTTCTTGTTCTTTCGGCAATTCATTGCCGTTTATAACAGGGCAAACCATTATTTCATCGGTTACAGTACCTTTACGCAAATAGATATGGCGAAGTAAGCCTTTATGATCTTCTTCACTATATACGGAAACATGATTTTCTTCAATGTACTTTTTAAAACAATTAAGAATCAGCTCAAACTCGGAAGGCTGCAGCATACAATCGGGGCAATTTACAACTCTGTGAGAACGGGGAGAATAAAACCCGATGGAGATTTCTCCGTTGCTTTCGCTTACCGGGAACTGAGCTTTGTTACGGTAACCGTAAACTTCTTCCGCTTTTATAGTTGGCTCAAATTCAGGCTCAATACCGCCTATACGCTTAAAACATTCCTTAATGTGTTGTTCTTTTGCATAAATTTCAGACTCATAAGTTGTATGGCAAAAAGAACATCCTCCGCATCGGTTATATGCTTTACAGAGGCTTTCAATTCTACAGGGTGAAGCAGTTAAAATTTTCTCAATTTTACCTATAGCATAGGTCTTTTTTGTTTTGATAACATGCACAAGAATCTTCTCACCTGTTATTGCGCCTTGCACAAATACAGTTATTCCATCGTAATGGCCAACACCACTTCCGTCAAGCCCGCAATTTTCTATATTAAGTTCAATTAAATCATTCTTTTTAAGAATCATTATTAACCTCTGCTGATATAAATTGATGTGATATAAAACATAATTCCGAGAGCAATAATCATGGGTACACTTATGAAAAACGCTTTGATTTTCTGGCCACCGGTTAAGTAGGTTGTAATTTTATTAAGTGAACGATGACCTTTTATAAACATGAAAATTACCGAGCCGATAATCGATATAATATAGAGGCTGATCATGACAATAAGATAGGTTCTGTTTAAAGCGACTGTATCTTGTATATCTTCAAGCATAAAACTCGTGACGCATGAATACAAATTGTTTAAACAATGAACGACAATTGAAGGCCAAAGGCTGCCTGTAATACAAGCAACATAGCCTAATCCTATGCCTGCAATAAGAGCAAAAGGCATTTGCACCATATTGCCATGAAGAATTGCAAAAACAACAGCGGATATAACAATGGCAAATTTATCCCCATATCTTCTCAAAGGCTGCATTATTGCGCCTCTGATTGCAACCTCTTCACATAAAGCCGGCACAACAGCAATTGTAATAATATAATAAATTCTGCCGGTCACAGATGAAGGCACTTCAAAATCATTGTAGCTTAAGGTGTAACCGAAATTTTCCACAAAGCTGACAAATTCACTTGCAATATAATTTGCTGCAAGGCAAACAAAAAATCCAAGAAAAACCGCAGAAACGGCAAGTTTCATATCGTAAGGTCTTTCAAGAGGATAAGGTTCGCATTTCAGCCTCTTGCCTAAATATTTGCCGCCGATTGCAAATGGAATAAGCAAGCAAAAAATTGAAAGCAAAATTGTAACCGTGTCCTGGAAGAACATATTTGTATTGTAAAGATTATAGAGAGTCGGATAAATAAGAGGTATTGTAAATAAATTTTCAAGAACGGTATAAGCAATAATACATAACCCGGCAGTCTTTCCGATAAGCTTGATATTTGATTTTTCATTTTGCCGGAGAATATAAGAATTATCCTGCTGATAATTGTAATTGTACATATTTGTACCTCAATTTTAGTAATTTTTACTATTATAATGTAATTCAGGGGCTAAAACAAGTATATAAT
>CAVHYZ010000147.1:0-2393 GCA_963640495.1 Acutalibacteraceae bacterium
GAGATATATTCGGATATTTTATCTGTTCTGTCTATACAACTTGACAATAATGCAGCAAAAAATTCTTTAGGATAATAACATTTCAGAAATGCTGTTTGATATGAAACATAAGCATAGGCAGCTGCATGAGCTTTATTGAAAGCATAAGAAGCAAAAGAAATCATCTCATCAAATATTTCATTCGCTGTTTTTTCATCAATGCCTCTTCGAATTGCTCCATCACAAAGAATATTATTATTCTCATCAGTCATGCCATAAACAAAATTTATTCTTTCTTTGAGCATAACATCATGTTGCTTTTTTGACATAGCTCTTCTGACAATATCAGCTCTACCAAATGAATATCCGGCAATTTCTCTGCAAATCTGCATTACTTGCTCTTGATATACTATACATCCATAAGTAACATCAAGAATATTTTTTAATTTTGGTGTTGAATACGTAATATCTTGTGGATTGAATTTATTTTTTATGTATTTGGGAATAGAATCCATAGGGCCGGGTCTGTAAAGAGCTATAACAGCTATTATATCTTCAATATTTTGAGGATTTAACTGTTCCAATATTCGTTTCATTCCTGAGGATTCAAATTGGAATACTCCTTCAGTAGTGCCATTTGAGTAAAGTTTATAAACATTACTATCAGCTATATCAATTTTATCTATATCAAAAGTGGGATTTTTTTTCTTTATCATTTTCTCGGCAGTTCTTATTACCGTTAAAGTTCTTAAACCGAGAAAATCCATTTTAAGAAGGCCTAACTGTTCAAGTTCTTTCATTGTAAACTGAGTTACAACTGAATTATCATTAACCGATAGCGGAACATATTCATTAACAGGCTCAGCGGTTATAACCACACCAGCAGCATGAGTAGAGGCATGCCTTGGCATGCCTTCAATTTTAATAGATAAGTCAATAATTTCTTTAGCAGTTTCATCTGATTCGTAGATTCTTTTAAATTCTTTAGATTCTTGCAAAGCTCTTTCAAGAGTAATATTTAATTCTTGTGGAATAAGTTTTGCTATTGAATCAACGGTGGCATAAGGAACACCCAAAACTCGACCCACATCCCTAATCGCCGCTTTTGCTGCCATTGTACCGAAGGTAACAATTTGTGCAACATGATCAAAGCCATATTTTTTAATAACATAGTCAATGACCTCTCCCCTTCTTTCATAGCAGAAGTCAATATCAAAATCAGGCATGCTAACTCTTTCAGGATTTAAGAATCTTTCGAAAAGAAGATTGTATTTCATAGGATCAATGCCGGTTATTCCTATGCAATATGCGCAAATGCTTGCAGCTCCCGAACCTCTGCCCGGTCCTACGGGAATACCTTTTGATTTTGCGTAATTAACAAAATCTTGAACTATAAGGTAATAATCTGTATATCCCATATGGTTAATGATATTAAGCTCATAATTCATTCTTTGTATGTACGATTTCGGTGGATTTTCACCGTAACGATTTTTTAAACCTGTTTCACACATATTTTTGAACCATTCAAAATGGTCAATTCCATTAGGAACTTCAAAATGAGGAAGTTTGGTTTTATTGAATTCAAAATCCACATGGCACCTTTCGGCGATCAAAGAAGTGTTTGTAACAGCTTCAGGGCAGAAATCAAACTCTTTTAACATTTCTTCTTCTGACTTTATATAAAATTCATTTGATTTAAAATCTAAACCTGTATTTTCGCCTAATGTATGGTTTGTTTGTATACAAATTAAAATTTGCTGAATTTTAGCGTCTTCTTTATTTATATAATGAGCATCATTGGTAGCAACAAGTGGTATATTTAAATCCTTAGATAATTTGATTATATCAGACCTAATTTTTAATTGCTCACTAAGCCCGTGATTTTGAATTTCTAGAAAATAGTTATTTTCTCCAAAAATATTTTTATACCATAATGCAGTTTCCTTTGCTTCGCCGTAATCTCCATTAAGTAAATATTTTGAAATTTCGCCGAAAAGGCATCCTGAAAGGCAAATCAAACCTTCATGATATTTTTCGATAAGCTCTTTATCAATGCGAGGCTTAGTATAAAATCCGTTTATCCAAGATTCAGAAACAATTTTAATTAAATTTTTATAACCAGTGTTATTTTTGCATAGTAATATTAAATGATATCTTTCGTTATCAATCCCATGTACTTTATCAAATCTTGATCTTGGCGCTACATATACCTCGCACCCGATAATGGGATTTATGCCTCTTGTTTTCGCTTCTTTGTAAAATTTTAAAGCCCCATACATAACACCATGATCAGTAATAGCAACAGAAGTCTGTCCCATGCTTTTTACTTTATCAAGCATAGGTTCAATTCTGCAAGCTCCATCAAGCAAGCTGTATTCAGTATGCACATGTAAGTGTGCAAAACTCATTAAGCA
>CAVHYZ010000148.1:0-2302 GCA_963640495.1 Acutalibacteraceae bacterium
GTTGTTCTCATCATGAGCCTCAGTGTTTGCGGCTTTGCAGAGAATGACAATGTTACTCTTAAATTTGACAAGGACGGTAAGTTTAAAATTCTTCATCTTACTGATTGTCAGGATGATTATCCTGCAAATGAAGATATGATATCTTATATATACAAAGTTCTTGAAGAATACAAGCCTGATCTTGTTGTTTTAGGTGGTGACAATACAGTATCCGCTGAAGAATATAAAGAAGCTTCAATTGAAGAACTTGTTAAGCCTTTTGTAGATACAGGCACATATTTCACGCTTGTTTTCGGAAATCATGATCATGAGCAGGGTTACACTAATGCTCAGCTTTTTGATCTTTATGTAAAATATGGTGGAAAATATTTCCTTGGTACAAATGCTCTCGATCCTACAAATTCTACGAAAGCCGGCACACATTTCTTACCTGTTTACTCTTCAACAGACACCACGAAGGTTGCTTACGGTATTTATATGTTTGATTCAGGCAGTTATGTTTATGATGAGGACGGAAATAACTTAGGCTATGATTGCGTAGAGCCATATCAGATAGAATGGTATAAATCTGTTAGGGATTCATATAAACAATCAGATGATAGTTATCTTCCGTCGGTTGTGTTTCAGCATATAGTTGTCGGTGATGTGTATGATTATCTTTATTATAAATCTGCTGTTGATCTTGGGGAACTTGGTAGATCTTATTACGGAAATTATTATACATTTGTTCCCAAAACTCAAAACTTTACCGGATTTTTAAATGAACCACCTTGCCCCGGCTATTATAATTACGGTCAGCTTGACGCCTTGGCAGAAAAAGGTGATGTAAAGGCTGTATTTTCCGGCCATGATCATATGAATTCATATGATGTAGAAATAAAAGGAGTTCATGTAATTAATACACCTGCTTGCACTAATCACTCATATAGCAGCCCATTCAATAAAGGCAGTCGCCTTATCACTCTTGATGAAAAAACTTCATCTTATGAGACCGAACTCATTACTTATAATGATCTTGTCCTTAACGATAGTGCGTTTGCCGAAAAAATTGATGGTAGTAAATTGTATTCAATGTTCTTTAATAACTTTGGTGATGTTCTTCTTGCCATTGGAAAAGCTTTCTCTATATTTGGAACACTATTAGATACTATTGTTAAATAATATTTTAATCAGGCGGAAATTTAATTTTCGCCTGATTTTATGTGAGGTATTTATGCAATTATTAGATGTAAATAAGGAAAATTATATAGGTCAAGCAGATCCTTTTATTCTTGAATCAAACGGTAAGTTTTATATATACACTACCGGAGACGATGGAATTTATGCCTATTCATCCGATTGCTTGTTAACAGGTTGGAAATTCGAGGGGATGGTTTTTACTTTTCCTGTTGTTAAAGAGTTTTGGGCACCTTCTGTTATTGAAATTAATGGCAAATTTTACATGTATTGTTCCTTTGAATTTTACGAAGACATTCCTGATAAAGGTGGCCACAGGCAAACAATGCATGTGTCTTCGGCTGATAATCCTTTAGGCCCATTTAAAAATGCTAAACAGTTACTTCATCCGTTTTCAATTGATTCCCATGTTGTGCAAAATGAAAATGGAATGTTCATTTTTTATTCAACAAACAACTTTGATTGGAATAGACCCGGAACATATATTGTAGTTGATAGACTACTTGATCCATATACAGCTGAAGGAAAGCCTCATACAGTTGTTGTGCCTACATTAGATGAAGAAATTTACAGACGAGACAGATATAAAAAAGGCCAGCATTGGCACACTATAGAAGGTGCTTTTTACTTTAAAGAAGGTGACTGGCAATATGTTATGTACAGCGGATCGTGCTATGAAAATGAAAATTATTTTATTGGTTATGCAAGAGCAAAAACAAACGAGAATGACTTGACAAAAATTGACTTTAAAAAATATCCGGATAATAAAACTTATGCACCGATAATTTCTTCCAATGAATGGGAAGAAGGCGCAGGCCATCATTCCATGATTAAATATAATGGTGACTGGTATGCAATCTATCACGCTCGTAATAGAGAAGAGGATGGACTAAAAGGAGACAGACGAAACGCAAGAATTTGCAAATTGATTGTAAAAGATGGAATAATAATAGCTGATAGAAAACAATTTGAAATATGAATGCGTTGTAAAAAAATAAATAAAAATCCTTATAATTGTGATTAATGTGCATTTGTCAATGATGTGAGACTAAGAAAATTGAGAGAAAAAAACTAATTAGAATGTTTTTTCGGGACAGAGAGAGTAAGCGACGGAGCGTAGCGGAGG
>CAVHYZ010000149.1:0-2297 GCA_963640495.1 Acutalibacteraceae bacterium
CTATAAAAACGGTCAAATATTTTTGTTAAATCTTTTTCACTTATACCTATTCCATTATCTTCCACTTCAAAAATTATATTATTTTGCATTTCCCTCAATATTACTTTTATATAACCGTTTTCTTTTCCGTAACGGTAAGCATTTAATATAAGATTTGAAATTGCTCTTGTAATTAAGCTCTCGTTACCGTAAATAAAAATATTTTTTTGAATGTCAGCGGACAAGTTAATGTTTTTATCTTTTAACAAAGCCAAATCATCGCAAACAGATTCGGTTAATGTTGAAAAATCAATGTTTTCTTTCGGATAATTTTCAGGTTTCATTTCAAGGCGAGCAATATCCAGCATTTGATTTATCATAGATGTCATCTTCCTGCCTTGGTTATAAATAGATTCAATGCTTTCGGCATATTCATCCTTTGTCATTTGCTTTTCCATTGAATATTCACACTGTGCCATAATAACGGCCATAGGTGTTCTTAATTCATGAGAAACGTCAGATGTGAATTGCTTTTCTTTTTCAAAAGATTTGTCCAGCCTTTCAAACATATCATTAAAATTATTTGCCAGCTGATGAAGTTCATCATTGCCCTCTGACAACTCAATTCTCTTTTTAAGGTCATTGCCCTTGCCTATTTGAGATGCCGTATCGGATATTTTTTTTATGGGGCTTAAAGTTTTTCGAGCAATAAGATTACCACCCAATATAGATATAAGTAAAATTATAGGTAAAATTATCAAGGATAGTTCTGAAATACTATTCATTTCGTCTTTTCCTTGAGTTTCAGCAACAACGCCTCTGAGCCACAGTCCGGATAAGCCTTCACCTTTTAATTCACGATCAAATATATAATAATTTATTTCGTTTACTTTTATTTTCCGTAAGCTTTGATTATTTAGGGGAGCATCACTGCAATACTTTGCAATTGGATTTTCCCCATAGAGCATAAATAAATCATCTTCATAAAGTGCTGTATAAACTTGATTTACGGAATCAAGAAAATCATCATCAACCTCAAGAAATCCGTTTTTATACTCAATATAATGGTCAAAGCCGTCCATTTCATTTATTTCTGATAAGCTTTTATAATACTCAATTTCATCAACATTATTTTCAACAGTTTCTATTAAATTATCTTTAATTGTCTTTTGTATAACTTGATTGCTTGCGGACAAAATGCAAATATAAGTGATTGCGACAACGGTAATAAGAGCTAAAGTAAACCAAAGTGTGATTTTTGTTCTTATTGAAAAATGTTTCATAAAGGCTTTTCCTCCGAAACTACATATCCTCTTCCTCTAATGGTATGTATCAATTTTTTGTTGCTTTCTCCGTCAATTTTTCTTCTGAGGTAGCTGATATAAACATCCACAATATTTGTTCCGCCCTCATAATCGAAATTCCAAATATGATCCTCAATTTTTGCTCGGCTGATAATTATTCCGCTGTTTCTCATTAAATATTCCAAAAGTGCATACTCTTTGGCGGAAAGAATAATATCTCTGTTTCCTCTTTTTACGGTTTGATTGTTGCAATCAAGTACAAGGTCGTCAACTTTAAGAATATTATTGGCCATTCCAAATGGCGTTCTTGTTATTGCACGAAGTCGAGCTGTAAGTTCCTCAAAAGCAAACGGCTTTACAAGATAATCGTTTGCGCCCATATCCAAACCCTTCACTTTATCTGAAATAGCATCTTTAGCTGTCAAAAAAAGCACAGGTGTTCCTTTTCCCGAATTTCTTAAAGCTTTCAGAACTTCATATCCGTCGGCTTTAGGCATCATAATATCTAAAATTACAGCATCGTAATCTGTGTATAAAAGAATGGGTATTGCTTCTTCACCGTCATAACAAGTATCTACGCTGTAACCGTCTGCAGTGAGCTTTTTTACTATAATATCGTTTAAACTACGATTATCTTCTGCTATTAAAATTCTCATGTGTAGGCTCCTTTTTTAAGAATACAACATAATTATATAACACAAAAATTAAACGAATATTAATTTTTAATTTAATTTCTAATATTAAAAATAATGTCACGCCGATTGAATTGTATATTGACGATTACGGCATTGTTTAAAAAAATCCGAACCAAGTACCAAACAGTACAAGATTCGGATTTTATATTGGCTGGGGAATAGGGATTCGAACCCCAACAGGCAGAGTCAGAGTCTGCAGTGCTACCATTACACAATTCCCCAATATTCGGGCTACGAACATATATTATACACATATTTCTGCAATTGTCAACCTTTAAAAATGAAATTTGAAATTAAATTTTGGAATCTTTATAAATTT
>CAVHYZ010000150.1:0-2028 GCA_963640495.1 Acutalibacteraceae bacterium
AAAAAAAAAAAAAAAAAAGCCTATAAATAAAATTAAGCTCTCTGTTTTGATTAAGGCCACAAGCTTACTCCTCGGCTTCGGATTCAAAGATATTCAGGTAGCTTACATAGGTGAAGGCTTCGAAAAATATGAGGGCAAAACCGTTCATGAAATTGCAAAAGCAGAAAGTATGAAAGACCTTGATGCCTATTTAATGCTTTGCGAAAAGAGTAATTTCAAAGGCAGAGTAAATATGGGCCCATATTCCACTCCTGAAATAATCAAAGAGTTTGAGAGAAATGAAAACTGCCTTTATATGACTGATGCATGGGTAGAGGATCATGGAATTCAAAACCCTGCTATTTATGATTGTTTCCCCAAATTCTTACGTGATTCACTTCTCGGAACAGGTGATACAATGCCTAATACGATTAACAGAATGACAGGCGCAACTGCCGAAAGATTTATGATACAAAACAGAGGGTACATCAAAAAAGGATATTTTGCTGATATTACTGTTTTTGATGAAGATAAATTAAAAAATGCAACTCCCGATAAAACCGAATCTTTCGGAATTGATAAGGTATTTATAAACGGTAATCTTGTTTTGAATAATGATATTATTGACTTCGAAGCTCTTAAAACCTCCGGTAAAGCATTGCGTATCTTATAAAACAAAACTTGCTTTATTGACTTCCATTTTTCATCATATTGTATCATTGACAAATATATCTACTGTGATATAATTCCTACTCTAAGGCATATAAAAATAAAACTCACAGGGGGAGATACCATGAGAAATGTCAAAAAAATTATTTTAGCAATTGTAATGATTATTGCCGTTATTTGCTCGCTTTCAATTCCCGCCTTTGCGGCAATTTCCACAGCTGACGGTTCATATTCAGTACCTATCAGCCTTTGCAGTGCAGACAAAGATAAAGCATCCATGGGCAACAAATATGTAGTTCAAAAGGCTCTTATCACTATTGAAAACGGCAAGAAATATATGACAATTGTTACCGAAGAAGAAGCAGATTTGGTTTTTAGCTACTATCTTGACGGTTCTACAGAAGGCAACACAGCCGATGCGGAAACACTTACAAATGTAACCTTTGACGGAAAAACATACCCGATGGGTTTTAAGTTCCCCCTTGTAACAGATAATGAATTTGTAGGCGTAACAATTAAGGCTTCATTTATTCCCGTAAGACCAACTGCAAGAGTAAAGATTGATTATAGCAACGTTAAAACTCTTTCTCTCAAAGAAACAACAACAGTTAAAGAAAGTAAAGCAGAAGAGAGCAAAAACAGCACTAATGCAGATGCATCCGAAACTTCAAGCTCAGCAACTGAAACCGAGGCTGTTGAAACCATCGAAGTAACAGAAGCTGCCGAAGTAACAGAAGCTGTTACACAGTCAACAGAAGAAGCTTCTACTGTAAGCGAACCGAAAGAAAGTGAAAGCTCAAGCAAAGGTCCTTATATAACTGTTGTAGTGGCTTTGATAGTTGTTGTCGCTGTTTGCATTATAGTTAAGAAAAAGAAAAAATAACAGAACAGTATAAAAAGATCAAAGGAACGGCAATTTTCTATTGAAAGCTGTCGTTCCTTATTTGAATAGGCACTTACCCTTACGATATAGCACCCCATACAACGAAAACCCCACAAAGCTATCAAAGCCAAGTGGGGTTTAACTTATTTTTGGGGATACATTTATCTTGAAAAAATTCTCTTTATTGATGTGAATATGTTTTTGAAGAAATCGGCGATTTTTTGGAAGAATGATTTACTTGAACCGGTTGAGTTACCGCTGTTACTACTTCCGCTACTGTTATCTGCAACGACTTTATAACCGAGAGACACCATGACCGGCGCAAGGAATACGCTGAATACTCTCTTTTTTATTTTAGTTCCACCTTCGATTTTTAATTAAATATTATCAAATATCGCAAATGAACAATATGAATAACCGTAGTAAAAACTTAAATAATTTCAGTGCTTAACAGCTGCTGGTGAGGAGACTTGCAAAGACTTCGAGAATTGTTTTAA
>CAVHYZ010000151.1:0-2010 GCA_963640495.1 Acutalibacteraceae bacterium
TATGAAATTGTTGAGACTATTGCCGTTCTTTCAGAAAATGCAAGAGGCTGGCAAAAAGAACTTAATCTTGTTAGCTGGGGAGGTCGCGACGCAAAGTATGACATCCGTGAGTGGTCACCTGAGCACGATAGAATGGGCAAAGGCGTTACCCTTAGTGATGAAGAAATGAAAGCCCTTGTTGAAGCTTGCAAGAAAATGTAAAAGAAAAACAGCACCACATAGTGGTGCTTTTTCTTTTTTCTATTAATTATTTTCCGGATTTAAATGCCGATTCGTAAGCTTTTTTCCAAACATCAACACTTTTAGAATTATACGTTTTGGGTAAAACTGCACTTACAACTATTGCCCTACCTATAAGCAATCCAAATTTAGGAAGTTTCTTTAAAAGACTTGGATTTATGCAAATCAATTTACCTTTGTTAATTACATCCATTAAATTTGTATTAATTTTCTTGTAGCTTGTAAAATCCGAACCTATTGTTATATTATCTTCATTAACCATTCCGCTTTCAAAAGCATAATCTACTTCATCCGGAGTAAGGTCAAAAAGACAAAGTTTAGCTGCTGCGAGCGGAGCAAGACCGGAACCTAAATTTTTATAAAAATTATATTGGTAACTCCAAAGAGTTTCTTTGTTAAATAAATCTTTTTTATCAGCGATAATCGCATCTGCAAGCATTCTTGAGGCACGAAGAGAATTTGCTATACCGGAACCGATTATGGGTACAGTCATAAACGCACTGTCACCAATTGCAGCATAGCCATCTGCAACCATTAGCGAAAGTGGCTGCCTCGTTGGTATTTCAACGAATCGACCGCCTCTTAATATTTCTGTTCCGAGAGTAGGATTTGTTTTTCTTAATACATCTGCAAATCTATTTACCTCTTTCATATCAAAATCATTAAATCTGCCAATCAAAAGGTCGGTGTGATCCTCTTCCGAGGCAACCCAACTAACGCCAAGGATATTATCTTTAAAAAGCGTTACTTTAAATTTTGCTTCAACATCAATATTGCTCGTTTTGTTATAGAAAGCTCTGAAAATTGTAATTCTTTCTTTCCTTGATGCATTTCTTTCTATTCCAAAACTTTCCGGCAAATTAGACCTTAAAGGTGAATTCATGCCACAGGCATCAATTATTAAATCACCATAGAAATTACCTTTATCGGTATTTATTCCAACTACCCTACTACCAAGAATTATAGGCCCATTAATTTTACAATCATACATAATTTTAACTCCGGAATTGAGTGCATGACTTATGAGATGATCATAAATATCTTTTCTTTCCAGTTTGATTTCTAAATTACTTTTTGCTACATGCTGCCTAAGACCCACTTTTTCAGAAGGACTGAAAAAAGTCATATCTTCCTTATAAGTGTATTTGTCTTTTTGCGGCATTGGTATACCGGCTTCAGCAAGAGAATCCGGCGCAAAAATATCGGTCCAATCATAGCCGAGTGTGCCCTCTGATTTTTGCTCATAAGCAGTTACATTATAGCCCATCTTTGCAAGTATTGCGCCAACCGAAATTCCACCATGGCCAAGGCCGGCAATAATAATATTCTTTCCCATGTAAGCCCTCCGTTTTTTATATAAAATAGCATTTATTGAACTTTTTTTCAATTGATAATTAAATATTTTTTAATAGTATATTTAAAGTTTCTGAAAATTGCTCAACATTTAAGCCTGAATAATTAACAAGCAGTCTGTGCGCTATTGTATTATTCTTACAGTAATCAGAATAAAATGAGGCTTTGATACCACAACTTTCAAACATTTGTTTTAATTCTTCATCACTTTTATCGGTTTCTATATCTATCATAAAGTGAAGACCTGCCTGAGAATCTATAAATTTTAATTTATCTGTATCTTTTTCTAATAAAACTTTATACAATTCTTCTCGTAATTTTTTATAATATTTTCTATTTCGATTTATATGTCTTTCAAAATATCCGCTATCAATAAAAGAGGAAAGTGTGTATTGCTCAAAAGACGAAACCGTACAT